>JBAZVI010000008.1 GCA_041660925.1 Elusimicrobiota bacterium
CGTGGAGGAAAGACTACAACGACGAACGGCCGCACAGCTCTCTCGGTGGCTTAACGCCTCGAGAGTATGCTGAGATTCATCTTAGGAACTCACAGCTGGCCGTGGCCTGAAAGGCGGGGAGACGTCGAGGCTGCATGTCTGGGATTCGGAAGGGAAAGAACTCTCTCAGCTGCCATTACCACAGAAACCCTTTCAGACTGGGTGGACTGCTTTAGAATACGTCCCGGCCTGGTTGCCCGAGAGCAACGGACTCACTGTATTCTTCCAAGGAGAGAACGGAAAAATCTCCGCAAAGAAGATGACGGCCGCTGAGCTGGGTCTTCCGTAAGTGCGCGCATGACATCGGCTTGAGCCGGCGGGCGCAGGCGAGGCGAGCTTTAGGTTCCCCCTACCCCTTACCCCTTCCCCGCGGGGAAGGGGAGTTAGGGAAACGGAGGGACACCTGTAGCGGTGCCTGGGGTCAACTTAGTGGACTTACTGGAATAGTTGGAGTGAGGCGGGCGGGATTTGTAGGGCGCGGCGGAGCGACGAGGTTTAGATTGCCCAATTCGGACCCTTATCCTTTCCCAGTCTTAAGATTGGAGATGAAATAGACGACGCTCATGAAGAAACTCCTGCCCGTTTCCGTTTTCATCTTCTTGTTCCTCACCCCTCCCTTTTCGTTCTCTGAGTCGGTGAAAAGCGGGATCTCGCTCGACAAGAAGAAGTGGGAAAATGTTTTCGTCGGGCATTATGGGGAGACGCTCCGGTTTAATTTCGATTACACGGCGGAGGCAGAACTCCATGGTGAAATAGAGGTCGTTCGCTTTCACCAAAGGAATGTTGATTCCGAAAACTTACTCTCGCCGCTCATTCGAGTCCGGCCTGAGGAGTATGTCCCCGAAAACTTCACGCGCATGCGGTTGATGCAGCTCATGGTCATCCCCAAGAATGTGCCGGGGGGGATCGGGTCGCTTGCAGAGCTAAAGCTCGCCAAAGATAAGGAACTCGCCAGGTCTGGAGTGGGTTACGAGGTAATGACCGATGACGTCATTTGGCCGCCCGATACTTTTTGGGTTTCCATCTCTACCCCGTATCAGCTTTTTCAACGCTACACGCAGAGCGACAGGCACATTTTCATCCTCACGGTGGGAGAGAACAAACAGGATATCCCGCTCACGCGGCTGGCGGAGACGGCATCCAACAGCCTGTGTCTCTACCTGCGTGGATTCAACCGACAACTCGGAGACTCGCACTTGGTCTACCGGGATCCCTTTGTCTGGATGTTGATGCTGCTGTTCTATGTGCCCGCCGGAATCTTCGCTCTGCTGCCGGGGCGTCGACGCTGGCTGCAGCGACTGCGCCTTGCGGGCAGGTCCACGCTCCTCTTTTCCAGCATGCTCGCGTTCATCGGCTGGGTGTTCATCCTGATCGGGTGGCGCTACAAATTGGATCGCTGGCTCAATGATGGGAGCGCGTGGATGCTCTCGTCGCTTCTTATGCCGTGGGTGTGCCGTGCGGCATCGATCCATCTGAAGGGACGGCGTCCTTGGCGTGTGTTCTTCTGGACAGCTCTCCCTTCCCTGTTTGCCGGGGTAGGCGCCTTGGCGCTCATGCTCGATTACGCCGGAGGCGACATGCATCTTTCCGGCGACGTCAATTTCGGCTTCGCCATGCTGCTCCAGATGGCGTTGGGGGCGGCTTGCGGGCTCCTGCTCGGGTTGGCACACGATCCGGAGCGTGAAGCTCCACGGTGACTGGGGTCAACTTAGTGGACTTACTGGAATAGTTGGAGTGAGGCGGGCGCAGGCAAGGTGAACTGAGGTCCCCCCTCCCCCAGCCCCCTCCCGCGGGAAGGGGAGATAGGGAAACGGGAGCACACTTGTAGCGGGGAAGGCGGGCGGGATTCTCTGATAGAAATCGTTCTACACGGAGACTGACTCAGAGCGCGAGCGCTTCATAGCCTGCGTAAGATCTCAGGCAAAGTCTTCAAGTGAATAGGCCGCCCCTCCCATCGGCTGCCGTCGTTCCCCCGATCGATCTCACCTCCGTCGGATGGAGAGTCATTATTGCTGCCGCTGCTGCTGGAGGGAGACTCCTTCGGATGATAAGTCGACTCGAACTGCCGGACAAGGCCCTTGATGTCGCCGTAGCTTGAATTACGCCCCTTGCCGGCATCGTGGTTCATCTTGAAAATCAAATATTCAACGCAGGCACGCATATCCGAGTCTCCCACCTCAGAGAGAACCGTTGTAAGATCCTGCTGGGGATTCAAGCGATCCCAATATTCGCCCACAGCATCCATGCCGTCATTGCAGGAAGACGAAAAGATCCCCGGGTCACGGTTCATGCAAGCATTCGCCAGCATCATGCCGACTTTTATCTGCGCCAAACGAGTCTGCTGATCGAGACCCGAGTACCACCTCAGGCTCCATCGAAACCCCGTATCCTTTTGTCGGAAAAGACCCTTCTGAGGTTCGAGCGTATCAAAGCCGCAAGAGTCCGCCGCCGCCCGAACATCCTGCTGGAACTGTCGCTGCGTCTGTTGAGCTTCAGTGACCTTCTTCCCCAGTTTGTTGATGCTCCCCATAATGTTCCGGGCAGTCTCCAACTCCCGATCCTTGCTCGACTCTACCTGTCGATTAGAAATCGTGTTCCCGAGCTCACGGGCCCGGGCCAACAGCTTCTTCGCAATCTCGCGTTCGATGAATTCACTGGCGACATCATTCTCCGCCTGCGCATCTAAGGCGCGTATTTGTGCAAACTCCTCCGGAGTGTTCGCGATTTTCAATGGGTATTTCCCATTCGCATCGAGCCCGCCGATAGCGATGTGGCGACAGTCACTGTCCATGTTCCGAGGCTGCTTGCAGCCCCGACGTTCCAATTCCTTGAACCGCGTTTCGAGCTGTGAACTCTCCTCCTCCAATCGCTTCTGCACGAATGAAAGAGCAGAATAGAAAGGCTTGTCTGTTCCTGCATTCAAATTGATGTCTTTCAGCCCGAATATATCGGCAGATTTCAGAGTCGCCTCAAAGGCAGATTTCTCATCCTCTTCCCCGACCATCCGATCACCTGCGCCTGGCGTGATGCTGTTCAGAAAATGGACATGCTCGTGATGAATCGTCGCAGCCAAAAAACCCATTCCATGGATGAATGCTTCCGGACGGATCAGACTCGCCCCGTCAGAGTAATGTTCTCCATAAATTTCACCCCCATTCTTGGCTGCAGATATTCCCCTCTTTTTAAACTCTTCTGATTCTTTTCGCACCTCATATCGCGCGAGGGGAATCGTGCAGACTGGAGTGAACTGTATCTGCTGCCTGTACGCGCTGGAACGAGGATCGATCGCTACCCCTTGTTCTTGGCGATACTCGTCCATCCCATAGGCCTTCATCGCGACATGAATGGCCTTGTTGAATTCAGCGACGATCTCATCGGAATGACGTTTAGCAGCTCGCTTGTACTCTCCTTTCACTGAAGGATCCGTTGCCGCTTCAAATTCCCGATTCGCTTTGAATAGTTCTTCCTGCGCTCCGCGCATCTTGGCGATGTGCGAATCGTAAATGCGCTCCATTTCCGGAGTTGGTTTGCGAATCGCGTGCGCAGGCGTACAAAGACCGCAGATGAGGAATGAGAACAGGACCGATCCGCTGCGCATCAGGGAACGACCTCCACATCGATCCACGGGGTCTTCATGAGAACTGCGCCGGCGGTTCCAGATGCAGACCTCTTGCGTTTTGAAAGAGAATTCCCCAGCCAGGAATAATCATAGACCAGACGCAACTTGTACTTGTGCGCGACCGTCAGGCAATAAGACGAGAGATCGAAGAAATCGGCCGGATTCGATGAGTGGTTCTTCGTCTGCATCGAACGCTGTTCGATCATTTCAGCGGTCGGCCTCGCCGTCAGTTGGCCTCCCGGCGTGAGCCGGTGAACGATCGGAGACGCGGCAGCCTGAGCGATATCCCTTCTTAGAAGCGCCTCGCCTCGATCGCGATCCGGCATAAGATCAGAGAAGTCGCACGTGGATTGCTTCAACACTCGCCCAGCCCTCATCAATTCGAAATAGATTCCATGCTTCAAATCGCCCTGTTCCGTCAAATGAGCCTGTGAAGGTTCTGTAAACAACCAATCGCTGATGCGGAGCTCTTCCTTGCCGACGTTCTTAAGGATGATCTGACATCCCAAGAACTCCTCGGGCTTGATCTTGGTCTTGTACACCCGCAAGGTCATGGCCAAGGGATACGAGGAAACGCTGACCTCGACCTCGGCCTTTCCCCCTGTGGAGACAGCGACCGCGCCCTTCGGGGTGTTCATCCGCAAATCAAGGGCACTGGCCGGAACAGGCTCTGCAGCCATGCTGGGCAACGCCCATCCGAGCATGCAAGCCATGACATATATACCCGCGAAAAATCGAATAGTCATATCTGCCTCAGTAGCAAACACTCATAGGCTTTCCGGAAATACTTTGAAGTGCAGCAGCCCCTTACGTTGGAACTCCGGATCATTCGGCGAGATGAAATTGAAAATCTTTTTCACCGACTGAAACAACTCCTTCATCGTTTCCTCATCTGCAGGCTTTTCCGGCTCGCCCTCAGGTCCTATCAGGGCCCCTCCACTAAAACTTCCACTCCCCGAAGGACTTCGTTCATAAATGAAGAACATCCTGGGTTTATTGATCGTGATTATATCTCCGAGGGCTGGATCGACACGGTCAAAATACACATCGATCACCAATTCTCCGAAACTTACTTCCGCCCTATGAAGACATCCTTGCGAACTCAATTTCTCAAGTCCCGGGATTACTGAAGCAAATTCCCCGTCATTCGCTCGCATGGCATTCATCACTCGATCGAAATTGTCTTCCTGGTAGTACGCCAGCCGATAGGGAGACTCAGGACGGGAGAATCGGCGGGGCCATATCTCGCGGCCCCCTCCGACAGAGGGGACATCGAAGGACACCTTATCCGCGTGAAGCCAGGGAATTGCGGTGAAATCCATTGAAAAATCTCGTGCTCCACGGGGAGCACCAAAACCTGCATGCGGGGATAAAAGTACGGCTAAAAGGCTCAAAAAAGATGCTCGGGAAAGGATACGCATGGCTGCCTCTCTAAAAAGATTCATGACCGTTCGATTGTAACTCCATCCCCCGATGCTGCACGTGAGTACAATGGGCCTGGTTCCCCTGTCAAAGGTCCTGTAATCAGGTAGGACTCCGGTCTTGCGCATACTATCGAGCAGTCACCAAAGAACGGTGAGCAATCAGGGCGTGGGTCTGGCGGCGGCAGGTTCGATTTAACCAGGTGTGGGGTCTGGAACTGGGAGGTGTGCGCTAGGGACGCGCACACCTCCCAGTGGCTCCACCGCCCCCCCGCCCGCCGGGGCGGTTCACTGCGGCTATCTCGACCAGCAGTGGAAGTCCCTTCATTCCCCCCCCGCCCACCATCTGTCGCCGCCGCGCTCGCCCGGCCGATCGGTAATCGGCCAGGGGGAGCGCGGTTCCCTCGCTCCGGAGAGGAAACTGAGTCCCATCCCTTTACCGCTACCTAGCACACAAAGGGGCTCGCCCCCACCCTGCCCTCCCCGTGGGGGAGGACAGTGAGGAAGCTCGAGGGGGGCCCTCCAAAAGTGGCATAATCTCCTCGTAGGAGCCCCCAATGATCAACGAAAAAGTACCGGTTGAGATCTTCCGGCGCAAGCTCAGTATTGAGATGGAGGGGCTCACGCCGCTGGAGATCCAGATGCTGGCCCAGACGGTGGACGAGCGGATGAAGGAGATCCAGAAGCTCACGGGCGTCGTGGACTCCTCGAAGCTGGCCATCCTCGCGGCGATGGAGTTCGCGGCCGACATCCACAAGATGCGCGAGCAGGTGGACACCTTCGGCCGCGCCGAGAAGAAGAAGTTCGACGAGATGTCCGTCCTCCTCAACACGGCGACGGGGGCGAAGGCCCCTTGAACGGGCTCTTCGTCGAGGAGACCCCTCTCAAGGACCGGCCGCTGGCGGCGCGCATGGCGCCGCGCACCCTGGACGAATTCGTGGGCCAGGGCCACATCCTCGGCCCGGGCAAGCTCCTGCGGCGCCTGATCGAGGCCGACCGCGTCTCCTCCCTGCTCTTCTACGGCCCCCCCGCCACCGGCAAGACCGCGCTCGCGCGAGTCATCGCGGCCCGCGGCAAGGCGGTCATGGCCGAGCTCAACGCCGTCGCGGCCGGGGTCGCGGACCTGAAGAAGGCCGTCGAGACCGCGAAGATGCGGCTCTCCTCGGGGGTCCGCACCCTCCTCTTAGTCGACGAGATCCACCACTTCAACCGCACCCAGCAAGACGTGCTCCTCCCCTACGTCGAGCGCGGCGACGTCATCCTCATCGGGCTCACGACCGAGAACCCCTCTTTCTACGTCAACGCGGCCCTCCTCTCGCGATTTACCGCCTTCGAGTTCAAGCCGCACCCGGTCGAAGACCTCGGCCTCATCCTCGAGCGGGCCCTGGCCGACTCCGAGCGGGGGCTCGGCGCCATGGCGCTCGCGCTCGACGACGACGCCCGCTCCCACCTGCTCTCGACCGCAGGCGGGGACGCGCGGCGCCTGCTCAACGCGCTCGAGCTCGCCGCGCTGACCACCCCGCTCGGCATGGACGCCAAGCGCCGCGTCACCCTCGCGGTGGCCGAGGAGTCCATCCAGCGCCGCTCCGTGCGCTACGACCGCTCCTCCGACGAGCACTACGACCACATCTCCGCCTTCATCAAGTCCATGCGCGGCTCGGACCCCGACGCGGCCCTCTACTGGATGGCCAAGATGCTCGAGGCCGGCGAGGACCCCCGCTTCATCGCGCGGCGCCTCCTCATCTGCGCGAGCGAGGACGTCGGCAACGCGGACTTCCGGGCCCTGCTCGTGGCCGGGGCGGCCTTCCAGGCCGTCGAGTTCCTCGGCATGCCCGAGTGCCGCATCCCGCTCGCCCAGGCCGTCACCTACGTCGCCTGCGCGCCCAAGTCGAACGCCGCGTACATGGCCGTCGACGCCGCCCTTCAGGAAGTGAAGAACGGCCCGGTGCGCGAGGTGCCGCTGCACCTGCGCGACGCGAACATGGACTCGAAGTCGCGCGGCCACGGGGTGGGCTACAAGTACCCCCACGATTTCCCCGGAGGCTGGACCCCGCAGGAGTACATGCCCAAGCCGATCCGGTTCTACGAGCCGGGCGAAGAGGGCGACGAGGCCCGCATCGCCAAGCGCCTCAAGGAACTGCGGAGCAAAAACAAGTGAGCCCCCGCCGCCCCGACGAAGCCGAGCTGCCGTTCTCGAGCTCCCCGTCCGGGCCCTTGTCCACGGGCCCGGACAAGCCGTTGACCGTCACGGAACTCAGCCGGGGTCTTCGCGACCTCCTCGAGGCGGGCTTCCCCGACGTCTGGGTGGCCGGCGAGCTCTCCATGCCCAAGACCTACGACTCCGGGCACACCTACTTCACTTTAAAAGACGCCGAGGCCCAGCTCCCCGCCGTGCTCTTCCGCGGGGCCGCGGGCGGCGTGCGCTTCAAACTCGAGCACGGGCTCGAGGTGCTCGCGCGCGGGCGGGTCAGCCACTACGCGGGCTCCGGGCGCACCCAGCTCATCGTCTCCGAGCTGCGCCCCAAGGCCATGGGCGCGCTCCAGCTCGCCTTCGAGCAGCTCAAGAAGAAGCTCGAGGCCGAAGGGCTCTTCGACCCGGCCCGCAAGCGCCCGCTGCCCCCCATGCCCGAGCGCATCGGCCTGGTGACCTCGCGCCAGGGCGCGGCCCTGCGCGACATGCTCACGATCCTGCGGCGCCGCTTCACGGGGCTCCACATCCGGCTCATCCCCGTGGCCGTGCAGGGCGAGGGCGCCGCGGCCCAGATCGCGCGCGCCATCGAGGACTTCAACGAGCAGTTCCCCGACACCGAGGTGCTCCTCGTCGGCCGCGGCGGCGGCTCGCTCGAGGACCTCTGGGCCTTCAACGAGGAGCCCGTCGCCCGCGCCATCGCCGCCTCGGTCATCCCCGTGGTCTCCTGCGTGGGCCACGAGACCGACTTCACCATCGCCGACTTCGTCGCCGACCTGCGCGCCCCGACCCCTTCGGCCGCGGCCGAGCTCGTCGTCCCCGAGAAGGCCGCGCTCGTCTCGACGCTCGAGGACGCGCGCCGGCGCCTGCGCCTGGCCCTGGCCGGGCTCGTGCGCGAGCGCGAGGAGCGCCTGCGCCGCCTCGCCGCCTCCCCGCGCCTGCGCGACCCGCGCCGCCTCTACGAGGAGGCCGCCCAGCGCCTCGACGGCCTTTCCGAGCGGCTCCCCAACGGCCTGCGGGGCCTCGCCCAGCGCCTCGAGGAGCGCCTCGGCCGCGCCGACCTCTTCGCTCTCACGCGCGCCGTCCAGACGCGCCTCTCGCACGCCGGCAAGGACCTGGCGCTGCAGGCCGGACGCCTCAACGCGCTCAGCCCGCTCGCCGTGCTCTCGCGGGGCTACGCCATCGCCCTGCGCGCCGACGGCCGCGCCGTCCGCCGCGCCGCGGAGGTCGCCCCCGGCGACCGCATCCGCGTGAAGGTCCACGACGGGGAGTTCCCCGCGGAGGTCAAAGCATGAAGCCCGCCAAGAAGGAAGGGACGGAGAATTTCGAGAAGGGCCTCGACCGGCTCGAAGAGGTCGTCCGACAGCTCGAGACCGGCGAGAAGGGCCTCGAGGACTCGCTGAAGCTCTTCGAGGACGGCGTGCGGCTCTCCGGCGAGCTGAGCCGCCGGCTGGAACAGGTCAAGCACCGCGTCGAAGTCCTCATCAAAGAGGGCGGCCGCCTCAAGGCGGAACCGCTCCAGGGAGAGAACGATGGAGAATAGACCGGCGATCGGCATTTTGACGGGCGGCGGCGACTGCCCCGGCCTCAACGCGGTCATCCGCGCGGTCGTGAAGGCCGCGCGCTACCGCGGCTGGCGCACGATCGGATTTAAGGGCGGCTACGAAGGCCTCCTGAGCCCCGTGCACACCATGGCGCTCGACTACCACGACATGGGCGGCATGCTCGTCACCGGCGGGACCATCCTCGGCACCTCCAACCGCGGCCGCTTCGCCGCGAAGACCGGCAAGGGCGAGACCCACATGATCTCCGACGCGATCCTGGCCGAGGCCTGCGCGAACGTGAAGACGCTCGGGCTCATCGGCCTCGTCTGCGTGGGCGGCGACGGCTCGCTGACCATCGCCCAGCAGCTCTTCGAGAAGGGCGTCCCCGTCGTGGGCGTCCCCAAGACCATCGACAACGACCTCGAGTGCACGGTCGCGACCTTCGGCTTCGACTCGGCCGTGGCCACCGCCACCGACGCGCTCGACCGCCTCCACACCACGGCCGAGAGCCACAACCGCGTCATGGTGCTCGAGGTCATGGGCCGCCACGCGGGCTGGATCGCCGCCTCGGCCGGCATCTCGGGCGGCGGCGACGTCATCCTCATCCCGGAGATCCCGTTCACCTTCGAGAAGGTCTGCGCGAAGATCCACGAACGCGAGCGCTCGGGCAAGCGCTTCACCCTCGTCGTCGTCGCCGAGGGCGCCAAGCTCAAGGGCGGCGAGCTCGTCACCCAGGGCGAGGCGGCCGACCGCGAGGTGCGCCTGGGCGGCATCGGCGCCCTCGTCGCCTCCGAGATCGAGAAGCGCACCGGCAAGGAGACCCGCGTCTGCGTGCTCGGGCACCTCCAGCGCGGCGGCGGGCCGACGAGCTTCGACCGCCTGCTCTGCACGCGCTTCGGCGCGCACGCCGTGGACCTCATCGCGGAGAAGCGCTTCGGACGCATGGTGGCCCTGCGCCCGCCGACGACGGTGGACGTGCTCATCACCGAGGCCATCGGCCGCCTGCGCACCGTCCCCATCGACGGCGACCTCGTCCAGACCGGCCGGGCGCTCGGCGTCAGCTTCGGAGACTAGCAGGAGATTTCCCCAGAGGGGGAATCTCCTGCTGGGTCTGCTCCATGACTGAAAAGAACTCCCCGGCGAGAGTGTCCGGGGCCGGCGTCCCGGACCCGGACACTCTGGTCCGGCTCATCGCGCGGCTCGACGCCTATCCGGTCGGACTGCCGGACACGCCGGATGTGCGCGAGCTCCTCGCGCTCTTCCTGAGCGCGGAGGAGGCCGAGCTCGCCGCCGTCTTCCCCCTCTGCGAGAGCACCCCCGGGGAGCTGGCCCGGCGGGTGAAGTGGCCGAAGGAGCGCGTCGAGCGCGTCCTCGAGGCCCTCGGGGAGAAGGGCGCGGCGCTCGACTTCCCCCTCGGAGGGAAGACCTACTGGCTCCTCACCCCCTCCGTCGTCGGGCTCGTGGAGTTCAGTCTCATGAAGCTCCACGCCGGCATCCCGCTCGAGCGCATCGCGCGCATCCTCGAGCGCTGCCACGACGAGGAGCGCTTCTGGAACGAGGTCTTCGGCTCGAAGACGCCGCTGGCCCGCACGCTCGTGGGGGCCGACATCCCCGTGACCTCGCGGGTGGCCACCTACGCCCAGGTCGAGAAGGTGGTGCGCGCGGCGGGCTACGGCGCGGTGCAGACCTGCTACTGCCGCCACAAGGAGCAGCTTCTGGGCCGGAGCTGCCGCCTCGCCTCGCACGAGGGCACCTGCATGAGCCTCGGCCGGGCCGCCGACTTCGTGGTGCGCCGCGGCTTCGGCCGCCGCGCGGAGGCCGACGAGCTCCTCGCGCTCATCCGCTCGCTCGGGGAGAAAGGCCTCATCCACGTCACCGACAACGTGCGCGAGGAGCCCAGCTTCATCTGCAACTGCTGCGGCTGCTGCTGCGGATTCCTGACCGGGGTGCGCAAGGGGCTCCCCCACGCGCTCCACCCCTCCCCCGTGCTCGCCCGAGTCGACGAGGAGCGCTGCGCGGCCTGCGGCGCGTGCGCGAAGCTCTGCCAGATCGGCGCCGTGCGCGCGGAGAAGGGCGCGAAGGCGCGCGTCAACGACGGACTCTGCCTCGGCTGCGGCGCCTGCCTGCGCGCCTGCCGCAAGGACGCCCTTTCGCTCGTCGAGCGGACGCGCGCGCCGCACGTCCCGAAGAACGCGGCCACCAAGTTCGTGCGCATGGCCTGGGAGAAGGGCCGCTTCTGGAACATCGTCCGCGACAACCTGCGCGTGCGCGCCGGCCGCCTGCTCCGGAGGGATGGATGAAGCTGCTCATGGCGCGGTGCGGAGGGCGGACCTTCTTCGGCGCGGCCGACGAGCGCGGCGTCCTCGACGTGCGCTCCGTCTGGCCCGAGGGCCCCGCGAGCGTGCTCGCGGCGCTCGAGGGCGGGCCGCTCTGCCATGAGATGCTCAAGGAGCTCCTGCGCGGGGAGGCCGCCCGCATCCCCTTCTCGGAGGTGACGCTCCTCTCGCCGCTCCCCCGGCCGCCCAAGCTCATCGGCCTCGCCGTCAACTACGTCGAGCATCACAAGGAGTTCCACCGCGGGCACTCCCTGCCGGCCGACCCGAAGGCGCGCACGACCCCGCGCCCCTTCCTCATGCCCTCCACCTGCGTCCTGGGCCCCGGCGAGACGGTCCCCTGGCCGGGCTTCAGCCGCCAGATCGACTACGAGGTCGAGCTCGCCGCCGTCATCGGCGCGCGCTGCAAGGACCTCACGCCCGAGACGGCGCGCGCCTGCGTCGCCGGCTACACGGTCGCCAACGACGTCTCCGCGCGCAGCGTGACGCACGCCGAGGGCCGCGAGAAGCGGCCCAAGGACGACTTCTTCGACTGGCTGCACGGCAAGTGGGCCGACGGCTTCTGCCCGCTCGGGCCCTGGGTCGCCACCGCCGACGAGGTCGGTGACCCGCGGGACCTGCGCCTCGAGCTCTGGGTGGGCCCGGAAAAGCGCCAGGACGAGACGACCGCCGCGATGATCTTCGACGTCTACGAGCTCGTCGCCTTCTGCAGCCGGCTCATGACCCTCGAGCCCGGCGACGTCATCGCCACCGGCACCCCCTCGGGGGTGGGCTTCCCGCAGGGGAAGCTGCTGGAGCCCGGCAGCGTGGTGCGCTGCCGCATCGAGAAGGTCGGCGAGCTCGTCAACACGATGGGCCCCGCGCCGGACGACTACTACACGCCTCTAAGATAGGGCCCTCCCCCGAGGCGGGCCTTTAGCCCCATGTCGATTTTCGGGGCATCTGCTAACATCCGAATCCGCGCCGAGGAACGCCTCCGTCCGAGGAGTCTCTCATGTCCGTGCATGACGCCCCGCCGACCGTCGACGACCACCCGAAGACCTGCCCCTGCCTCGTCTGCTATTGCCTCCGGCTTCAGGACCTGCGCCGGCGGCGTTCCCCCAACTGACCTGAAAAATCCGGCGCCCGTCCTTTCGGACGACGATCCACGATCGTGGGCGACGGATTTTTCAGGTCGTACTAAGAACGTTTAAGGACGACGACCTCGACGCGCCGGTTCTGGGCGCGTCCGTCGGCCGTCTCCTCGGAGGCGAGCGGGCGGGTGGAGCCGAGGCCTTCGTAGCTCAGGCGCGCGGGGTCGATGCCGTTGTCGACGAGGTGCCGGTAGACGAGGAAGGCCCTGCGCCGCGAGAGCTCGAGGTTGCGCGCGGCCGAGCCGCTCGAGTCGGTGTGCCCGCGCACGACGACGCGGTTGGCGGGCCGCCCGCGCAGGAAGGTCACGATCTCTCCGAGCATCGGCAGGGCCGCGGGCGCGAGCTCGGCGCGGCCGGGCGGGAAGATGTTCACCTCGAGGATGCGAAGGACGAGCCCCTCGTCGGTGTAGCGCAGCCCGAGCCCCGCCGCCAAGAGCGCGCGGATCGTCAGCGGCGTGAAGACGCTCACCGTCGTGTTCGGCGTGCGGTGCAGGCGCCCCCCCGCGTCGAGCCACACGAACTGGGCCTGATAGAAGCCGTCGGGCAGGGCCTCGCCCTTCTCGTCGAGGCGCGACCAGGGGAAGCGCGAGGACTCGGGGACCCCGCGGCCCTGGATGTGCGCCACCTTGCGCCCGTCCGAGGCGCTGATGCGGATCTGCCAGATGCGCATGTCGGAGAAGTCCTGCGGCTCCGGCTCGATGGGCAGGAAGTCCTCGGGCTCGTCCTTGCTCAGGTGGAAGGTCACGGGCGCGTCGATGCCCGACTCCCCGATGGTGAGGCGCTCCTCGGTGCTCAGGCGCAGGCGGGCGTCGAGGAGGGGCGCCCCGGTGACGACGGGCTGCGCCGGGAGGACGACGAGGAAAGCGGCGCAGACGAGAAGAGCGGAGACGAGGACGGAGAGGGTGCGTCGGGATGGGTTTCGTTCCATAGATACTCTGCCGGCTCGGCGCGCCCGGATCCATGCGCCGCAAGAGTCTCCATCCCGCCCGACTCGACTCATTATACCACACCCGAAGACGAGGGAATTCCGGGTCGTTTTCGAGTATCATACGCGAAGATCCCGCCTGGAGGGAACATGATCTTCACCCCCGCTCAGCTCGAACGCTACGCCGACACGCTCCTCTGGGGCATCACCACCGCCCGCCCCTCCTTCCGCAAGGGAGAGAGCGTCCTCATCCGCTTCGACGTCTCCGCGCTGCCCCTCGCCGAGGCCGTGCACCGCAAGACGCTCGAGCGCGGCTGGAACCCCGTCCTGCGCCTGCAGCCCACGCCCGCCATGGAGAAGGACTTCTTCACCCTCGGCGGCTCCGAGCAGCGCCGCTTCGTCCCCGGCGGGGAGAAGGAGCTCTTCGAGTCCCTCCAGGGCCTCATCGCGCTGCGCGGCCCGGCCTCGCTGACGCACCTCAAGAGCGTGGACGCCGGGCGCATCAAGGAGACGACGCTCGCCCGCAAGCCCTACCGCGACATCTTCGACCGCAGCGAGGAGAAGGGCCGCTTCGGCTGGACGCTGTGCACCTACCCGACCGAGGAGCTCGCGCGGCAGGCCGGGCTCACGCTGAAGGCCTACGCGGAGCAGGTCGTGAAGGCCTGCTTCCTCGACGACAAGGACCCGGCGAAGCGCTGGCGGGACATCCACCGGGACGTGATGGGGATCAAGAAGTGGCTCCAGAGCCTCAAGATCCGGACCCTGCGCGTCGAGAGCCGCTCCATGGACCTCGAGGTGAAGCTCGGGGAGCGCCGCCGCTTCCTGGGAATCAGCGGACACAACATCCCCTCCTTCGAGGTGTTCACCTCCCCCGACTGGCGCGGGACCCGGGGCGTCTACTATTCGGACCTGCCCTCCTTCCGCAACGGAAACTACGTGAAAGGCGTCCGCATCGAGTTCAAGAACGGCTCGGCGGCGAAGGTGTCGGCGAAGCAGGGCGAGGATTTTGTGCGCAAGACGCTCGCCACCGATCCCGGGGCGGGACGCCTCGGGGAGTTCTCGCTGACGGATGTGCGCTTCTCGCGCATCGACCGCTTCATGGCCGACACGCTCTTCGACGAGAACTTCGGCGGGCGCCACGGGAACTGCCACGTCGCCGTGGGGAACTCCTACAGCGACACCTTCGACGGGGACCCCGCGCGGCTCACGAAGGCGCTCAAGACGCGCCTGGGCTACAACGAGTCGGCGCTCCACTGGGACCTCGTCAACACCGAGGACAAGCGGGTCAGCGCGGTCACGACCGGCGGGAAGCGCGTCCTCGTCTACGAGAAGGGGCGCTTCGCCTGCTGATGCGCGCTTTACTATCGGCCCTCGTCGCGGGCCATAGCGCGCCGAGGGCGGCGCGAGCGGAGAAAGACATGCGCGCCGTCGCGGGCCATAGCGCGCCGAGGGCGGCGCGAGCGGAGAACTGCCTGCGCGCCGCCCTGTTGCTGGCTTGCGCTCTCGGGGCCGCGCCGCCGCGCGCGCAGGCGGCCGAGCCCGCGTTCTCACCCGCGGAGATCCGCAAGCTGCTCACGGCGCCGGCGGCGAAGCTCGCGCACTATCAATTCGACGCGCGCCGCCCGCTCGCCGACCGCGTAGGGGTCTGCCCCTACTTCCTCCTCAAGACCCTGCGGGAGATGGACGGCCGCCCCGACTACAAGGCCTACACGCTCACCCCCGCCGAACGGACGCTCTTCCTCGGCTACCTCGAGGGCCTGCCGGCGGGGATGCGCCGGACCTTCACGGAGGGCCTCGTCGGCGTCTACTTCGTGAAAGGGCTCATGGGCAACGGCCTCACCTCGTGGGTCTACGACGGCTCGAGCGCGCGCCACGCCTACATCGTGCTCAACCCCGCGGGCTTCGAGCGCCCGCTCTCCGAGACCCTCCGGGAGCGGGAGGCCTCGGTCTTCACGGGAAAGCTCCCCCTGCGCGTCGAGACGGGCTCAGGCGACGAGCGCGGCATCCTCTACTCGCTGCTCCACGAGGGGGCGCACGCCTGCGATTACATCCGCGGCCTCACGCCCTGGGTCGAGCCGTTCATCGTCCACGCCTTCCCCGAGGGGAGGAGTCTCAAGGACTCCTGGGACGTCTGGGCCCGCCACGACCGGCCGCGCCCCGACGCCGACTTCCCCCTGCGCAAGGACCTGCGCTTCTACGGCTTCTCCCCCCCGCTCATCGCGCCCTCCCAGGCGCCGCGCCTCTATCGGGGCTTCGCGGGCTCGCCGTTCGCGTCCCTCTACGGCAGCCGGACCTGGGCCGAGGACGCGGCCGAGCTCGTCGTCTTCCAGCATCTGACGGGGAAGCTGCGTCTGCCCTACGCCATCGTCGTGGGAGAGGGGAAGGAAGCCCTGCGCATCGAGCCGATGAGGTCGCCCAAGGTCCGCCGCCGGGCGGCGCGGCTCTACCGTCTCCTCGAACAACCCTGAAAAATACGGCCTCACGCGCGGAAAAGCGCGGAGGCCGTATTTTTCAAGTGGGTTTGCTCAGCGAGACGACCCGGGAATCCCCGTTGAGGATTCCCGGCCCGACGGCTTGAAGCCGGCCTTCGCGAGGGCGGCCGCGACCTCGGGGTTCTTCATGAACCACTTCCAGACGCCGCCGGAACGCAGGTTCTCCGCGCTCAGCAGCATGATGCCCTGGTCGATGCCGAGGACGTCCGGGTCCACCCAGCCGGTCTGCGGGTTGAAGGCGTCCACGAAGCCGTAGCGGCCATAGGTCTTGTCGCCGTATTTCTCGCGCATGGCGCGGATGGCCGGGATGGAGATGTCCGGCGTGAACATGAGCGAGCCGCCGGCCGCGTTGGGGACCACGGTGCCGTCCATGTCCGGCCCCGCGGGCGGACCGCCCCATGCGCGGTAGCCGTGCTCGCTGTCGGAGGCCGAGAGGCCCCAGACGTCCCCGGAGTACGCGGGGAACTGCTTGCCGAGGTCGAGGCAGTACTGCTTGTGGGCGCGCGTGGCCTCGACCGAGTTCCGGTAGTAGTCGATGCCGTGCCCGTCGCGCATGCCCCTCAGGTCGAGCCAGGCCTGCGAGAACTGGTGGGTGAAGAGCGGGCTCGCGCCCGCGATGTAGTCATGCCCCGCATAGGACATGCGGTCGCGCCGGATGCCGTCCCAGACCTCGCGCCCCACCGGGTGGGTGCGCGAGCCCATGCCGAGCACCAGGAGCAGCGACTCCTCGGCGTAGGTGTCCCAGCGGTAGCGGATGAAGCCTTTCTCCGGGGTCCAGCCGTGCGAGAACTGCGCCTTATCGCCGTCGAGCATCCAGGGGAAGTCCACGCGCTCGTAGATCTCGGAGGCGAGCGCGGCGACCTCCGGGTCGTCGCCGAAGCACTGCCGCACGGTGAGGACGCCCCCGAGCAGGAGCGCGGTGTCGATGGAGGAGACCTCGCTGTCCCAGGCCCGGCTGCCGTCGTCGGCGTGGATGAAGTGGTAGAACCAACCGTTCTTGTGCGGGCTCTCCCGGGCCAGGAAGCGCAGGGTCGCCTTCGTCCGGGCGACGAGGGCCTCGCGCGGCGCCCAGCCGCGCTCCGCCGCCGAGCAGTACGCGCTCAGGCCGAAGCCCGTGGCCGCCATGCTCGCGACCATGCGGCCCGCGGGAGCCGCCCCGCTGGCGGCGGCGCGATCGGCGACGAGACCCGTCTTCGGATCGGACTGTTCCTGGAAGAAGAGGAAGGCGCGCTTGGAGAGGTCCTCGAGGAGCGCCGGATCGTCCTTCGGGATCGGGCTCCCCTGGACCTCGGGGACTCCTCCCGCCGGGACCGCGTCGGCGTCGCCCTTGGCCGCGCTGCCGTCGAAGAGTCCCCCCAGCCGCCCGGCGTCGAGCGGGGCGGACAGGCCGGCGGCGGCCGCCGGGAGGGCGGGCGCCGGCCGGTCCTCCGCAAAGCACGCGGGGACCGCCGCGGCGAGCAGGACCGCGAGGGAGATCATCTACCCTGAGGATAGCCCCGATTCGGGGCCTTTGGACTGGGTCCAAGGGGGCCCCTCGGGATAGGCCCTTTGGGGGTCCCCTAAACGGTGGGGGCCGCGTCGCGGACGGACGCGCGGTCGAAGAGGACTTCGGAGGCGAGCGAGAGGAGGATGAGCAGGGCTCCCGCACCCTGCACGAGCGTCAGGCGCTCGTCGAGGAAGATCCGGCCCCAGACGGTCCCCATCACGGGCTGGATGAAGAGCGTGAGGGCCACGCTCGCCACCGGCGCCTCCCGCAGGGCCGCCATCCAATAGAGGTAGCCGAAGGCGGTTCCGAGCGGCCCCAGCCAGAGCACCGCGAGGACCCCCGAGGTCCCGAGCGCCGAGAACGGCGGAGGGCCGGAGCGGAGGAAGATGACGGCGGTGAGCACGAGGACCCCGATGAGCAGCGCGCTGGCGAAGAGCGCCCCCGGCGGATGGCGGGAGACCAGCTTGCGCCCCACGGCGGAGTAGGCGCCCTCGCCCGCCAGCGAGAGGAGCAGGAGGAGGTTCCCGAACGCGTGGGCGTCGAAGCCCGTCAGCATGCGCTGAGGGGTGAGGCCCGAGAGGAGGGAGAAGCCGGTGAGGGCGAGCGCGAAGCCGAGGAGATGGCGGGGCCCGAGCGGCTCGCGCAGGAGGACCGCCGCGAAGAGCACCGCGATGAGGGGCTCCATGGCCACCACGAGCGCGCCGTCGACCGCGCGGGAGACCGAGAGCCCCGACATCTGCAGCAGCGGCGAGAGCACGAAGGTGAGCAGGCCCAACGCGAGGATCCAGGCGCGGTCCGGGCCGGAGCCGCCGCGCACGAACATCGGCCCGGCGAAGCGCCGCCCTCCGTAGAAGGCGCGCAGCAGCGGCACGGCGAGCGCGTAGGCCGCGAGCGCGCTCGCGTAGCGCAGCCAGACGGCGTGCGCCGGGGAGACGCTCTTCATGACGAACTTCGCCATGGTCGGGTTCGCCGACCAGATGAGGTTGCAGACGACCAGGCCGAGCAGCGTGCCGAGCTTCATCGGCACATACGATACCAATTCCTCCGGAGCCCCCAAAGTGTGTAGGATTCACGTGCCGCCGGCGCGCGCACACCGGCGGCACGGGGAGTGCGTGAATCATCCTCGCTCATGAAATCCTCCAAGGCCAAGACGAGACGCGAAGAGGGAGACTCCCCCGCCCAGACGGGAGTCTCCCTCTTCGCGATGTCCCTGGCCGCGGCGGCCTTCCTCCCCCCGCTCGTCTTCGCGCGCGGGCTCGAGGACGCCGCCGCGCTCCCCAAGCTCCTCGCGCTCGCGGCCTGCGCCCTCCTCCTCGCCCTGGGCGCGGCGCGCGGCGCCGGGGCCCGGAGGACGGCCCTCGACCTCCCGCTCCTCGCCGCGGCGGCGGCCCTGCTCCTCTCGAGCGCGCGCTCGGTCGACCCCTGGGGAAGTCTCCTCGGCCGGCACGGCCACTACGCGCTCGGCGCCCTCGAGCTCGGGCTCTACGCCGCGGCGGCCCTGTCCGCGGCCTGGGCCTCGGACGACGACGCCCCGCGCGTCCTGGCGCGCGCCGCGCTCGCCTCGGGCGCCCTGCTCGGGCTCCATGCCCTCCTCCAGCGCGCCGGGCTCGAGCCCTTCGCGGGCTTCCCCGAGCCCCCGATCGGACGAAGCTATGCGACGCTCGCGACCCCGGTGATGCTCGGGGCCCACCTGGCGCTCCTCTCTCCGCTCCCCCTCGCGCTCTCCCGCGCCGGGAAACCGCTCGACCGGGCGCTCGCCTGGACCGCGGGTCCGCTCGTCCTCTGCGGCCTCCTCCTCACCCAGTCGCGCGCGGCCTGGCTCGGCGCGGCGGCCGCCGTCGCGCTCTGGCTCCTCCTCGAGGCGAAGGACCGCCGGCGCGCGCGGATCGCTGTCCTCCTCCTCGGGGCCGCGGCGGCCGCGGCCGTCGTCTTCCTCTCCCAGGTGAAGGGGCGGGGCTTCGACGACGCCGTGCGCGTGCAGGTCTGGAAGACCGCCTGGACCTCGTTTCTCGAGCGCCCGCTGCTGGGCTGGGGCCCGGAGTCCTTCATCCACGCCCTGCGCCTGCACAAGGGCGAGGGCCTCTTCGCCCTCTACGGCCCCGTGCGCGAGCAGGTCCACGTCCACGACGACCTCCTCCACGCCCTGGCGACCACGGGCCTCGCCGGGACGGCGGCCTACCTGGCGCTCCTGGGGGCGCTGGCGCTCGCCGCGAGGCGCCGCCGGCTCTCCGCGAGCCCCGAACGGCGCCCCCTGGTCGGCGCCATGGCCGCGGGCCTCCTCGGTCTCTTCGTCCAGCTCAAGTTCGACCCCTGCTCGAGCGCGACGCTCCTGCTGGCGGCCCTCTTCGCCGGGCTGCTCTGCGCGCGACCGAAGGACGAAGCGGGCCCGACCGGCCGACGCCTCCTCGCCCTGCCCCTCGCGCTGGCCTGCGCAGGGGCGCTCATCCTCTGCTCCCGCCTCGCCCTGGCCGACGCCTCCTACCGCGCCGCCCATGCGGCGCAGGCCTCCGGCCGCGTGGAGGCGGCCTCCGCGGCCTATGAGCGCGCCCTGCGCCTGAACCCCTGGGAAGGGCAGTACCGCTGGGACTACTGCATGCACCTCTACGGCCTCGCGCGCTCCTTCACGGACCGCTCCCGGCGCCTTCCCCTGCTCGAAAGGATCCGAAGAGCGGCCGACGGCGCGGCCGCGGCCCGTCCCAACGACTCCCGGGCGCTCGAACTCAAGGCCTACGCCCTGCTCTGGAGCGCCGCCGAAGGCGACTCCTCCCTGGCCCTGGAGGCGGAGCGCCTCCTCGACCGGGCGGCGGAGCTGGAGCCCACCTTCGTGCCCGCGCTCAGGGTGCGTCTCCAGCTGGCGCTGCGCCGCAAGGACGCGGCCAAGGCCGAGGCCCTGGCGAAGGAGTACGAGCGCCTCTCGGGCCCCAGCCGCTACGACCTCGGCAAGCGCTGAAAGGGAAAAGAAAAGCCCCCCGCGCGAGGCGCGGGGGGCTTCTTTTTGCGCGAAGCTTACTTCAGGTGCTTGGAGACGAGGCCGGTCATCTCGAACATGGAGACCTGCTTCTTCCCACCGAAGACCTTCAGGAGCTTCTCGTCCGCGTTGATGTTGCGCTTGTTGACCTTGTCCTGGAGACCGTTCTTCTTGATGTAGTCCCAGAGCTTCTTGACCACCTCGGTGCGCGGGAGCGGCTTCGCACCCACGATCGCGGCGAGGTCGGCGGACGGCGTCAACGGCTTCATGAACTGAGCGTTTGCCATGGTTCTAGTACACCCCTTTTTAAAGTTCCCTTCTCGGCGCCGACGGGAAGTTTAGCATATCCTCGTCGTCCGTCAAGCCCAGAGCACCTGAAATGATCGGGCGCTCTAGATGAGCAGCGGCAGCAGATACGCCCCGAGCCCCGCGCCGAGCGCGGCCAAGAGCATGTACATGAAGGCGACCCCGGCGGGGCCGCTGATGTCGCCGCCGCTCTGCTTGAGGGCGCCGACCTTGTAGAGCAGGGCCGTCAGGGCGAGCCCGGCCGCGAGGCCGAGGACCCCGCCGCCGACCGCCACCGCCAGACCCGAGAGGCCGAGCGCGGCCACCCAGTGGACGAAGGGGAGCGCCACGGTCGCGAGCGCGGCCCCCAGGGCCCCCATCCCGATGTAGGTGAAGAACAGGCCCGCGGGGCCGGAGATGTCCCCGCCGCCCTGCTTGAAGACCCCCAGCTTGTAGAGGAGGGCGGTGAGCGCCACCCCGGCGCCGAAGCCGAGGACGGCCTTGCCGAGGAAGAGCCCGAGCGCGACGAGCCCCGGCGCGGCGAAGCCCGAGAGGGTCCCTCGGGAGTCGGTGCGGTGCGCCGAACGCAGGCGCTCGGCGATCTCCGCCTTCCTGGAGAGCGCGGCGCTCAGCGCGGCCCATGCGACCGGGACCGCCACGGCCCCCGCGATGACGAGCGGCGCGCCGTGGAGGAACAGCAGGCTGCCGATCCCGCCGATGAGCGTCCCGAGCGCGTAGGCGCCGAACTTCCGCGTCAGGTCCGCGCGGCGGGTCTGGGAGCCGCTGAGGAGGTCCGGCAGGGTCAGGATGGCCAGGACGACGCCGATGGCCAGCGAGGTCGCGGGCAGGCCGAGCATGACGATCGCTCCGCCCAGGCCGAGGATGAGCGGCGCCAGGCGCTGCTCCGGCGACTTCGCCTTCAGCTGGACCGGCTCGGACGGCTGCGTCTCGACCGGCGCGGAGCCGTCGCCGTCGGTCGGCTTCGCGAAGGCGGCCTTGAAGCCCTTGTAGACCCCGTACGCCATGAGCACCGGAGTGGCCAGCAGCGTCCCGAGCAGCCAGACGACCTGGTCGAGCCGGACCGCGAGGCCGCTGAGCACCGCGCCGAGGGTCGGCCGATGGCTCGGCTCGGCATAGGCGTTCATGCCCTCGAGCCAGCGCTTGCCGGAGCGCTCGAACTGCGCGTAGGCGTCCCGACCCTCGCTCTGCGCGAGCCAGCTCTCCGTGAAGGCGGAGAAGAACCGGTCGAGCTTCGAGCCGGGCATCCCCTTGCGGAAGGCGCCCGCGGCGAAGTTGAAGGGTGCGCGGACGGCGCCGAGCGCGAGGCCGAGGACGCCGGCGAGCGCGAACTCGGCGAGCTGGGTCAGCCACATCGGCACCCAGAGGATCGAGAGCCAGGACCCGTTCCATACGGTCTTGCCCAGCCAGTAGTTCGCGTGCTTGCGGAGGTTGCGGTGGAAGTCGGTCTCCCGCTCCCAGGCGTTGAGGATCTTATAGAAGCCCCGCGCGCTGTCGACGACCCCGTAGAACGCGTCGCTGAGGCCCGTCCACACCCACTTGGGCAGGTGCATGAGGAGCAGCGGGCTCGTCAGGTAGGCGAGGCCCGAGAGGACGACGAGCGGCCAGCCGGTGAGGCCCATGAGGATCGCGCCGAGCCCGGCCGCGGCGGCCGTCGCGCCGAAGAAGGCGCCGATGTACTCGGGGTCGTCGGGCGAGATGCGCTTGCCGTCCTCCTCGGAGATGCGTCCGAGGTAGCGGTAGAGGCCCCAGCCGCCCACGGTCCCGAGGGAGCCCATCCAGAAGCCGTTGGTCGTGACGATGCTCTGGGCGGCCTTCAGGACCGCCGGTCCGGCCAGCGCGACCACGGGCGCGGCGGTGAAGAGCATGTAGAGCCCCGCCAGGGTCATGAGCCCCATCGTCGAAAGGAGGATGCCCGGGAGCTGGCGGGCCTTCTTGGGCGTCGCGGCCGGCAGGAACGGCAGGGCGGCCAGCGCGAGGGTGAGGGCGAGGTAGAAGCCGCCGAAGGCCGGGCTCATCGTGAAGAGCATGGGGAGGCCGAAGAAGCCGGCGGGCAGCAGCGCGAGCGTCGTCGCGATGATGCGCGGCGCGAGCGTGGACTTGCCCGGCTTCGTCGGGTCCGTGGGACCCGGCTCGTCGGTGTTCTCGCCGGCGCGGTCGTCGGTGTCCACCCTCAGAGTGTTCGGGTTGTGGCGCTCCTCGGCGTAGGGCGCGGCGCTGCGGCCGAAGGCGCGGACGAAGCCGACGAGTCCGAGCACCGGGGTGCCGAGCACGGCGTAGAGCAGCCAGCCCCACTGCGCCAGGCGCAGCGCGAGGCTCGCGGGCAGGCTCACGAGCTTGTTCTTGGAGTTGACGTAGGTGAGAAGCGGCTTGATGAGCGGGTTGTAGTGCGCCTTCTTGCCGCCCTGGACGTTGTCGAACATCGAGCGCGTCCACTCGGCGAAGAAGCGGGTGGCGCGGGACTCGCGGGAGAGCTTGTAGGACGCGCCCCAGAGGAAGGCGGCGGGAGCCCCCATCGCCCCGACGACGACGCCCCCGGCGACGCCGAGCGCCCACTGCACGAGCTCGGAGAGTCCGACCGGGACCCAGATGCCCGCCAGCCAGACCGCGTTCCACGGGGAGCGGCTCAGCTGGTCCTTCGTGAAGCGCACCAGGCGGTCGTAGAGGACGGTGTCGTTGCGCAGGGAGTCCTCGACGCGGAGGATGCCGCGCGTTCCCTTATAGAGGACCGTCATGACGGAGGTGATGCCGAAGCCGACCCAGCTGGGCAGGTGCATGAGGAGGAGGCCCGCGCTGAGGTAGGAGCCGACGATGAGGACGGTCGCGACGATGCCCGCATGCGGCATGAGGACGAGCGCCGGGAGAGCCGTGGCGCCGAGCGCGCCGAAGAAGGCGCTCAGGGCGTACTCGTTGTCGTAGCCGCGGCGGGAGTCCTCGGACTTGCCGTAGCGGACGAGGCCCCAGCCGCCGAGGGCGACGAGGGCGGCGGCGGCGTAGCCGGTTCCGAGCGTGAAGGCGCCGAACGCGGCGGTGAGGCCGAGGACGGTGAGGCCGATGCCGGGGATCATGCGCACGCCCTTGCGCGTGCCGGCGCCCATGAAGGGGAGGGCGGCGAGCAGGACGCTGGAGGCGATGGTGGCGGAGCCGAGGGCCAGGCCGAGCGTCCCGCCGGCGGCGGCGATGAGCGGCCAGCCGAGGAGCGCGGCGGGGAGGAGGGCGAGGCCGGCGGCGAGGAACTTGGGCCAGGTCGGGCTGTTGCGGTTGGAAGGCGGCAGCGGCCGCTCCGTCTGCTCCGCCGGAGTCGGGACGACTTCCTGGATGTTGTAGGCGCCGACGGTCTCGGCGAGTTCCTGACCGGCCGGCTTGGCGAGCTCGAAGCCGCGGCGCACGTCGCGGATCTCGACGGCGGGCTCGAAGGGCAGGTCCTCGGCGGCGTTGAAGCGGGCGCCGGTCAGGATGGCCTGGATCTTGGAGCCGACCCCGCGGGAGTTCTCGGCGGAGACCGAGGAGAGCTCGCCGGCGGCGGAAAGGGTCTTGCCGACCTCGACGGCCATCGTGCCGACCTGGGCGGCGGCGGCGCGCTGGCCGTTCTCCTCTCGCGCCGTCCTCGAAGCGCTCTGGCCCGCTTCGAGGACCGAAGTGCGCACCATGGAGGGAACGGCGGTCTTGACGACGGCGGAAGCCGCGGAGTTCTTCGCAGCCTGCACGGTCGGGAGCGCGGCGGCCTGCGCGGAAACAGCCTGCACCCGGACGGTCGGGAGGACGCTCAGGGTCGGCAGGACGCCGTTCTTCAGGATCTGACCGTTGGAGACGGCGTTCCCCGCGTTCGGGAGCACGGCGTTGACGACGGGGGTCGCGGGCATGCTCATCCCGGTCGGGACGGGGTGCGCGACGACCTGGGCGAAAAGCTGGTAGGCGGGCAGGCCCGGGCTCAGCACGAAGAGCACGGCGGCCAGAGTCGCGGCGGTGATGTTCTTGAGCAGCTTCGTCATGTTCGTCCCTCTCGCTTTATGATTGCGACATTTAGATTCTATTTAACGCTGTGAAAATCCTTATGAGACCTTCGGGCAGGAAGGCGGCGGCAGAGGACCTAAGGGGAAGAGAGCGGCGGACGACCGTTCAGGGGGCCGAAGGTCCCGCGTTCCCTGCGCAGGGGTGGGGGCGTGTCCGAGTGATAGCGCACTTCCAGGAGGCCCCGGCCCGCGCCGGGAGCAAGGCGCGAGGAGCGAGGATAGCTTGAGCTATCTGAGCGACGAGCAACGCAGCGCCCGGTCGGGAGGGGGCCTCCCGCTCTTCAAAGGGATACATGGGTCTCCAGATAGAGCGGGTCGCGCGCCATCAGGTTGCGCCGTCGTTGCTCGTCGCTCGCGTAGCTGTGCTACGCCGCGCTCCTCGCGCCTCGGCTCACTCCGATCGCGCGCGACCTGGGAGCGCGCTATCACTCGGACACGCCCCTGTCATGCGCTCGACGTTCAGGCCGTCGCGGCGGAGGAAGATGAAGCTCGAGAGGCCCGCGTCCGAGAGCTTCGCGGCGAGCCGGTCGGCGAGGGAGTCCTCGTCGCCGGTGATGAAGAGGCAGTGGTGCCGGGCGAGCGGCACGCCCTTCGTCTCGAAGGCGTAGTGGAGCAGCTCGTGGCCGACCGAGTAGTAGCCGAAGCCGGCCGGGTCGTAGCGCCGGCCGGTCGAGGGATCCTCGCGGTAGTAGCGGAGGAAGACCGCCGGGCTCACCTGCGCCGTCGCCTTCCCCTCGAAATAGTACGCCTGCATGTTCTTCGGGAAGGGCAGCGGCACCTCGGGGTGCCCCTTCCCCCACTCCTCTATGAAGCGCTTCTGAGCGTCGCTCATGAGCGCGGGGTCGAAGCTCTCGAAGCGGACCGTCGGCGCGGGCGTACCGGCAGGAAGGCCGGAGAGCTCCCGCACGAAGGACCAGACCGTCGCGACGCGCTCCAAAGTCACCAGCTCCGGGAGCTCTCCCTCCACGGCCGGAGCGCCGGCCAGGGAGGCGGCGAACATCCCCTCCAGGGCCGGAAGAGCCAGCGCGCGCACGCGAAAGGCGGCCTCGGGGAGCGGACCCGCCGGCCCGACCTCGGGAACGGCGTCCTCCGCGCGGGCGGACGCGACGAACAGCGCAAGGAGCAGGGCGGCGGAGAGCGCCCTCATCGGCTCCCTCCGCAGGGGTCGTCGGCGCGCTCGGGAGCGACGCCGTCGCGCAGCATGAAGATGGCGCTCGCGGTGCCGCCCTCGGCGAGGCGGGCCGCCAGGCGCGCGGAAAGACTGGCGTCCCCCCCGCCGGAGAGCAGGCAGTGGTGGCGGGCGGCGCTCTCGCCGCGGCGCTCGAGCGCGTAGTGGAGCAGGGCGTGGCCGAGGGAGTAGTAGCCGAAGCCGACGAAGTCGCGCTTGCCGCCGGTCGCCGGGTCCGTCTGGTAGTACTTGCGGAAGACGACGGGGTCCACGCGGGCGACGCCGGTGCCCTCGAAGTAGTAGCTCAGCATCGTCTTGGGGCAGGGACCCGGCGCCTCGGGGTGCGCCTTGCGCCACTCGGCGACCCAGAGCATCCAGTCGAGACTCATGCGCTGGGCGTCCGAGCTCTCGAAGCGGACGCTCGGCGGCGGCGTCCCCTCGGGGACGGGGACGAGCTCCTTCACGATGCCCCAGACCTCGGCGACCTTCGCCGCGGTGACGAGCTCGGGGATGTCGCCCACGAGCTCGGGGGCGTCGGGCCCGGCCCGCTCGCGGCGCACGGCCCCGGCGGGCGGCTGCGCGGGACGCTGGGAAGGGTCGTCCATGTCGACGGCGCTCACGCGGCAGCCCCGGCGCTCGAGCAGCGCGAGCAGGCCGCGCGGCCCGGGCAGATGCAGCGCTCCCACGCCGACGAAGGCGCCGCCCTCGGAGAGGAGCGGGGCGAGCCGCGCGGCCATGCGCTCGCTGCGGAAGAAGAGCATGCGCTCCATGAAGGCGTCCACGTGGCGGTGGTCGGCGGGGAGCTTGTGGAAGCTGTAGGCGTACATCCCGCCGATGTCCTGCGCCAGGTAGAGCGCGCCGAGGCGCTCGGCGTGGAGGGCGTTCTCCCCGTAGTCGCAGACCGTGTCGCGCAGGGACTCGATCTGGAAGGGGAGCGAAAGGGAGTCGAGCCCCTCGAGGAGCTCGGGGACGGTCTCGATGGCGAGGACCTCCTTGCGCCGGCGCAGGCCCTCCTCGCGGATGAGCTTGTCGAGGACGACGCCGCCCCTCATGGGAGGACGGCTGAGCACGTTGAAGACGGCCCAGACCTTCATCGACTCGGCGCCGTTCTCCGAGACGCCGTAGGCGCCGAGGAGGCGCTCGCTCTCGGCGTAGAGCTCGGGCCCGATGAGCGTCGAGAGCTTCCGCCCGGCCGGGAGCCGGATGCCGCCGACGTAGGCCTCGCCCGCCTTGTCGCCCATGTCCACTTCGTTGACGATGCGCCGCGAGGTCTCGAAGAAGGGACGCAGGCGGCGCAGGAGGTCGATGACCCGGCCTTCGTCGGTGTGCTCCGTGCCGAAGACCCAGCTCACGGCGCCGGAGGGCGCGACGACCCTCCAGAGCAGGCCCCGGCCGTGCTCGAGCTCCCCGAGCGAGGGGCCCGGCACGGAGACCCGGCCGCGGCAGGCGGGGACGGCGCCCGGCGCGGATTCGGAGAGGGCCGCCCCCTCCCGGGCGCTCTGGAGCAGGGCGCGGGGGTCGAAGACCGGCTCGCCCGCGCGGGCGGAGGCGGCGAGGAAGGACAGGAGGAGGAGGGCCGCGTTCGTCATATCAGCGTGAGCTGGTGGAGCAGGGAGTCGATGCGCAGGCCGAGGGCGTTCCAGAGCAGGCCGGAGCGGCCGCGGGTCCGCTCGCGCAGGGAGGTGAGCGTCTGCGCCGAGGAGCGGAGGAGCCCGTCGGCGCGGCCCCGGAACTCGGGGCCCGACTGCCAGCCGAACACGAGCTCGGCGACCGCCTTCTCCTGCTCGGCGACCGTCTTCTCGGCGCGGAGGTAGTCCTCCTCGAGCGCGAGACCGGAGCCCCGCACGTACTCCTCCCGGGTGGAGCAGCGGAAGAGGTCGATGTAGGCCGGACAGCCCGCGGAGCCCCCCGAGGTGCGGCAGAGCGCGGGGACGGGATATTCGCCGAAGACGTCGGCGGGACTCTGGAGGGCGTAGGGCGAGGCCGCCGTCAGATAGTTCTTGGAGAAGGCCAGCTCGTCGCTCACGTAGACGAAGCCGTGCACTTCCGCGCCCTTCTCGTCGCGGATGGCGGCGATGTCTCCGGGCCGCGGCGCCTCGGCCGCGTGGAGAGGCCGGCAGAGCGGCGACGCCATCCAGAAGGACATCTCCTCGGGGGAGGCGAAGCCCGGCGCGGAGAGGATCCCCGCCGAGACGAGCGCCGTGTTCCAGCAGTTCGGGCCCCAGCGCCGGGCGCGGGTGTCATGGACGCGGCGGACGAAGGAGGGGGCGTCGACTCGGAGCGTGCAGCCCTGCGGACCGCAGCGGCAGGCTTCCCGCGCGGCGGGGGCTTCGCGCAGGCGCGCCTTCCACTCGGCCAGCGCCGCGCCCTGCTTCTCCAGCGCCGCGCAGTCGGCGCCGGTGAGCGCGAGGTTCCCGTCCGCGTCGCGGCCGACGCTCAGGCGGGGCGCGGGACGCTCGGCGGCGGACGGGGCCTCGACCGAAAAAGCGGCGTCCCGGGCGCTCTTCAAGAGCGCCCGGGGGTCGAAGACCGGCTCTCCGGCGCGGGCCGAGACGGCCAGGACGGCGAGAAGAAGCGTCTTCAAATCGCGATGAGCGGCCCCATGGTGAGGAAGGCCTTCTCCATGGACTTCCAGCGGCGCTGCACCGCGGGGTCCCGGGGCATGAGCTGGTAGAACTTGGCGTTCTCCATGTCGGCGACGAGCTGGCCGGCCATGTTCACGCCCTTGATGGGGACGAGGTTGTGCTCGACCTTGAGGATGGCCCCGCCGAGCGAGATCGTGTACTTGTACTCGTCGATCGTACGCTTGCCCTCGCCGTCGACGCGGATGCGCTGGGAGATCCCCATCATGTGGGAGAAGCTGCGGCGGTAGACGAGGTCCTGGTAGGGGCTGTCCTCTCCGCCGATGCGGCCGTCCTTCACCGGGATCTCGAGGACCTGGACCGCGAGGATGTCCATGCCGCCCTTGCCGTCGTCCTGCTGGCGGTTGTAGTTGAGCCAGGTCGTGCCTTCGACCTCTCCGGGCATCGGCGCGCCGTCCTTGATGAGCCGCTTCATGATCTCGCGGACCGCCGCGTCGCCGATCTTCGCGGGCTGGAGGCGCTCCTGGAGCGTGCTCTTGGCTTTCTGCATGTCTTCCATGGCGTCGGGAGGAGCGACGACCTGGGCCTTGAGCTGCACGGCGAGGAGGGTCATGAGCGCGAAGGTGATCGTTTTCATGTCTTCAGGATAGCCGTGAAACCGTCCATCCTTCAGGGCAGGAGGTCCCAGCGCCGGTCCGCTTTGGGGCTCATAGGAAAGCAGGCCCAAGGACCTAGACGCTCACCCCCGCCTCTGACCCCCGGTGCCTGACGCCGCAACTTATGCAACTTGTTTTTGGGGCGGGAAACGCGGTTTATCGCGTCATTTCAGGAACGGAGGGATATAGGCGGGAATCCGGCCGGGAAATAAGTTGCGAAAGTTAACGTCTGACCCCCGGAGAAATTCTATGATTCGCCCATGCCCAGAGCCCTGAAACTTTTTCTGTACGCCCTCCTCGTCGCCGGCGCGGGCGCCGCAGCGACCTACTACACGCTCCCGGTGCGCCGCATCGGCATCCGCTCCGAGCTCGTCATGCTCGGGGACCTCAACGGCGACCATGCCTGGGACTCCAGGGACGCCGTCCTGCTGCGCCGCTTCCTCGCGAACCCCTACGCGCGGCCCCGGCTCGAGGCCCTCAAGGTCGACGTCAACCGCAACGGCTTCATCGACGAAGAGGACGTCCGCATCCTGGAAAAGCTTTATGCGAGCGGCGACCCGTACAAGGCCCGCCAGGAGGCCGACGCGCCCGGCCGTCCGTTCCCCTACCCCCGCGAGTTCTTCCTGTACCTCCCTTCCGCCGAATACGTCCAGCGCCCCGCGGTGCTCCTCGCGCATCCGGCGCTCAAGGACTCCCCGCTGCCCTTCCTCCGCGCGATGGCGCGCGAGCCGCGCACGCTCTACCGGGACCGCCTGCAGACCGAGGTCTACGACGAAGGCCTGCGCTTCTCCATCGCCTACGGCCTCCGGCGCCCCGGCCTGACCCCGGTCGAGCGCGACTACGCCCTGGGGAAGACCCGGCGCTCTCAGGCGCTGTGGGAGAAGCGGGACCTCTACTCGCTGCTCATGCTGCTCATCGAGCTCAGCGAGGACGCGGAGACCCTGAGCGTGAAGGGCCAGACCCCCTTCACGGCCGGGACGCTCTTCTTCCGCGACCATCTGCGGGAGCTCCTGGAGTCGCCGCTCTACCGGGAGCACGCCGCCGGGAAGCGCCCGGCCGGCGAGGTCTTCCGGAAGATGTCGGAGCTGGCGGACCGGGACCTCGGCCTGAAACTGGAGCTCGAGACGCTGCCCCCGCCCCGGAACCTCCTCCAGCTGAGCAACTACCGGGACCGCGCCCTGTGGCAGTACTTCAAGTCCACGACGACGCGCCGGGACTTCGTCAAGCTCTCGCTCTTCGCCCAGCACGACCGCCGCTACCTGCGCGCGGCCGCGCGCACGACCCCGAAGCACGCGGACATGGCGCTCGAGAACCACAACCTGCCGATGGTCCTGCTCTTCCGGGAGGCCCTGCGTCTGAAGGGCGGCGACAAGCGCGCCGCCGTCGGCCTGCTCGACGAGGCCATCCGCATCCCCTTCGCCTGGGTGAAGAGCATCCCCCGCGCCCAGCTCCCCACCTCCATCGCGCTGGAGAACTTCCTCCTGCCGGGCAACAAGGAGGACGGGCCCGACAAGAGCCGGCATTGGAACGTCTTCGGGGGGATCGCCCTCTACAAGTCGCCCGAGGAGTCGGTGCGGCTCGCGCTCGCCCGCGAGGTCAAGGATTACCGGGAGGAGGGGCGCACGCCCGCGATGATGAACGAGTTCGTCCGCGACACGATGGCGAACCTCAACGGCGTCTACCACGTCATGAGCATCGACGCCCGCCTGCTCTACGCCCTCCCCGCCGACGAATAGCTAGAGAGCGTCCTTCACCACCGCGGAGGGGTGCTCCTTCCCGAACTCCCCCTCCCAACGCGCGATGACCACGGTCGCGAGGCAGTTGCCGATGACGTTGACCGAGGTGCGCGCCATGTCCATGAGCTCGTCGATGCCGAGGATGATGAAGATGGGCTCGGTGGGCAGGTTGAAGGACGCCGCGGTCCCCAGCAGGATGACGAGCGTCGCCCGCGGCACCCCGGCGACGCCCTTGCTCGTGAGCATGAGCGTGAACACCATGAGGAGCTGCTGGCCCCACGAGAGCTGGACCCCCGCCGCCTGCGCGACGAAGACCGAGGCGAGCGCGAGATAGAGCGTGCTGCCGTCGAGGTTGAAGCTGTAGCCGGTGGGCATCACGAACGCCACGATCTGCCGCGGCACCCCGATGGCCTCCATGGCCTCCATCGCGCGCGGGAGGGCGGCCTCCGAGCTCGTGGTGGCGAAGGCGATGGAGACCGGCTCGGCGACGGCGAGACAGAAGCGGCGCAGAGGTACGCGCGCGATGAGCGCGACGGGCAGGAGGACGAACACGAGGAAGGCGGCCAGCGCCGCGTAGAGGGTCGCCAGCAGCTTGAAGAGGTTCACGAGCACCCCGAGCCCCATGTGCCCCACGGTGTAGGCGATGGCGGCGCCCACCCCCACCGGGGCGAAGAGCATCACGAGGTTCGTGAACTTGAACATCGTCTCGGCGAGACTCCCGGCGAAGGCGAGCATCGGCCGGCGCTTCTCTTCGCTCAGCATCGCGAGCGCGACGCCGAAGAGGATGCTGAAGACCACGACCTGGAGCACCTGCCCCTCGGCCACCGACTTCGCGATGTTCTCCGGGAAGACGTGCAGGAGGATCTCCTGCACCGACTGCTTCGGGACGACGGTGACCTCCGCCTGCGGCGCCGCCGGGAGCTGGATGCCGACCCCGGCCTTGCTCAGGTTGATGGCGGCGAGGCCGATGAAGAGCGCGAGCGTCGTGACGACCTCGAAGTAGATCAGGGATTTGACGCCCATGCGCCCGACCTGCTTGAGGTCCGAGTGCCCCGCGATGCCGACGACCAGGGTCGCGAAGATCAGCGGCGCGATGATGGTCTTGATGAGGCGCAGGAAGACGAGGCTCAGCACGCGCAGCTGCACCGCGGCGGCCGGAAAGTCGTGGCCGAGCTCGGCGCCCACGACCATCGCGACGAGGATCCAGGCGGTCAGGGAGCGGCGCTTGAGCGCGTAGAGCGCGAGGAAGGCCGCGCCGAGCCAGCGCGGCGCGAGCAGGGCCCAGACGGGAAGACCGAGCCCGGCGTAGTGCGCGCCGGTCCAGAGGACGGCGGCGGCGGCGTAGGACGCCAGGGCGCCGGCGATGGCTCTTGCGCGCGCGTCGGTCGGGGCGATGGGCATGGTCATCCTCTCTCCGTGATGTAGACGCCGGCGGCGACGAGCGCCGAGCCGGCCAGCAGGGCGGGACCGACGCGCTCTCCCAGCAGGAGGGCCGCGGCCAGGTAGGTCATGGGCGGGATGGTGTAGAGATACACCCCGACCTTCTGGGACTCGGTGCGCTCGAGCGCGACGAAATAGAGCAGGGTGGAGAGGAAGCCGCAGCCCGCGCCCAGGAAGAGGATGGCCCACCAGGCCGAGGCGGGGACCGCCGCCGGCGAGAAGCCCCGGGCCGAGGCCTCCCAGAGGCCGAGGGGGAGCATCGTCAGCGCGCCGAGGATCGTCGAGGCTCCGGCGAGCTCGAGGGCGCCCAGCTCCGCGTTGAGCTTCTTGCCGTAGACGGTGAACACGGCCCACATGAAGATGCTCAGGAACACGAGCCCGTCGCCGAGCAGCTGGGCGCGCACGCCGCTGCTCAGGGCGTCGGGCCCGAGCACGACGAGCACGCCGGCGAGCGCGAGCGCGAGGCCCGCCGCCTTGCGCGCGGTGAGCCGCTCCCCGAGGAAGAGCGCGGCGATGAGGGTGATGCCGAGCGGACAGGTCATCGCCCAGAGGGAGGCGTTCGACGCGCTCGTGTACTGGAGCCCGACGGTCTGCACGCCGTAGTGGAGACCGGTCCCGGCGAGACTGAGGAGGAAGAGACGGCCGAAGCGGCCCGGCCCGCCGCACAGCAGCCCCGCGCGGCGGCGCCAGAGCAGGGGAGCGAAGCAGAGCGCCGAGACGAGCAGGCGCAGCGTCACGACGCTCAGCGGCGGGACCGCCGCGAGCGCCGCCTTCGTCGCGATGAAGGAGACCGCCCAGAAGACGCAGGCCGTCAGGACGGCGGCGTGGGTCGCCATGCGGGAGGCATGATACCAATCCTGAGCGCGCCGACTTACCCCTCCCAACGACCCAGCCGCGCCCTGGGCACAAAGGCGGGTTCCGGAGCTCCCCGCGCGGCCCCCGCATTTGTTATGTTTCTTCGCGATGAAGCCCCACCTCTCCCCGCTCGGCGAAGGACCCCTGCGCGAGCCCGTGCGCCTGCGCGAGGGCCTCACGACGCTCGGGCGCGGGGACGCGGCCGACGTCGACATCGACGACCCGCAGGTCTCGCGCCAGCACTGCAGCATCGAGCTGCGCGAGGGCGAGCTGCGCCTGCGCGACCTGGGCTCCTCCAACGGGACCCGCCTCAACGGGAAGCGCATCATCCTCGCCGCGCTCAAGTACGGCGACACCATCGAGCTCGGGAAGGTGCGCCTGCGCGTCGAGCTGCGCGAGGCCCCGCCCACCGACCGGCCGCGGCCCGTCGGCAAGGTCGGCCCCTACGAGCTGCTCGAGCGCATCGGCGAAGGCCGCTCCGGCGTCGTCTACCGGGCCCGCGACCCGCGCAGCGAGGAGATCGTGGCGCTCAAGGCCCTGCGCCGCGAGCTCGTCGGCGACGCCGAGGCCCTTCGCCGCTTCAAACGCGAGATGGAGGCCCTGCGCCGCGCCGAGCACCCCAACGTCGTGCGCCTCCTCGACGCCGGCAGCGAGGGCGCGCTCGTCTACGCGGTGATGGAGTTCTGCGCGGGCGAAACGCTCGCCGCGGTCCTGCGGAGGGAGGGCCGGCTCACCGTACCCTACGCCGTCCACATCGGGGTCCAGCTCGCCGGCGCCCTCGAGTGCGTGCGCCTGCGCGGCGTCGTGCACCGCGACGTGAAGCCCGCGAACGTCCTGGTGGACCGCCGGGGGGGCGTGAAGCTCGCCGACTTCGGGCTCGCCAAGCCCAGCGCGGCCGAGGCCGGCGCGCCCGTGACCCAGGCGGGCTGCGCGATGGGCACCCCCTTCTACATGCCGCCGGAGCAGGTCCTCGACGGCGCCTCGGCCGACACGCGCTCGGACGTGCACGCGCTGGCCGCGACCCTCTACCACGCGCTCGCGGGACGCCCGCCCTACGGCGGGGACTCCGTCCCCGCCGTCCTGCGCGCCATCCGCGAGGCGCCGATCCCCTCGGTGCGCACGGAGCGTCCGGACTGTCCGGAGAGCGTGGACCTCGCCCTGCTCAAGGCGCTCGCGAAGGACCCGGCCGAGCGCTGGGGAACCCCCGGGGAGTTCGGCGCCGCGCTGGAGCGCGGCCTGCGCGAGATGGGCCCGGGCGTCGCGTTCCTGCACTGACCGGGGATCTCCTCCGGAGATCCCCGGTGGGGTCTAATCGACGGAGGTCTCCGGCATGCCCCGACCGGCCGGGAGGGTCTTCGGAGGTCCCTGCCGGTCGACCTGTCGGGCGACGAAGAAGACGGCCGCGGCGAGAAGGCTCGCCGCCCAGAACACCGCCGGGTAGCCGTACGCGCTCCAGAGCAGCCCCCCCAGCGCCGGCACGGTCATCGAGACCGCGTGGTCGAGGGTGATCCCGAGCGAGAGCGTCGCCGCCATGTCGCCGCGCTCGACGAGGATGCGGTCGAGGTAGGTCGTGCGCGCGATGCGGGTCGCGAACATCAGGTTGTCGAGGATGTAGAGCCCGTAGAGCAGCCCGACGCTGCGCGAGAGCGCGAAGCCCGCGCAGATGACGAGCAGGATCGCCGCGTCGGCGTAGAACATCCGCTTCTCCCCGAAGCGGTCCACGAAGACCCCGAACTCCTGGCGGAAGACGACCCCCAGCACCGCCGCGCAGAGGAAGAGCGCGGCCATCGTGCGCGGGCTCGCGCCGAACTCGGTGACGAGCACCCACGGCGCGAAGGTCAGGAAGATCTGCTTGCGCGCGCCGAAGAGCACGTTGAGCCAGTAGAAGAGCGCGTACTCCCGACGGACGACGAAGCGCCGCGCCGTCCCCGGCGTCTCGATCCCCGGGCCCATGCGCGCGAAGAGGACGGAGGCGGCGAGCGCGGCGAGGACCGCGGCGAGGTAGAGGCGCGCGTACATCGCGCCGCCCCCGCCCCGCGCGAAGACCCAGACGACGGCCGCGCCCAGGATCATGGCGAGGTTGCGCGCGCCGCTGATCTGGCCGAGGCGGCGTCCCTTCCCCCCCTCCTTCGCCATCCGGAGGCCGACCGCGCTCTCGACGGGCATGAAGAGGTGGTCGGCCATGCTCCAGGAGAGCATCCAGAGCGTCATCGTCCGGGCGTCGGGAGAGAGGAATCCCAGCCCCGCCACCCCGGCGGCGGAGAGCAGGCCGATGAGCACGGCCCAGGCCCGCATCGGGAAGGCCGCGAGCGCGCCGGCGACGAAGAGGACCAGGAAGCCCGGCAGCTCGCGCGGGAACTCGAGCGCGCCGCGCGCGGCCGCGCTCAGCCGGAAGACGTCGCTGAGGTAGTTGTTGAAGGTGGAGTTGAGGATGCCCTGGTTGACCCCGAGCAGGAGGATGCCGAACAGGAACGCCCGCAGGTCCGGGTCCGCCGCCGCCCAGCGTCTTCGATAGGAGGAGAACACGCGGGACTATGATAGGAAATGGGGCGGGCCGCCGCGGGCCTCTCCGTCGTGGGGGTGCGCGGCAGTGTGCTACAATCGGGCTCGCCGTCGACGCTCCGCGCCGACGGCGAGAGGGTCTAATGCACCAGGCAGAACATACCGGCACGATCAAGAAGCTCGAGGCGCGCTTCAAGGACCGCTCCGCGCGCGTCGGCATCCTCGGGCTGGGCTACGTCGGCCTGCCGCTGGCCGTCGAGTTCGGCCGCCGGGGCTACCGGGTCACCGGCTTCGACGTCAGCCCCCAGCGCGTGCGGGACGTGCGGCGCGGACGCTCCTACGTCTCGGACGTGGACTCCCGCGACCTCGCGCGTCTGGTCCGCTCCCGCTTCCTCAAGGCGGAGGAGCGCTTCGACGCCCTCTCCGAGCAGGACGCCGTCGTCATCTGCGTCCAGACCCCCATGCGCAAGACCAAGGAGCCCGACATCTCCAACATCGTGGCCGCGGTCCGCGAGATCGCCGGGCGCATGCGCCGATCCCCGCTCGTGGTGCTCGAGAGCACCACCTACCCCGGCGCCACCGAGGAGATCATCCTCCCCGAGCTCCAGAAGGGCGGCCGGCGCCTGGGCCGCGACTTCTTCCTCGCCTTCTCGCCCGAGCGCGTGGACCCGGGCAACCCGGTCTACAAGATCGCCAACACCCCGAAGGTCGTCGGCGGCGCCGATCCCGCCTCGACGCGCCTGGCCTCGGCGCTCTACGCGCAGGTCATCACGAAGGTCGTCCCGGTCTCGAGCACCCGGGCCGCCGAGGTCGTCAAGCTCCTCGAGAACACCTTCCGCGCGGTGAACATCGCCCTCGTCAACGAAGTGGCGCTCATCTGCCACCGTCTGGGCCTCGACGCCTGGGAGGTCATCGGCGCCGCGGCGACGAAGCCCTTCGGCTTCATGCCCTTCTACCCCGGCCCCGGCATCGGCGGGCACTGCATCCCGAAGGACCCGCAGCTGCTGAGCTGGAAGATGAAGACCTTGAACTTCGACCCCCGCTTCATCCAGCTCGCCTCCACCGTCAACGGCTCCATGCCCGAGCACACCGTGCGGCGCATCGCGGCCCTCCTCAACGAGGACCGCAAGGCGCTCAAGAGCAGCGCCATCCTCGTCCTCGGGGCGGCCTACAAGCCGGGCATCGAGGACTACCGGGAGTCCCCCTCGCTCGACGTCATGGACCTTCTTCTGCAGGCCGGCGCGAAAGTGCGCTACCACGACCGCTTCGTCCCCCGTCTCGAGGTCCGCGGCCGGACCCTGCGCTCGGTGCCGCTGACCGACGCCGCGCTCCGCTCGGCCGCCTGCGTCGTCATCCTCACCGCCCACGCCGGGATCGACTACAAGAACGTCGTGCGCCGCGCGCGCCGCGTCTTTGATGCAAGGAACGCTACAAGAGGACTGATCTCCAAAAATCTACAACGACTGTGACCGCACCCTTCCCTATCTCCCCCGCCTGCGGGCGGGGGCAGGGGGAGAGGGAACCCGATGAAAGGCCCGCGCCAGCGGGCCTTCTCTTTTTTCGACGATGCCGAGCTACCGGGAGAGCTTCTTCCGGATGGAGAGGGCGATCCCCGCGAGCATCCGCGAGTGCGGGTCGCAGCCGGTGAACGAGGAAGGGTCGGGATAAAGACCGGGGCAGCCGCCCTGGCATTCCTTGAAGAGACGACAGCGGGCGCAGGACGGGTTGTCCCGCAGGCGGTGCCCGATGCGCGCGGCCGCGATCCGGTTCCAGGCGCTCTTGAACCGCGCGCGGCCGCAGTCGGCCGGGGCGAAATCCGTCAGGCGGGGCCCGAACGCCTTCCCGAAGAGCGAGCAGAAGGTGAATCCCCGCTCGCCGAGCGTGAGCAGTCCGAGATGATGGAGGCAGGCGGGGCTCCCCGCGGTCTTCTGGACCTCGTCCTTCCCGGCGCGGTGCTGATGCACCTGGTTGACCTCGAAGACCTCGAAGGCGCGGCTCCGGCGGACGAGCCCGATGAGGCGCAGGCTCGCCTCCTCGATCTCGGACGCCTCGAGTCCCATGCGGTCGGCTTCGCGCGCCCAGCGTCCCGAGCGCACGGGCACCTCGACGAACCAGCGGCGGATGCCGGCGTCGCGCAGCGCGTCATGGAGCTCCCGCTCGCGGCCGAGCCAGGCACGATGCAGCATGCTGATGACGCAGACGGGGAGCCTCGCCGCGCTCAACCGCTCGAGGTTCTTCAGCGTGCGGCGGTAGGCGCCCGCGCGCCCGCGCATGGCGTCGTGCGCGCCCCCCGGCCCGTCGACGCTCACCTGGACGAAGCGCGCGTAGTCCGGATGCCTGCGGAACAGCTCGCGGACCTCGGAGACGTCTCCGGCGCCGTTCGTGCTCACCGAGAACGGCAGAGCGTGCCGGGCGAGCTCGGAGCCGACGTGCGCGAGCAGGCGCGGGCGGAGCGTGACCTCGCCGCCGGTCAGCCGCACGTCCTCCACCCCGACCGCGTGCAGATTGCCGACCACCGCGGAGGCCGAGCGTTCGTCGAAGGTCCGGCCGCGCCGCGGCGCGCCCAGGAAGCAGTGGAGACAGCGCAGGTCGCAGGCGGAGACCAGATGCCAGGCCGCGACCCGGCAGGAGCACCGGAGTCCCGCGACCTCCACGGTCTGCCGCGGGTCGACGGGAGCGGGCCGCGGGGACAGCTCGAGGAGGTCCGAGAGGGTCGGGTCCGCCCGGATGTCCGCCGCCACCCGCGAAAGCGGCACTCCGGCGTCGAAGAGACCGGGGAAGCGCCGGCGCAGCCGCTCGATGGGGACCCGGCCGTCGCAGGCCTTCAGGAAAGAGTAGGCGGCGGGCTCGAGCTCGTAGACCTTGCCGCTGCGCCCGACGCCGCAGCGGTCGCTCGCCTGGCGGCAGGCCGTCCCCGTGCGAAGACGCAGCAGCGCCCCGGCTCTCAGCCGGGGATAGACCTCGCCGGAAACGGCGCCGCCGCGTCCGTGCGGACGCGGCGGCGTCATACGTTCACCTTCAAAGGCCTCGTGCGCCGACTAGCGCATGAAAGGGAAGGCGCAGGCGCTGGTCTTGCGGACCTTGCGGGCGGTATGGATGCGCTTGATCAGTTTCTTCATGGGTCACCTCTCCTGCGTCGACGTCTGCGGAGATTATAGCGAGGTTCCGGCCGGAGCGCAAAGGCCGTTCGTACCTCTCGCGGATAGGCCTTTCAGGCCAGAGGGAACTGTAGAGCGTTATCCTAAATGCTGCTTCTTCAGCATGATGTCGACGATGGTGTCGTCGACCTTGGACATGCCGACCGTGGAGATGCGGGCGAGGTTGCGGATGGTGTCCTCGGCGCGGCGGCCGACGAAGCCCTCGAGCTCGGTGATGCCGAAGTGGTGCATCCCCATGTAGGCCGAGCGGATGGCGGTGTCCGCGGAGCTGACGACCTTGAGCGCGCAGCCGCCCTTGGCCCCGTCGCAGAGCATCCCGCCGATGTCGCTGACCACGTTGTTGACCGCGAGGGTGATGGCCTTGAGGTCGCGCCCCTTGCGCTGGTAGACGATGGCGGCGGAGGCGCCGACGCCCGCGGCGATGGCGCAGCCGCAGATGGGCGCGACCCCGCCGGTATGGGCCTTCACGAAGGCGTTGACGAGGTGTCCGAAGGCGATGCTCTTGAGCACCGTCTTCTCGGGCGTGCCGAAGTGCCGGCCGACGTTCCAGGGCACGAGGAAGGCGACGATGCCCTGGTTGCCGCTCTCCCCGCTCGACATCACGGGGACCGGCGCGCCGTCCATGCGCGCGTCGGTGGCGCAGGCGACGAGGATCTTGGTGGAGGAGAAGACGTCGTCCTGGAGCAGGCCCTTCTTCAGGAGCTGCTGGAGATAGTGCCCGACCTTGCGCAGACGCAGTCCCGCCTCGGCGGCGGCGAGGTTCATCTCCACGCCGCGCTTGAGGTGCCGCGCGTCCTCCGCGTCCATGCGCTCGGCCTGGCGCAGGAGCCCGGCGAGCGTCTCCTTGCGGAGGAGCTCCTTGAAGGGGAGCGGCGGCTTCGCGGCCGGACCGACCCCGCCGTCGACGAGGACGCGGTCGTCGCGGATGAGGCGGGAGAGCTCGGTGTGGCTGCCCGCGATGACGCACTCGACGCGGCGGCGCGCGCCGCGGGCGACGCACTCGACGTAGCTGTCGCGGCGCTCGGGAGAGACGGTCATGCGCACGCGCCCGGAGGAGACGAGCGCCCGGGCCCGGCGCACGAGCGCGGGCGTCGAGGCCCTGAGGACCTCCATGCGCAGCGCGGGCCGCGCCACCAGGAGGCCGAGCGCCCCGGCGAGGAGGTTCCCCTTGCGGCCGCCCGTGTTGGGGAGACTCACGCCCATCCCGTTCTTATAGGTGCCGGCGTCGAGCGTGAAGACGGCCTCGCGTACGGGCTCGCCCAGCGCCTTCGCCGCGTGCGCCGCGCAGAGCGCGACGGAGGCCGGCTCGGTGCAGCCGAGCGCCGGATAGACCTGGTGCTTGAGGACTTCCTTGAGCAGATTCATGGGATTCTCCGCCGTCATGATACCATGCGCGGGGCGGGGGCGTCGGCCCGCAAGAGACTCAACATCCTGGGCCCTTGGCCCTAATCCGTCCGGACCCCGATGGCCCCCGCCGACATGGGCCCTGAGGGTATGCTATCGCCATGAGGTGGCTCCCGCCCGCGCTCTTCTCCGTCCTCTTCTTCTCCGCCCCGGCCGCCTTCGCCTCCCCCTCCCTCGACTTCGCTCCCGTGAGCGGCCTCTCCGAGTCGCTCGAAGGCATCCGCGCCGGGGCCCTGAAGCTGCGACTCGAGAACCGCTCCGTCGCCCCCGCGGTCCTCCTTCCCGAAGCCGCGCCGGTCCCCGACGCCGTCCCCGACATCAGCTCCTACCCGGTGCGCGGCATCGACATCTCGCACTATCAGGATTCCATCGACTGGGCCAAGGTCGGGACCTCCGGGCTCTCCTTCGTCTACATCAAGGCCACGGAAGGGACCGACCTCGTCGACGACATGTTCAAGCGCAACTGGAAGGGGGCCTCGGACGCCGGCCTGCTGAAGGGCGCCTATCACTTCTACAACTTCTGCGCCGGCGGGGCCGTGCAGGCCGACTTCTTCATCAAGAACGTCCCCGCGACCCCCGGCGCCCTGCCGCCGACCGTGGACCTCGAGCGCTCATCCTCCTGCCGGAAGATGCCGACGCGCGCCGCCTTCCGCAAGTCGCTGGCCGCCTTCACCGCGAAGATCCAGGCCGCCTACGGCCGCAAGCCGGTGCTCTACACGAACGCCGACATCTACGGGCTGTACCTGCAGGGCGACAGCGCGGACTACCGCATCTGGTTCACCGACATCCACAACACGCAGCCGCAGCTTCCCGAGCCGCGGGCCTGGACCTTCTGGCAGTACTCCTTCAAAGGAAGGGTCCCGGGCATCGACGGCCCCGTGGACCTCGACGTCTACCGCGAGACCCCCGAGGCCCTGGCCGCGCTCACTCTAGAAGAAAACACCCTGTTGGCTTTGCGCTGATACCTTCCCGAACGCCCCTTCTCTGCAATCCGGGAACCATCCCCTCCCTCCGCGCGTACTCTTATCATGGCGTCAGGCACCGCAACTTTTGATACTTATTCCCTCCGCAGCCCGGAGAACGCCAATCTGCGCATCCTGCGGGCTTCGGCGGAACAAGTTGCGAAAGTCAACGTCTGACCCCATGAGGTGGGAAATAGGGAAACAAAATATCTAATAGGTCTTGCCGCCCGGGATTTCCGGGCTTACACTTACACGGATGGCCAAGCTTCTCTGCGCCGCCTGCCTGCTGGCCCTGCTGAGCGCCCCCGCCCGCGCGGGCGGCAGCGAGGACTGCCTCGCGCTGTCCGGGCTGGGCTGCTATTTCGACGGCGGCAACGACGGCCTGCTCATCTACCTGCGCGGCCATCTCCACGGCAGCGGCCGCATCACCGGCGAAGGACCGGTCCTGGCGTCCTCGCGGCAGGCCTTCGACTTCTACGGTCTGCGCTCCGCGGCCCAGAACCGCAATCTGACCGTCATGGTGACCGGCTCGAGCCATCTCCCCGTGCTCCCCGCCGACGTGGCCGCGCTCGAGAAGCGCCTGGGCCGGAAGTTCGGAAAGGTCCTGGTGGCCGCGCACAGCGGGGGCTATGTGGGGCTGGCGAAGAGTCTCGAGGAGCTGCCGAAGGTGGACGGCATCGTCCTGCTCGACGATTTCTACGGGGACGTGGCGGGCATGGCGCGCCGAGTCGCCGGCCGCGACGCCCCGTGCGCGGGCTTCCGGACCCCGCACAACAAGGCGCGCTTCGCCGCGTTCACCGGCACGAGCTGCGTCATCGACGCCGCGCGCTCCGACGCGGAGCACGAGCCGCGCGTCGCCCGCTGCCTTACCGACTACCTCGACGGCCGTGCCTGTTCCGATTAGGATCACGCCGACGACAATTCCTTAGAGAAGAAGGCCCGCTCTCGCGGGCCTTCTTCTTTCCGGCTTCGTCCGGACGCTCAGGGGTTGTCGAAGAATCCTCTGCGCTCCAGGAGCTCGTTCTTGAACTCCGCCAGACTCTTGCTCGGCCGCTCGACGGACGCGACGGGCTCCGGCAGGAGGCCGAGCCCCCTCAGGAAGGCCTCTTCGCTGGGCTCGCGGCCGAGGAACTCGCGCAGGGACTGCGCCTCCTCGACGCTCGAGCCGCGCTCGAGGATCTTCCGGCGGTAGTCCATGCCGGTCGCGGGGTTCAGGACGCCTTCCTTCTCGAAGCGCGAGAACATGTCCCGCGCGTAGACCAGCGACCAGAGGTAGCTGTAGTAGCCGGCCGCGTAGCCGAACAGGTGCCCGAAGTTCGCCTGGAAGTGCGTGCCCGGGATCGGCGCGGGGACGCCGACCTCCGCGTAGACCTGCTCGATGACGGCGGTGGTGTCCATGGGCGAGGGCAGCGTGTGGTAGGCCATGTCGAGGGCGGCGAAGGCCACCTGGCGCAGGGTCCGCAGCGCGGAGTTGAAGTTCTTCGCCGCGAGCATCTTCGCGAAGAGCTCCTGGGGGAGCTTCCGGGAGGGGTCCTGATAATGCCCGGAAAGCCGCTCGATGATCTCCGGCCGCCACGCCCAGTTCTCCATGAGCTGCGAGGGCGCTTCCACGAAGTCCCGCGCCACGCTGGTCCCGGAGAACGCGGTGTAGCGGGCCTTGGTCAGGGTCTGGTGCATGAGGTGTCCGAACTCGTGGAAGAAGGTCTCCACGTCGTCGTGCGTGAGCAGGGCCGGCTGGGTCGGGGTGGGCTTGCTGAGGTTCGCGACCATGGCCGCGACGGGCATGTTGTAGCCGCCGTCGGGGAGCTCGTGGCCGTTGAGGATGGTCGCGGCCATGGCGTGCCCGAACTTGCCCTTGCGGGGGAAGAGGTCGAGGAAGAAGTAGCCGATCTTATGGCCGTCGGCCGCATCGTCGATCTCGAAGAGACGCACGTCCTCATGCCAGTTCGCGGCCTGCACTTCGCGGAACTTGAGGCCCAGCAGCTCCTGATAGACGTCGAGGGTCCCCGCGACGACGCGGTCGACCGGGAAGTACTGCCGCACCTCCTCGGGGTCGAAGTCGTAGAGCGCCTTCTGCAGCTTCTGCCCGTAATAGGCCCGGTCCCACGGGGGGACGCTCGTCGCCGCGGGGTCGTCCTTGCGCTTGGCTTCGAGGAGCGCGGCGCTCTCCTTGGCCGCGGGGCCGCGGAGCAGGTTCTTCAGCCGGTCCAGGAAGTCGAAGACGGTCTTCGGGGTCTTGGCCATGCGGTCCTCGATGGCCATGTGCGCGTAGTCCTCGTAGCCGAGCTTGCGCGCCAGCGCCTGGCGCAGGGTCAGGGACTCCTCGAGGATGGAGACGTTCGTGTCCGCCGCGCGGTTCTCGAACTTGAACGCGAGCTGCCGGCGCAGCTCGCCGTTCTGCGCGTACTGCATGAAGGGGATGTACGAGGGATAGTCGAGCCCGACGCGGTACTTCCCGTCCGTCGTCCTGGGCAGCCCCTCGACGTAGTCCTCGGGCATGCCGGCGAGTTCCTCGAGGGTCAGGTCGAGGCCGTCGTCGTAGTCCGCGAGGTTCTTCTCGAAGGCCTGGGCGAGGTCGTTCATGCGCTTCTGCATGGCCTTGATCTCCTCGCGGTCCGCGAGGGGGAGCTCCATGCCGCTGGTCTTATAGTTGCGCAGGATCTGGTCGACGAGCTTCTTGTCCTCGCCCGTCAGGACCTCGCCCTTCGCCGCGTACTCCTTGTAGGCGCGGTAGATGTCCTCCCGCTTGGAGTTCTCGATCATGAGCCGGCTCACGCGGGTGTCGATCGCCCGGGCCATGCGGCGGATGTTCTTGTCGGGGGAGACTTCCGAGAGGATGGAGCCCGGGCCGACGGCGTCCGAGAAGCGCGCGTCGGCGTTCTCGAAGGCGCGCACGGTGTTCGCGAAGGTCCGCTGGGCGGCGGGGACGGCGACCACCGCGTCGACGGCCGTCTTGTAGGCGGTCTCCGCGAGCTTGAAGTTCTGGAGCATCTCCCGGGAGGTCTGCGGGAGTGCGATGGCCGGGTTCGCGGCGGCGGCGGCTCCGGCGACGGACGCGATGCCGGCGCCGACCGGGACCGGGGCGACGACGACCTGGCACCAGGCGGCCGAAGGGCAGAGGAGGATGACGGCGAGCAGCGTGCGGAGGAGACTGTTCATGGGTTGCGACCTCGTGTTCGAAGATGCGCGTCTGAAGATCATCGTGTTTCTCATGCTCGGGCTCAGCTGCGCGCCTGCGCGGCCAGCTCCGCGGCGCGGCGGCGGGCCTTGAGCAGGACCTCGGAGTACGCCTCGCCGGTCAGGAGCTCCACGGTCTGCGAGACGTGTTCGACGGCCCAGATGTGGAACTTCCCCTCGCGCATCGCCGCCGTGATCTCGTCGTCCAGGATGAGGCTGCTCACGTTCGAGACCGGGATGATCACGCCCTGCGTCCCGTCGAGACCCCGCGCCTTGGCGAGCGCGAAGAAGCCGGAGACCTTCTCACGGACCCCGCCCACGGCCTGGATGTTGCCGAACTGGTCGGCGGAACCCGTCACCGCGCGCCCCTGGCGCAGCGGCACGCCGGAGAGAGCGGAGAGCGCCGCGACGGTGACCGCCTGGGTCGCGGAATCGCCGTCGATGGGCCCGTAGTTCTGCTCGATGGAGACCGTGAAATCCGGCAGCGGCGCGCCCCCGAGGAGCCGGCCCAGCACGGAGCGGACCACGCCGTTGGCCTTGTTGAAGAGCCCGCCGGTGAACTCCCCATCGCGGTCGACGGAGACGAACTGTCCGGAACCCGGCGAGACCGTCGCGCTCATGCGCATGGGAGACCCGAAGGACGCGTCGCCGGCCTCTACGACCGCCAGACCGTTGACCTGGCCGACCACCGCGCCGACCGTCGCCACGAGCATGATCCCCGACGTGTACTCCTCGAGGAAGACCTTCTGCATGTGCCCCGCTCCGCGGCGCACGCGCAGCACCTCGGCGACGTCGGTCTGCTCGACGACGGGACGCCCCGCCGTGCGGGCCGCATGCGAGGCCTCCTTCATGAGGGAGCGCAGCTCGCTCAGCTCCGTCGAAACGCGCCCGCCGCGCTCCGCGCGGACCGCGGCGTAGCGCAGGACCTCGGAGAGGGCGCCCCTGGAGAGCTCGAGGAGCTCCCCTCCGGCGGCCGCGACCATGTCCTTGAAGACCTGCGCGTAGCCGGCGAGGGTCCCCGCCGCGGCCTTCACCGCGGACTCGAAGCGGGCCGAGGCGCGGAAGAACGTCCCGACGCTCTCGTCGTTCTCCGCCAGGATGCTCGCCAGCAGCGGCGAGCCGATGAGGACCACCTTCACGTCCGCCGGGAGCTGGAACGCCGTCTTCGGCATCCTCTGGGTACCGTCGAGGAAGTCCCCGCTCTGGACGACGTTCGTGCGCCCGAAGCGAAGCGCTTCGACGAGGCCCATCCAGGCGTCCGGGTGCATGAGCAGGTCCTCGAGCCGCAGGACGAGGTAGCCGCCGCTCGCCTGCAGCCAGGAGCCGCCCGCGAACTTCAGAAGGTCCGCGCCGCCGTAGCGGGTCTGCCCGTCCGGGCCGACCGGCGCCTTGGGTTCCGCGTAGCCGAAGAGCGCTGGGAAGGACGGCATGCTCTCGAAGACCACGGGCGCGCCGGAGCCCGGCGCGTGGGTGGAGAGCACGGAGAACGCGTACTCGTAGAGCGGCCGGACATCGGGCGCCCCCTCCTGCGTCGAGGGCATGAACCGCGGATACTGGGACGCCACCTGCCGGAAGAAGCGGCGGAGCTCCTCGACCGCGTGCCGGGTGTCGGCGGCGAGCGCGGCGTCCGCGGAGGAGGCCGCCTCCAGAGGCGCGAGCATCGGCGCGCTGAGCGTCTCCACGAACCGCGCGGCGGCGGCTTCCTGCAGGGCGCGGATCTCCGCGTCCAGCGCCTTCTTCGCCTTCATCTCCTCCAGCGCCAGGTCCCGGTAGGAATCGGAGATCCCCGGGCCGCGCTCGTCGATCTCCGCCTCGATCTTCGCCCAGAGTTCGGGGGTCTCCGTCTTGATCTTCTCGATCTGCTCGTCGGTCAGCGACGCGCCCTCGCGCGTCGGGTAGAGGGTGATGCCGTCGCCTTCCGCCTCGACCTCGATGCCGAAGGCCTTCTTCGGCCCGAACTGGATCTTCGCGACCTCTTCGTCGAACGCGGCGCGGCGCGCGGAGTTCCCCGCGTCGAGGCGCTTGACCGCCGCCAGCCGGGCCTCCTCCGTCTCCCCTCCGCTCACGACGCCGGGGAGCCCCTTCACGAGCTGTTCGAAGAAGCCGGTGAACGCGGCCTCGAGCGCCGGCGCCGTGCCCGGAGGCAGGCTCAGAAAGACCGGGCGGCCTCTCAGATCGTCGGTGGCGCTCAGCGCGGCGACGTCCGGCGGAGTCGGCCGCTCGGCGGCGATGCCTGCGAGGAGGCGGCGCACGGCGGTCATCCGGCCCGAGCCCTCCGGTCCGGTGACCAGGACGTTGTAGTCGTTGCCCGGCATGGCGACGCCGACCCGGATGGCTTCGAGCGCCTCCTCCTGCCCGGGAGCGGGGACCTCGGAGACGGAGAGCGCCGCCGTCCCATCGGGGAGAGCGTCCGCGTCCGGCCGCCAGCTCAGCTTCTCGGGGGCGACGCTGAAGAGCGTCTCGGGCAGCGGCACGGCCTTGAGTCTCCCCGCCTCGGCTTTGCGCTCGGCGGCCTCGCCGACGAACGGCAGCAGGGCCTTCACGGGCTTCAGGAGGGCGTACTTCGACTTGAAAGCGTTCGCGAGTCCCGCCCAGACGCCCTGCGCCTTCGGCGCAGCCGCCGAGGGCATCCGCTCGCCCGCGGACCTCGTCCCGTCCTCGTCGAAGAGGACGGAGACCGCCTTCTCTCCGCCGTGCTTCTCCAGCGCGTCCGCGAACGCGAGCAGCCGCGCGCGGCTCCCCCCCTGCGGCAGGGTCGAGACGGCTTCGCGGAAGGCCTGGATGTCCTTGCGGGAGCTCAGGGTGGCCGGGATCTTGAGCCCTCGGCTCAGCAGCCCCGCGAGGAAGGAGGGCGCCGCGAGGTTCGGACCGAGGGCGGTCGGCTGGACGGAAGCCGCGGAGGCGGCGGACGTGACGACGGCGGGACCCTGGACCGCGGTGAGGACCGGCGTCGCCCCCGGAAGCGCGGCACTGGCGGAGAAATCAAACGTGTGCTGGCCCAGCCCCGGCGTGATCCGCGGGAGGAGCAGGCCGGAGTTCCCGGCCGCGACGACGGGCGCGAGCGACGCGTTCACCGGGGCCGGCGCGACGACGGCCTGGGTCCAGGCGGCCGAGGGACAGAGGAGGAGGAGGGCGGCAAGGAGGAGAAGGGGACGGGGCGCCGGGGTCTTCCTGTTCATAAAGGATAGTCAAACAGGAAAGCGCTCGCGGAGGAACGGAGAAAAGACCCATGCGCTCCGCAAAAGAGGGTCTATGCCGCCCGGTTGCCGATATCCCCGGAAAGCTATACCGAAGCGATCCTCCGCGCGAGGACATCGCGTCCGCGGACCGCTATGGTATCATCAGGTCGCGCTCGGAGGCCTCATGAATCTGCAGGAACTGGGTCGTCTTCTGAATCTCCCCGTCCAGGGGGAGCCCGACTACGAGATCCACGGCGTGCGCGACATCGAACGGCTCTCCGAGGAGCAGCCGCTCGAGGAGCACTTCGTCTACTTCATCGAGTCCAAGGCCGTGCTGAAGCGGCACCCGAAAGCGGCCGTGAGCGGCGCCGTCCTGACGACCCCGGCGCTCGCCGGGGAAGTCCGCCGCGCGCTCGTCGTCGAAGGCGACGCCCGGCTCGCGTTCATCCGCCTCCTGCAGGCCTTCGACAAGGCCCCGCGCTTCGCGCCCGGGGTCTCCCCCGACGCGGTGGTCGATCCCACGGCGAGCATCGGCGAGGGCGCCTGCGTCCTGGCCGGCGCGGTCGTGATGGCGGAGGCCCGCGTGGGCGCGCGCTGCGTCCTCCATCCGGGCGTCGTGCTCGAGCCCCATGCCGAGGTCGGGGAGGACACGGTCCTCCACGCCGGAGCGAGCGTCGGGCACCACTGCGTCGTCGGACGGCGCTGCGTCGTCCACGGCGGGGTCGTCATCGGCGCGGACGGGTTCGGCTTCTACGACGAGAAGGGCGGGCGGCACAAGATCCCCCAGATCGGCAACGTGGTCGTCGGCGACGACGTCGAGATCGGGGCGACGAGCACCATCGACCGCGCCACCATCGAAAGCACGACCATCGGGGACTTCACCAAGCTCGACGACCAGGTCCACATCGGGCACAACTGCCGGCTCGGACGCTACATCTACATCGCGGGCAAGACGGGCCTCGCGGGCTCGGTGGTCCTCGAGGACGGGGTCATGATCTCCGGGATGGTCAGCATCAAGGACCACCTGCGCCTGGCCAAGGGCTCCATCGTCATGGGCATGTCCGGCCTGGCCCAGGACACGGAACCCGGCATGGCCTACTTCGGCATACCGGCGCGTCCGGCGCGCGAGATGCACAAGATGAACGCCGCTCTCTCCAAGCTCCCCGGCCTGCTCTCCAAGCTCCGGCACCTGGAGTCATGAGCGAAGGCGCGTTCCCGGAGCTCCTCGAGCGGGCGCTGCTCGCCCGCGGGGCGCTCATCGAGAAGCTCCAGGCCGAGGGCACCGACGCCTACCGCCTCTTCCACGGCGTCGGCGAGGGCCGGGCCGGGCTGACGGTCGACCGCTACGGCTCGCTGGTCCTCGTGCAGACCTTCCGCGAACCCCTCTCCCCCGAGGAGTCGTCCGCGATCGAACGCCTCCTGCGCGAACGCCTGCCGTACGCCTTCGCCTTCGCCTATAACCACCGCGGAAAGACCGCGGCCCAGCCCTTCGAGCTCTGGCACCGCCCGGCGCCCGAGGCGCTGGCCGAACTCGAGTGCCGGGAAGCCGGCCTCAAGTTCCTCATCCGCGCGCGCCACGCGGGTCTCGACCCCTGGCTCTTCCTCGACCTGCGCGCGGGGCGCCGGTTCCTGCGCGCGTCCTCCAAGGGACTCAGCGTCCTGAACCTGTTCGCTTACACCTGCAGCGCGGGCGTGAGCGCGGCGGCCGGGGGCGCCTCCGAGGTCTGGAACGTGGATTTCGCGTCCTCGAACCTCGAGGTCGGCAGGAGGAACGCGGGGCTCAACGGGATCCCCGAGGACCGGTTCCGGCTCATCGAGGAGGACTGCATGCCGGTCGTGCGCCAAATCGCCGGCCTCGGCGCGGGCGGGCGCTTCTCCCGGACCCGGAAGACCCCGAAGTTCGCCGCCTGCCCCTTCGACCTCGTCGTGCTCGACCCGCCGGCCTGGTCCAAAGGCCGCTTCGGCGCGGTGGACGTCGTCGGGGACTATCCGTCCCTGTTCAAGCCCGCGGTGCTGGCGGCGAAGCCGGGCGGCCGCGTGCTCGCGACGAACCACGTCGCATCCGTCGCGCTCGACGCCTGGCTGGACGCGCTCCGCCGCTGCGCCGAGAAGGCGGGCCGACCGCTGCGCTCGGTCCGGACGCTCGAGCCGGACGCGGACTTCCCTTCCTTCGACGGCCGGCCGCCGCTGAAGATCGCCGTCTGCGAAGTCTAGTCCCTCGCGAGTTCCGCACGGACCCGCTTGAGCATCTTCTTGAGGTCGCGCGCGCTCACGAGGGCGGGCTCCAGCCGCTCCTCGACCGCATCGGGGTCGGAGAGGTCGCCGGCCTCCAGCGAGAGCGCCAGCATCGTCGGACGGTGCACGAAGAAGGCTTCCTTCCCCGCGACGATGAGCCCGAACGCGGTGTAGTGCAGGAGGATGTCGCTGCCGAGCTTCTCGGCGGGGGTGTCCCCGTCGCGCTCGCAGCCGATGCGCCCCTGCCTCATCGCGTCCTGGAACGCATGGACGCGGACGCACGCCCCCTTGTTGTCTTCCATGAGCCTGGCCACCAGCGTGTGCAGGTCCTCGTCCTTGTGCCGGAGCACCGTCTCTTCGTCCGTGAGGATCCCCTCCGTCTCGACGGCGGCGGCGACGATCGCGGGCGCCTGAAGCCCGCGCGCGTCGACCGGACTGATCGCCTGCAGCCGCTCCAGCACGGGCGCGGCGTACGCTCCCGTTGAAAAGCCGAACACGAGCGTCATCGTCAGGATCTTCTTCATGTCCCCTCTCCGGCCCTCAGGATCGAGGCCGCACCGCGGCCCCGGCCCATGCTTTCAAATCGGGGGATGAAAGCTCGTGGGCACAAGAGGCCCGGACCGGGAAGTCTTTAGGCCCAGCCGGGACAGGGGCCGGCGGGCTAGAAGAAGTATTGGGCCTGCGCGAAGAACCCGTCGGGCTGGCGGCCGTACTCGCTGACGCGCGTGCCGCCGAAGCGCTGGAAGCCGGCGAGGAGGTGGAGGTCCTTGAGCGCGTTCCAGTCCAGCGAAGGCATGAGGAAGGTGCTCTGGTCGTCGAGGTTGGCGAGGGCGTAGAGCTCGACCTGCAGGAGCGGATGAAGCTCCTTGCGCAGGCCCGCGCCGAGGTAGTTGCGCGCGAGCGCCACCTCCCGGCCGCCCGTCACGGGCCCCGTGTCGTAGCGCAGCTCGTCCGAGCGGCCCGCGCCGTTGTGGTGGTACTCGACGAGCGCCCAGAGGTTCTTGAGCCACGCGTGCGGCGGCGCGGAGCCGAAATCGTACTCGTAGCCCACGAGCCCCTTCCAGAACGGCGTGCGCGTCTTCAGGTCCGCGTAGAGCCACTCGCCGTGGAAGTTCCCGTCGAAGACGTCGGCCGCGAAGTCTCCGCCGGCCGCCCAGCTGTCGGTGGAGGGCGCGACCTTGCCCGCCAGCAGCGAGAAATCGCTGCCCCAGCGGTTGCCGCGCACGCGCGCGAGCAGGTCGCTCGCGCTCCAGCGATCGGCGAGCGTCCAGACCCCTTCCGCCTGCCCCAGCTCGCCGAGGCCGCGGCGGGCGTAGAGCGCGTCCACGCCCCGGCGCTCCTCGCGCTCGATGGAGGCGGGCGGATAGGGGTTGAGGAAGTCGGTCGGGTTCCAGAGCTTGCCCGTCCCCCACGCCACCCGCTGGCGCCCGAAGCGCAGGTCGAAGCTCTCCGAGCGGAGCTCGGCCCAGCCGCGGTAGAGGCGATGGCGCCAGAAGGCGTCGGGCGCCGAGGAGATGGTCCCCTCCATGTCCAGATAGGACGGCGGCTCGGCCGTGCCGTAGCGGCGCCACTCGGCCGAATGGAGATAGGAGCCCGTGAGCAGCTCATGGTCGTAATCGGCGTGCGCTCGCAGGACCGGGGCGTCGGGCTCTCCCCCGGCGGCCCGTGACAGTTCGAGCGTCGTCCGGACCCGCGAGAGGTCGCTCCAATAAGGGGAGCCGCTCAGGCCCGAGCGGGAATAGCGGTAGAGCGTCTTCAGGTAGCCGGAAGCGTCGAAGCGCGCGTTTTCAGCGCGCGCTTCGACGGCAGGTGCGAGCAGTAGAAGGATCCCGGCGAGGAGCTGCCTAAGCCGAGTCGTCTGAGCGGGGCCCCGGAGCATTCCCCGCTCAGACGACCTGCCCATCACGCATGCGCACGACGCGGTGGGCGCGGCTCAGGACCCGCTCGTCGTGGCTCGAGAAGAGGAAGGTGGCTCCGCTCTCCTCATTGAGCTCCACCATGAGGTCGAGCAGGGACTCGGCGGTCTTCGAGTCGAGGTTCGCCGTGGGCTCGTCGGCGAGGATGAGACGCGGCCGACCCACGACGGCCCGCGCCACGGCCACGCGCTGCTGCTGCCCGCCCGAGAGGTGGTCGGGGCGCCGGTCGGCTTCGCGCGCGAGCCCGACGCGCTTGAGGGCCTCGCGGGCGCGCTCGCGGCGCTCTCCCGCCTCGACCCCCTGGAGCAGGAGCACGTACTCGACGTTCTCGAGCGCGCTGAGCACCCCGATGAGGTTGTACGCCTGGAAGATGAAGCCGAGGTTGCTCAGGCGGAAGTCGGCGAGCGCCGCGCCGCCGAGCTTCGTGAGCTCCCGCCCCTCGAAGAGCACATGGCCGCGCGTGGGGGCGTCGAGGGTCCCGGCGATGTTGAGCAGGGTGGACTTTCCCGAGCCCGAGGGCCCGGCCACGGCCGCGAGCTCCCCGGCCTCGACCGACAGAGAGACGCCGTTGAGGGCGGCCACTTTCTGTCCGCCGTCGTAGACCTTCACGATGTCCTTGAGCTCGAGCAGCGCCATCCCCATGAGTTTACCTAAACTCCTGCGAGTTCGCACTATCAGATTCCTCATCGCGTGCGATCCCGGCACTCTAGGAGTCCGTCCGAGTAATAGCATGTTCTCCGGTCGCGCGCTATTGGAGCGAGACAAGGAGCGAGGAGCGCGCATAGCTGCGGCTATGTAAGCGACGAGCGACGCCGTCGCAGCCCGATAGCGCGCGCCCCGCTCCTCCCATGACTTCTGAGGAAGAGCGGGAGGCCCCATCCCGGCCGTGCGCCGCGTTGCTCCTCGCTCACATAGCGGGGCTATGCTCGCTCGTCGCGCCTTGCGCACGGCTCAGGCTTGGGCCTCCGGGGAATACGCTATTACGCGGACGGACTCCTAGGCCGGGGTGCCGGCGAGGGGGTGCAGGGGGAGGGCGACTCTCCTCTCCCCTCGGGGACACCCCGCACAGTTATATAATGCTGCCCTCACATGGAAACCGCGCACGGCAGCGTCCTCTTCGCCTTCGCGCTCACCGCGCTGGCCGGCCTCTCGACCGGCATCGGCAGCGCGATCGCCTTCTTCGCCCGCCGAACGAACACGCGTCTGCTGGCGTTCTCGCTGGCCTTCTCCGCCGGCGTGATGGTCTTCATCTCCCTCTTCGAGCTCCTCCCGGAATCGCGCGGCACCCTCGCCGGCCGCTTCGGCCCTGCGTCCGGCGCCTGGGCGGCGTTCGGGGCCTTCTTCGTCGGCATCGCCTTCACGGCCCTCATCGACTTCCTCGTCCCCTCCTTCGAGAACCCCCACGAGCACCGACACATCGAGGAGATGGAGCCCGGAGGGGGCACGGGAGAGCGCCGGCTCATGCGCATGGGCCTGCTCTCCGCCTTCGCGCTCACCGTCCACAACATCCCCGAAGGGCTCGCGACCTTCGTCGCCGCGCTCAACGACCCGACCACGGGGCTCTCCATCGCGCTGGCCATCGCCATCCACAACGTCCCGGAGGGGATCAGCGTCTCCGTCCCCATCTTCTACGCGACCGGCGACCGCCGCAAGGCCTTCCTCTATTCCTTCGCCACCGGCCTCGCCGAGCTCGTCGGAGCGGCGCTCGGCTACCTCCTCCTCGCGCCCTTCATCGGACCGACCCTTTTCGGCCTGGCGTTCGCCTTCGTCGCCGGCATCATGGTCTTCATCTCCTTCGACGAGCTCCTCCCCGCCGCGCACGACACCGGCGACCACCACCTCGTGCTCTTCGGCCTCCTCGCGGGCATGGGAGTGATGTTCGCCACCCTGAACCTCTTCCCCCACTGAGGGGGGGACCTCCCCCCCTGCCCCCCTCGGCGGCACCCCGGCCCTGATTGTGCCGCGATCGCACTCGGCAAGGAAACTAATAGTGCGAACTCGCAAGGAGGGGGAGTTGGGGGACTGTAGTCAGCGTGATCCTAAATGGGGTCAGACGTGAACTTTTGCAACTTATTCCGCGGAAGCCCGCAGGATGCGCCGATCGGCGTTCTCCGCGCCGCGGCAGGAATAAGTTCTAAAAGTTGCGGTGCCTGACGCCATGATGTGTGACGCCATGATGTGATCCTGTGCGGCTGGGGAGTGTGCTCCCCCTCCCCCGCCCCTCCCGCAGGAGGGGAAGTTAGGGGACTGTAGTCAGCGTGATCCTGATAGAGTACGCGCGGAGGGTGGGAATGGTTCCAGGTTCGCAGGGCAATTCCCCCTTCCACTGCCCCTTCCCGCGGGGAAGGGGAGTCGAGGAAGAGCGGCTGCCCTAGGGTCCCGGCGAGAGCAGCGGAAGGCACTCCTTAGTGGGTTGACTCTCGGTACCCAAAGAGTCAGAATTCAAAAAGTCGGTCGTCCTACAAATCTTCAGGAGAGACAACATGCCCACCAAGACTGCCCCGTCGACCACGAAGCACGACCCCTACATCGCCAACCTTCTGGCCGAGGTCGCCAAGAAGAACGCCGGAGAGAAGGAATTCCTCCAAGCCGTCCACGAAGTCGTGGAGACCCTCGAGCCCGTGCTCGAGCGCCATCCGGAGTACCGCAAGGCCAAGATCCTCGAGCGCCTCGTCGAGCCCGAGAGGGTCCTGATGTTCCGCGTGCCGTGGACCGACGACAAGGGCGAGATCCACGTCAACCGCGGCTTCCGCGTCCAGTTCAACAGCGCCATCGGGCCGTACAAGGGCGGGCTGCGCTTCCACTCCAGCGTGTACCTGGGCATCCTCAAGTTCCTGGGCTTCGAGCAGATCTTCAAGAACGCCCTCACGACGCTGCCCATGGGCGGCGGCAAGGGCGGCTCGGACTTCGACGCGCGCGGCAAGTCGGACGCCGAAGTCATGCGCTTCTGCCAGTCCTTCATGACCGAGCTCTTCCGCCACATCGGCGCCGACACCGACGTCCCGGCCGGCGACCTCGGAGTGGGCGGCCGCGAGATCGGCTACATGTTCGGCCAGTACAAGCGCCTGAAGAACTGCTTCGAGGGCGTGCTGACCGGCAAGGGCATCGGCTGGGGCGGCAGCCTCATCCGCACCGAGGCCACCGGCTACGGCGCCGTCTACTTCGCCCAGGAGATGCTCGCCACCCGCGGAGAGAGCTTCAAGGGCAAGACCTGCGTCATCTCGGGCGCCGGCAACGTGGGCGTCCACGCCATCGAGAAGATCAACCACCTCGGCGGCAAGGTCGTCGCGATGACCGACTACGACGGCACCGTGCACGACAAGGACGGCATCGACGCCGAGAAGGTCGCCTTCACGAAGGAGCTCGTCTTCAAGCGCCGCGGCAGCCTCCGCGAGTACGTGAAGAAGTTCCCGAAGGCGGAGTTCCTCGAGGGCAAGAAGCCCTGGGGCATCAAGTGCGACTGCGCGCTCCCGACCGCCTGCGAGAACGAGCTGAGCGGCGAGCACGCGAAGGCCCTGCTCTCCAACGGCTGCTTCCTCGTCGCCGAGGGCGCGAACATGCCCTCCACCCCGGAGGCCGTCGAGGCCTTCCTCGCGAAGAAGATCCTCTTCGCGCCGGGCAAGGCCGCCAACGCCGGCGGCGTGGCCACCTCGGGCCTGGAGATGTCCCAGAACAGCCAGCGGCTGAGCTGGACCAGCGAAGAGGTCGACAAGTACCTCCACCGGATCATGGTGAGCATCCACAAGTCCTGCATGGACACGGCCCACGAGTACGGCGTGTCCGGCAACTACGTGATGGGCGCGAACATCGCCGGCTTCCGCAAGGTCGCCGACGCCATGCTCGCCCAGGGCCTCGTCTAAGCCCTTCCGCGACAGAAGAGCCCGCGCGGCCTCGGCCGCGCGGGCTCTTCGTTTCGGGGCATAATGCATGTGCTGCTCAGCAAACGGGGTGCCCCCAATCCGCAACGTAGGAGGTGCCTGATGAAAAACATCAGCATCCTTCTCACACTGGCGCTTGTCCTCGCCATCGTGAGAGCAGCGAAAGCGTAGGGACTGCTACATCGAAACAGAAAACCGAAGAAACCGACGAACCATCTAGAACACGAATTCTGAAACAACTGAGATAAGAAGACCCCGTGCTGCAGCACGGGGTCTTCACTTTCCAACGATATTCTGGACTTTTCATAAAAGGGCGGTGCCCCCCGCGGCGGATACTCGCCGTGGGGGCCTCCTTATCCACCCCCCTGACACGCCCCCCCGCCGCGCACGAGGAGCCGCACCCCACGCCCGATCGCGGCACCTTGTCTTGCCCGATACGGTGCCGCCGCGTCACCCGTTGAAGACCGGCGCATGAGGAGACGTGGGGCCCCGACTATGATTGCAGACGGTTTCCGTCTCATCTTGGCCGGGAGGCCCGCAAACTCCCGCCGCAGGGCATCTCGGAGGCCTGCGTCGCTTGTATGGACGCAGGCCGAGAGCTGAGCGGCGAGCCGCGTCACGGCTCGACCGCGTCCCTGCGGCGGGAGATCGCGGGCGGGACCCGGCCAATCAGTCGAAAAGCTTCCTATAATCTGCCCATGGCTCCTATGGACGCCGCGCAGACCATCTTCGGCGAGTACGACGTCCAGTTCGGCGGGTTCGACAAGCTCATGCCGAACCGGGTGCGCGAGGTGCTCCTCGTCGCGGCCCCCTACGACTCCTTCCTGCTGGCCGACGACGACCGCCTCACCGAGCTCGTCTTCAGCGAGTACCTCGACCTGAACCTGCGCTACGCCCCGCGCGTGACGCGCGTCTCGAACGCGGCCCAGGCCCTCGCGAAACTCAAGGGAGGAGAGTCCTTCGACCTCGTCATCACCATGGCGCAGGTCGGCGAGATCGAGCTCGCGGCCTTCGCGCGCGAGGTGAAGGCCCTCTTCCCCCGGATGCCGCTGGTCCTCCTCGCCTTCAACACCCTCGACTTCACCCAGCTGCCCGACGAGGACAAGGCCGCCTTCGACCGCATCTTCCTGTGGCTGGGCGACCCGCGCATCTTCATGTCCATCGTGAAGCTCGTCGAGGACCGCCTCAACATCGACCACGACATCCGCCTCTCCGGCGTCCAGGCCGTGCTCGTCGTCGAGGACTCCATCCGCTTCTACTCCTCCTACCTCCCCATCGCCTACGCGGAGATGATGAAGCAGACGCAGCTGCTCATGGCGGAGGGGATCAACCTCTCCCACAAGATGCTCCGCATGCGGGCGCGCCCGAAGGTCCTGCTCGCCTCTTCCTTCGAGGAGGCCTGGGAGCTCTACGCGCGCTACCGCTCGAACCTGCTGGGGGTCATCACCGACGTCGAGTTCCCCCGCGGAGGGAAGGCCGACCCTCAGGCGGGCCTGCGCCTGACCGAGAAGATCAAGACCGACGACCCCGACATGCCGGTCCTCGTCCAGTCCTCGGACGCGAAGTTCGCCCCCCTCGCCGAGGCCGTCGGCGCCTCGTTCCTCGACAAGGGCTCGCCGACCCTGCTCAAGCAGCTGCAGAGCTTCATGCTCACCTATTTCGGCTTCGGGGACTTCGTCTTCCGCCTCGCCGACGGCGCCGAGGCCGGCCGCGCCTCCGACCTGCACTCGATGATCGAGCTACTGCAGAGCGTCCCCCCGGAGAGCGTCGAGTACCACGCCAGCCGCAACCACTTCTCGAAATGGCTGATGGCGCGCACCGAGTTCGAGATCGCCGCGCGCCTGCGCCCGCGAAAGATCTCCGAGTTCAAGGACCTCGAGACCCTGCGCAAGCACCTCGTCGAGACCCTCCACCAGTTCGTGCACAAGACCCAGCTCGGCACGGTCCTGCAGTTCGACGGCCGCTACTTCGACCGCGACAGCCCTTTCGTGAAGCTCGGCAGCGGCTCCATCGGCGGGAAGGCCCGCGGGCTCGCGTTCATGAACTTCGCGCTCAGCCGCCGCGAGGTCGCCGAGCGCTTCGACGGCGTGCGCATCACCGTCCCCAACACGGCGGTCATCGGCACCGACGTCTTCGACTTCTTCCTCGAGCAGAACGAACTGCACGGGGTCGTCCGGGCCGAGGGCGACCACGCGGCGCTCTGCGCGGCGTTCCTGAAGGCGCGCCTGCCCGCCTACATCATGCGCGACCTCGAGACCCTCGTGCAGCGGGTCCAGGACCCGCTCGCGGTGCGCTCCTCCTCCATGCTCGAGGACGCCCGCAGCCAGCCCTTCGCCGGCGTCTACAAGACGTACATGCTCCCCAACAACCACCCCGACCCGGCGACCCGCCTGCGCCAGCTCGAGCGCGCGGTCAAGCTCGTCTACGCCTCGACCTTCTCCCCGGACGCGCGCTCCTACCTGCGCTACACCGCGCGCCTGCCCGACGAGGAGAAGATGGCCGTCATCGTGCAGCGCCTGGTGGGACGCTCGCGCGGGAACGGGGCGCGCTTCTACCCGGACGTCTCCGGGGTCGTGCAGAGCTACAACTACTACCCGGTCCCGCCCATGCGCCCCGAGGAGGCCGTCTCCTACGTGGCGCTGGGGCTGGGGAAGACCATCATGGACGGCTACCGCTCGCTGCGCTTCTCGCCGGCGCATCCCCAGAACCTGCACCAGTTCGCGACGGTCAAGGACTTCCTGGCGAACTCGCAGCGGGAGTTCCTCGCCGTCGACACGGCCGGCTCCGTCGACGACTTCGACTTCGACTCCGAGCCCAACATCGCGCGCCTGGGCCTCGACGAGGCCGAGGTCGACGGCACCCTCGCCGCCGTGGGCTCGACCTACTCCCCGGAGAACGACGCGGTCTACGACGGGATCGGCCGCGCGGGGACGCGTCTGGTGACCTTCGCGCCCATCCTCAAGAACGACCTCTTCCCCCTCGCGGAGATCCTGCGCTTCCTCTGCGCGATGGGGACCGACGCGATGGGCTCGCACGTGGAGATGGAGTTCGCGCTCTCCGTCGACCCCGCGGCGGAGCGCCCGGTCGAGTTCAACGTGCTCCAGATGCGCCCGATGATCTCGCGCCAGCTCAACCAGAAGGTCAACCTCTACGGCGTCGACCCCGCGCGCGTCGTCTGCGGCAGCCCCAAGGCCCTCGGCAACGGCGTGCTCCCCGAGATCCACGACGTCGTCTACGTCAAACCCGACGCCTTCGACCCGGCGCGCACCCTCGAGATCGCCGCGCAGATCGGGGAGATCAACGACGCCCTGCGCCATGAAGGGCGCATGTGCCTGCTCCTGGGTCCCGGCCGCTGGGGCTCGGGGGACCGGTGGCTGGGCATCCCGGTCAAGTGGAACCAGATCTCCTCGGCGCGCGCCATCGTCGAGACCAACCTCGAGCGCTTCGTCGTGGACCCCTCCTACGGGACCCACTTCTTCCACAACGTCACCTCGCTCGGGATCGGCTACTTCACGGTGAACCCGCAGAAGGGAGAGGGGAGCATCGACTGGGCCTGGTTCGACGCCCAGCCGGCCCTGCGGGAGACCCCGCTGCTGCGCCACCTCCGCCTGGAGAAGCCCCTCGAGGTGCGCATCGACGGCTCGAGCGGACAGGGCGTCATCCTCAAGTCCTGAGGCGGCGGATGGGCGGAGAGAAGGCCTGGCCGGGAGGTCAGGCCTTCTTCTTTTTCTTCCAGCGCGAGACGATCCGCACGACCTCTCGGACCCACGCGCACTCGCAGTGCGCGGGACAGGGGCGGAGTTCGTCCTTGCGCAGGCAGTAGCCGGGGCAGTCCGCCGTCCCCGTGCGGCGCTCCGAGAACACCGGCCCTTCGTAGAGCTCCTTGAAGACGTCGACGCCGAGAGCGAAGGTCGTGCTGCAGGAGTGGTTGAAGAGGAAGAAGCCCGCCTCGAGCTCCTCGAAGTCCGCCTGGTAGCCGGCGAGCGTCACGGCGGGGTCCGAGAGCAGGTCCTCGCGCGTCTCCCACTCGACGCGGCAGGAGGTGCAGGCCTTGAAGCTCAATGGATGTCCGTCCCGCCGTCGATGCGGTAGACCTGGCCGGTGATGCCGTCGGCTTTCGCGGAGCAGAGGAAGACCACGAGCTCGGCGACCTCTTCGGGCCGGAGCAGGCGCCCGAGAGGGATGGCGGAGACCACGCTCTTCAGCAGGGCCTCGCGGTCCTTCTTGAACCTGGCGGCGAGGACGTCGAGGGTGTCCTTCTGGAACATCTCGGTGTCGATGGCCCCCGGCGCGACGCAGTTGGCGTTCACCCCGACGCGGGCCCCCTCCTTGGCCAGCGCCTTCGTGAACCCGATGAGGGCCGCCTTCGAGGCCGAGTAGGCCGAGGCCATGGCGGTGCCCATGGTCCCGGAGACCGAGGCCACGTTCACGATCTTCCCCCGGGAGCCGCACTTCGCCATCGCCGCGAGCGCCTCCCGGCAGAAGAGGAAGGGCCCGCGGGCGTTGACGGCCATGACCCGGTCCCAGTCGGCGGCCGTCGTCTCGGCGACGGAGCGGGCCAGCGCCGTCCCCGCGTTGTTGACCAGCGCGTCGAGCCGGCCGAAGCCCTCGAGCGCGGCGGCCACCGCCGCCTTCGCGGAGGACTCCTCGGCGGCGTCCCCGGCGACGACGCGGACCTCCCCGAGCGCGGAGAGCTCGCGGCGCGCCGTCTCGAGGCGCGCGGCGTCGCGGGCGACCAGCACGAGCTTCGCTTTCTCCCGCAGGAAGAGGCGCGCGGCCGCGAGGCCGACCCCGCGCGAGCCGCCGGTGACGAGGACGACCTTCCCTTCGAAAGCCGCGTCATTCATGGCGCCGAACCTCTCTTATCTCCAGCGGACGGAGCCCTCGGGGCTCCGCGGGACCTCGACGAGCCCGGGGAAGGCGGCCGCGGGCGGCTTGGCGCCGCCCATGAGCGCGACCGTCCGCGCGCCCGGGCGCAGGTGCTCGGCGACCAGGGCGGCGGCCCCCTCGAAGGAGGCCCGTTCGAGCTCGGCGAAGCGCTCGCCGAAGGCGGCGGGGACTCCGCGCTCGAGCAGCGAGGCCGCGTGGCTGCGTGCGGTCTCCAGCGGGTCCTCCGTCGTGAAGAGGAGGTCCGTCGCGCGGCGGGCGACGGCCTCGTCGAAGAGCGCCGCGTCGACCCGCCGCGAGGCGAGTTCGACGAGCAGCCCGTCGATGAGGGGCAGGACGCGCGGGAGCTCGCGCTCGCCGAGCGCGAGCGCGACCGTGAAGAGGGCGTCCTTGCCGCGCAAGAGGAGGCGCGTCGCGCAGGAGGAGGCCACGCTCTCGCGCTCGCGCAGGATCAAGTTGAGGAGGCTCGTGCGGCCGGTCCCGAGCATCGCGTCGAGCGCCTCCCAGCAGGCGCGCTCGCGCTCTCCGCGCACGGGGAAGCGCCAGCCCAGCTCCAGGCGGACCGGTCCCTCGCCGCGCGAGGGGCACCAGAGCGCGCGGGCGCCGGCCCAGGCGGGCTTGGACACGACGGCCGAACGCTCGCGGCCGGGCCCCTCCGGGAAGGCGGAGAGCGCCTCGTTGAGGCGGCTCTCCATGTCCGCGGGAGGGTTGCCGCAGACCGCCGCGACGAGGGCGCCGCGCTGCCATCCGCCCCGGGCCCATTCTCGCAGCGCGTCGGCGTCGAGCGCGGAGAGCGCCTCGGCGTCCGCCGCCGGAGGGCGCGCCGAAGCCTCGGGGAGCAGCAGCGCCCCCTCGAGGAGCGCGGAAACGAAGCGGCCCGGATCCTCGAGCTCGCGCAGGCGCTCCTCGGCGGCGGCCCTCCGCTCCGAGCCCACGGCCTCGGGCCGCAGCATGGGCCGGAGCAGGAGCTCGCCGAGGAGCTCGAGCGCCTCCGCCTCGCGGCCGCAGGGGACCTTCGCCTGGAAGGACGCGGTCTCCCGGGTCGGATGCGCGAGGACGCGGCCGCCGAAGCGTTCGAGGTGGCGCAGGACCTCGTAGCGCGAGGGGAAGCGCGCGGTGCCGCGGAAAGCCACGCGCTCCAGGAGATGGGCCGCGCCCCAGCGCTCGGCGCTCTCGTAGGCCGTCCCGTCGCGCAGGGTCAGCACCAGCGCCGTCGCGGAACAGGCGGGGTCGCGCTGCACCGCCGCGGGGACGCCGGCCGGACGCTGCAGACGCGCGTCGCGCCGGCGCGCCGCCTCGAGCAGGGAGGGAGGGATCCTCACCCCGCAAGCATACCGAATCCGGGACGCTTTTGCCCACCTCGCGCGCGAGGGCCCGTGGACCTATGCGAAATGGAGCCGTCCGGCCCTCCCGTCGTCCCCGTCAATCATGCTATAGTGGGGATGCCGCAGCCGTAGGCGCAGACGCATTCCTGAGACCCCGCCGGACCTCAGAGCCCCCGAAGTCGAGGTCGTCATGATGTTCGCGCGTCTACGCTCGCAGGTCCTCCTCCTACCGACCCTCTCGCTCTCCCTCTTCATTCCCGCCGCCGCCTGCGCCGCCGACGGCTTCACGCCGCTCGCGAAGACCCTCGCCCGCGCCGCCGCCGAGGCCGGGGTCCAGCGCGTGGCCGTGGTGCCCTTCCTCTCGCTCGAAGCGGCCCTGACGCCGAAAGGACGCCTCATCGCCCAGACCCTCTCCTCCCGCATGACCTCCCCCGACGGCCCCAAGGTCGTCGACCTGACCAAGGTCGACGCGGCGATCCTCTCGCTCGGGCTCAAGGACAAGGACCTCACGGTCGCCGCCTACCTCGCCATGCTCGCGCGCGAGCTCGACTGCCAGGCGCTCGTCACGGGCTCCTGGGCCGCGCTCGGCCGCGAGGCGGGTCTGAAGGCCCGCCTCTACCACGTGGGCACGGGCGTCGTGCTCACCGACCAGGAGACGAAGGTGCAGGCCGAGTGGCTCTCGCGCAGCGAAGAGCTGCTCCCTTACGACCCTTCGCTCACGGCCGCCGAAGCCATGCGCGACGTCCTGAGCGACCGGGGCCGCGGCTCCGCGGCGCGCGAGCCCGAGCGCCTGCTCGCCCTCTCCACGCGGGAGCAGGACCAGCTGCGCGACGCCGTGTCGAACTCGGATTGCGCACATGCCGACGAGATGATCAGCCGCCTCGAGGCCAGCGTCCTGGCTCTCAAGGCCCGCTACTGGGCCGACCAGGTCCTGCGCGGCAAGCTGAGCGAACCCTCCGCGCTCCGCCGCTCCGAGGACATCCTCCGCGACCCGCTCCTGCGCGAGCGCTACGAGACCCTCTTCCGCAAAGCGCTCGCCGGCGACAGGGATCCTCTGAGCGTGCTCGAGGTCAAGCGCTTCATCACCTACGACCGCCTCGCCTACGAGACGAAGGAGCGCTGCGCCCGCTGACGCCGCCGCTTTCCCCTCCGCGCAGGCCCTCCCCCTCCTCCGGGGAGGGCCTTTGATCTTCCCGCGTTCATAGGCCCAGGTCCGGCTGGGTCCATTGAGGTCGGCGGACTGCCCTGCGGTCCCATGCGTCGCGGCTCACCGCCTGCCTTAATAGCCCCATGAAGGTCCTCCGCGGCGCGCTCTGCCTGCTCCTGGCCTGGTCGCTCGGCCTCGAGCCCGCGTTCGCGCAGGTCCGCGCCTTCGTCGCGGTCCAGCCGGGGGCCGGGACGCCCGTGGCGCCGGTCGGAGTGAAGACCGTCTACCCCCTCTCCGCCGGGACGCTCGGCCTCCCCGTCTCGACGCTGCTCATCCCCGTCGGGTTCGTCCCCGGCGCGTCCCCCGCCGTCGCGGCGCGCGCGTCGTCCTCCTCTCGCGCCGTCCCTGCGACGCTCGGGCCCGTCGCGGAGGTCCCGTCGGGGGCCGCAGCCGCGCTCAACCCGGCGGCCCTGACGCCGGGCGCCGCGGCGTTCGCCCTCAAGAAGGTCGCGCCTCTGGCCGCCGCCGCCGCCGAGGAAGTCCGCGGCCTCGCGGACCTGCCCCAGGGAGCGGCCCGCACCGCGACGGACCGCCAGTTCTCCCTCCTGAGCGGCGAGGCGCCCGCCGCGGCTCGCGCGGACCTCGCGCAGACGCCCGTCCCCGTCGCCGCCGGCGGAAGCCTGCGCGCCCTGCTCTCCCGGCCGCGCGGAGCCGAGAGCGCGGAGAACGCTTCGAGCGAACCCGCCCCGCCGGCGTCCCGCACCCAGGTCTTCAAGGACCCCGAGCGCAACGGCGCCTTCTGGCGCTACGCGCTCGCCTACTCGACCTATCTCTTCGGCTTCCAGATGTACATCGTCGGGATGCCGTTCCTCGTCTCGTCCTTCACGAAGAACCTCCTCTACGAGAACCACGACCCCCGCTTCGGGGACTCCGAGGCGGTCAAGGCGCTGGTGCGCTCGAACCGCTCGCTCTCCCGCATCATGCACTGGATCGCGCAGGCGGTGAGCTACGCGACGGTGCCGCTGCTCGGCAAGAAGGGCGCCGCGGCCCCGGGCACCTGGCTCTCGCGCTCGGCCTTCGCCCGAGCGGCCGTCATCGCGCTCATCCCGACCCTCTTCTTCGCCTCGGGCCTCTTCTCGCTGAAGGCGGCGATCCTCGTCTACCTCGGGCTCGTCATGCTGCAGTCGTATCTCCAAGGCGTCTTCGTCACGATGGACTCGGCGGCGACGACGCGCATCATGGGCGAGAAGTCGGTGTCCCCCGAGGAGCGGCTGCGGGCGAACTCCATCCTCACCTTCATCGCTTCGACCGCCGCGATCATCGGCCCGGCGCTCGCGGGGAAGGTGGCGCAGCTCCCCGACTTCTTCAACAAGACGGGCTCCGCCGGGGCGGTGATCTACGGGATCTACGCGGGAACGATGGCCCTGGGAGGGCTCATCTTCGCCTCGATCCGCCTGCTCGGGCGCAAGGACGCGGCCCTCGGAACGGACGGGACCGCCGCGGAGAGCGCCGCGTCGGAACCCCTGAGCGCGAAGGCCGTCCTCTCCCGGCTGTGGGCCTCGATGCGGGACGGCTCGCGCATGATCTTCAAGAACCGCCTCCTGCGCACCTTCACCCTGCTCCTGCTGGTCAACGCCCTCTTCTCCGACCCGCTCATCTTCAGCATCCTGCCCGAGTTCGTCGAGACCCTCGTCAAGATCGGCGGCGGCGGCGGGGAGATCCTGGGGATCCCCGTCATCGGCTGGCTGCTGCGGAGCATCACCGAGACGCCGATGGGCTACTACGGGCTGATGGTCGCGGCCTCGAGCGTGGGCAGCATCCTCGCGACCCTCGCGATGGAGCCCCTGCGGAAGGTCCTCGCGCGGCTCGGCTTCCGCACCGAGGAGTCGCTCACCGTCCCCTTCTACCTCCTCGCGGCCGTCGAGGTCCCGCTGTTCTGGCTGCTGGTCTCGACGGGCTCCATCTGGGCCGCGCTCGGCATCTACGGACTTCAGTCGCTCGTGACCGCCTTCGCGGGGATCGTGATGTCCGGCCTCTACCAGAAGGCGCTCGGAAGCTTCGAGCGCGAGGACGTCCCGAAGGTCCTGGCCGCGCGCTCCTTCATGAACATCTGCGCGGCCATCCTCTCCACCTACGTCTTCGGCTTCGTGCTCAAGGGCGTGCCGCTGGCGACGATGCTCACCGTCGCCGCCGTCGCGATGACCGCCCTCGGCGCCCTGCGCGTCGCCGCGCCGTGGCTCATGCTCTCGAAGGAAGAGCGCACCCGCGCCGCCCCCCCGACCGGCCCCGCCTCCGACTGAAGGTCGTCCTTTAGATGTGCCGCAGCGCTTCGGTCACGCGCAGGCGCGCCGCGCGCAGAGACGGCGCCGCGGAGGCGAGGACGCAGACGAGGACCGCCGCGGCCGCCGAGCGCAGATGAGGACCCCAGAAGGGACGCAGGAGGATGCGGTCGTCGAAGGGCATGAAGTAGGCCATCGCGTCGCCGATGGGCAGCGAGAGGCCGCGCGCGCCGAACCAGCCGACGAGCGCCCGCCCGAGGAGCAGTCCCAGCAGCGAGCCGAGCAGCCCGAGCAGCGCCGACTCCGCGACGAGGAGGGCGACGAGGAAGCGCGGCTTCGCCCCGAGCGCGCGGAGGATCCCGAACTCGCGGATGCGCTCGAAGAACGACATCGAGACCGCGTTGAGGATCCCCAACCAGACGACGAGCAGGATGACGAGGTGGATGACCGCCCAGAGCGCGTTCTGGAAGCGCCGGATCCCGGCGACCTCGGAGCCCACCTCCTCCCAGGTCACCGCGACGGCCTCGGGGCCGAGGCGCGCGCGCAGGCGGGAGAGCGCCTCGGGCAGACGGTCGGAATCGGCGAGGCGCGCCGCCGCGTGGCTGACCAGACCCGGGACGCCGCGCAGGCGCTGAGCCGAGTCGAGCCGCACGTAGGCGGTCTGCCCGTCGAAGGCCTCGCTGCCGCTGCGGTGCACGCCCGAGAGCCGGAAGAGCTCGGAGTTCATCACCCCGTCGGGCCCCTGCGCCATGAGGACGACGCGCTCGCCGATGCGCAGGTCGAGGGCGGTCGCGAGGCGCTCGCCGATGACGACGTCCCGGGGCCCCTCGAGGTAGCGGCCCTCCCGGAGGTAGCCGGGCATGATGGAGAGGCGCTTCTCCTTCTCCGGCTCGACGCCGACGACGAGCGCGGCGCGCGAGGCGGAGGCCGAATGAAGAAGGCCGGTCATCAGGAGCCGCGGCCCGGCCGCCTCGACGAGCGGGTCGTCGGCCAGCAGCCGCACGTACCGGGCGGGGTCCGCGAGCAGGACCTCGGGGACCTTCCGGTCGGAGGCCTTCGCCGCCTGGACCTGGAGATGCCCGCTGAGGACCCCGGTGGACTTGTCCACCATCTGGCGCTGGAAGGAGCCGAGCAGGCTCTGCCCGAAGACGAGCGCCATGATGCCGAAGGCGATGGAGGACGCCGCGAGCGCGCTGCGCCGGCGGTTGCGCAGGAGGTTGCGCCAGGCGAGCCGGAGCACGGCGAGAGCGTTCACCATCGCGCGTAGAGCCGGAGCATCGGCCCGTGACGGAAGAGCGTCGTCGCCGGGCTCATGCCGAGCTCGCCGGCGTTCGCGGCCTCGCCGCCGAAGTTCCGGCTGTAAAGGAACGAGAGCTCCCAGCCCAGCCCCAGCGCCCACTGCGCCCTTCGCCAGGCCCCGCGCCAGCGCACGCCGAGCCCCAGGTCGCACTGCGCGGCCCCGGCCGTCCGCTCGGCAGCGCCCGGCGTGTAGGCCGCCAGGTCCGGCACGCCGCCATACGCCCCGTTGTTGGCCGCGCGCACGGACGCCGCGCCGTCGCCGCTGATCTTCGAGCGGCCGAGGCCGAGCCGGTTCTCGGACGAGAGATAGAGGCCGAAAGGTCTTTGCGCCTGCGGGCCGTCCAAGTAGAGCATCGAGCTCGCGAGCGTGTCGTAGCCGAAGAGGACGGAGTAGAGCTGGAGCTTGTAGTCGGGGTCGTAGCCGGGATTGGCGTCGACGGCCATCCCCAAAGACGAGTCCCAGTAGCTCGCGGGGATCTCGGTGGGGAGCCGGAAGCTCGTGTAGCCCAGACCGACGTAGCCGGCGGGGTGGACCCACCAGAGCGCGTCCACCTGCGCGTAGCGCCCTTCGATGTCCTCTTCGAGCGGGCGTCCGATCGCGCTCACCGCCGTGCTCCGCCCGCTCCAGACCCGCCGTCCCTGCAGGGAGCCGCCCGCCCAGCGAAAGCGCAGGCGCTCCCAGCCGATCCAGCCCGCGGCCTCGGCGAGCTTGCCCACATGGTTGCCGTCCACGTTCAGGTCCCAGCCGAAGGAGAGCCGGCTGTCTTCGAGGAGGAAGCTCCCCTCGAGCTTCGTGAAGGCCGTGGAAGCGAAGCGGTAGTCGAGCGCCTGGTCGGCGTACCCGACGTCGTTGACCCAGTTCGCCTGCTGGAGGTTGACCCCCGCCTGGGCCCGCATGCGGCCGAAAGGGGTCGTGAGCGGAGATCTTGCGGCGTCCTCGGCGGCGAGGGCGCAGAGCGGCAGCAGGAGGAGGACGGCCGCGAACGGCGGGAGCGCGCGCCTCACAGATGCCTCAGCGATTCGGTGGGCCGCATCCGCGAGGCCTTGAGCGCCGGGACGAGTCCGCCCACGGCGCCCGTCAGAAGGACCCCGGCCAGGGCCGCCAGGTGCTTGCCCCAACTGAAGCGCAGCCGCAGGACGGGGTCGAAAGGGATGAAGTAGCCGATCGCGTCCTTGATGGGAAGCTCGAGGCCGCTGCGGCCGTAGTGCAGGATGAGCGCCGCCCCGCCCGCGAGGCCCAGCGCGGCGCCGAGCAGGCAGAGGAGGAAGGATTCGGCGAGGATGAGCCGGACGACGAAGCCGGGCCGCGCCCCCAGAGCCATCAGCAGGCCGAACTCGCGCACGCGCTCGAACATCGACATCATCATCGTGTCCACGACGCCGAGGGCCACGATGCCGAAGACGACGGCGAGCACGACGGCGAGCAGGGCGTCCTGATAGCGGCGGATGCCCACGATCTCATGATCGATCTCCTCCCAGGAGAGCGCCTTCACGGGCAGGCCCGCCAGACGCGGGCCGAGCCGCCCGCGGACCTCCCCGGCGAGCTCCGGGTCCTTGAGCCGCACGACCAGGTTGTTGATGCGTCCCTCGGCCGCCAGCATCCGCTGCAGGGAGGCGAGCGGGACGTAGACGATCTGCCCGTCGAAGGTCGCGCTGCCCGAGCGGAAGATCCCGTCGAGGCGGAAGCGCTCGGCGCCCATGCTCCCGTCGACGGCGGCGGCGAGGAGCACGACCTCCCCGCCGGCCTTCAGACCGAGCTGGCGCGCGAGCCGTTCGCCGAGGTAGACGGAGTCCGCGCGCGGGAGATAGGCCCCTTCGGAAAGGTAGGTGCTCATCGCGGTGACCTTCGCCTCCCTCCCGGGCTCGACCCCGCAGATGAGCACGCCCGCGGAGTCCTTGGGCGCCGAGACCATCCCGGTCATGTGCAGGCGGCCGCCCCAGGCCGCGACCTCCGGGAAGGAGGCGAGCCTCGCCTCGACCTGGGCGGCGCCGGAGAAGAGCTTGTCGGGGAACTTGAGGTTGCGGTTGCCGGCGGCCTGGATCTGGATGTGCCCGGTGAAGACGCCGGTCGACTTCTCGACGAGCTGGACCTGCACGGCCTCGATGACGCTCTGGCCGAAGAGCACCGCGGCGAGGCCGAAGCCGACGGAGACGGCGGTCAGCGCCGTGCGCCGGCGGTTGCGCAGGACGTTGCGCCAGGCGAGCGCGATCATCCGCCCGGGCCTCCCGGGCGCCTCATCTCTGGAGCCGGCTCAGGGAGAAGAAGGAGTCCGGCAGGGCGACGTCGAATGTGATCTCGCGGTAATGGAGGACCGTGCTGCGGCCCGGGGAGCGCTTCGGGACGCACTCGAGGCGCGTCGGCACGCGCCGCCCGCCCATGTCCTTCACCTCGGAGAGGGTGATGGAGCGCACGAGCTCCCCGCGTTCGCTGTAGTCGTCCTCCGCGAGCGGGATGACCCAGCCGTCCGGGTACACGCCGATGCGGAGCAGGACCTTCCCCCAGACCACCGGGGCATCGGGCTTGGGGAGCGACTCGATGAGGACGGTCGCGTACTCCTCGCCCGGCGTCCGGGCGAGGACGCGGTGCGTATAGTCGCGCACCACCGAGTCGGCCTTCACGATGTCCTCGTAGGTGAAATCCGAGCCCTGCCAGGAGGAGTGCATCATCGCGGGCGGGACCTTCATGAGCCGCTCGACGCGCGCCATCCACATCCACATCTCCCCCTTGCGTCGCAGGGTCGTGGTCCCCTTCTCCTTGGGCGGGGCGTGGATGACGATGAAGGCGTGGGTGCGCTCGCGGTTCCAGGCCTCGAGGTCGAGCTCGCGCGTCCATTCCGGCGTGCGGATCGTCATGAGGAGGCGCGCGTGGCTGGAGTCCCCGCGCAGGACCTTGTTCGAGCGGTCCACCAGCTCGTGCGCCGAGAAGGCGGCGGTCGAAACGGCCGCGACGGAGGCCGTGGACGGGGTCTGGGCGGCGGCGGAAGCGATGAAGAAGAACGACCCTAGAAGCGCGATCGCCCCCTCACCCAACCCTCTCCCCCTCCGGGGGAGAGGGGTAGGGAGAGGGGGTCGGGTCCGAGGCGGATGGACTCCGCTCATGAACGCGCCTTCCTGGATGAGATCTCCGCTGCGAAGACGGCCGCGGCGATCATGCCGGAGGGGTCGATGCGTCCCGAGCGGGCCGCGTCGTACGCCGTCCCGTGCATCGGGGAGACGCGCGTGAAAGGCAGTCCGAGCGTCCAATTGACGGCCCCGTAGCGGGCCGCGAGCTTGAGCGGGATGAGGGCCTGGTCGTGATAGAGGGCGAGCAGGGCGTCGAAGCGGCCCTCCGCGTGCGCGGCCCAAGCGGCGTCCGCAGGCAGCGGCCCTTCGAGCGGGAGGCCCTCGCGTCGCAGCGCCCTCAGCGCGGGGAGCAGGAGCCGCCTCTCCTCGTCCCCGAGGAGGCCGTTCTCGCCGGCATGCGGGTTGAGCGCGCAGACGCCTACGCGCGGCCGCCGCAGCCCCAGGTCTCGGCGCAGCGACTCGAGCGTGAGCTCGGCGGCCTCGCGGAGGGCCCCGCGGGTCAGAAGGGCGGGCACCCGGGCGTAGGGGACGTGGCGGGTGACGAGCGTCGCGCGCAGCGGACGGGGAGCGGCAGGCGCGCAGAGCATCATCGCGACGCGCCCCGCGCCGCTCAGGTCCAGGAGCGCGGCCGTGTGGTCGAGGTAGGGGGCGCCGGCCATGCGCCAGGCCTCCTTGGAGACCGGCGCCGTCACCAGGCCGTCCGCCAGCCCCCGGGCGCAGAGCTCGAAGGCCCGGAGCACGGAGAGCCAGGAGACCCGTCCGCCCTCGGCGCTCGGCCCCCCGACCGGGATGCGCCCGCAGGAGCCGAGGTCGAGCAGGGGGCACAGGCGCGGGGTCCAGCCGGCGCGCACGAAGACGGCGCGCGGGCCGACGGCGAGCGGGAGGCAGGAGCGGCGTACGCGCGCGTCGCGAAGCGCCGCGACGGCGACGCGGGGACCGACGCCGGCCGGATCGCCGCAGGTGAAGGCGAGGACGGGCAAGGCGGCCGCCGCAGTCCTCACGCGACGGCCGCCTTGCCCGTTTCGCTTCATCGAGTCATTCCAGACGCCGGGAACAGCTTTTCTTGACGCAGCAGGAAATCCCCTGCGGGGATTTCCTGCTACTCCGCAGGAGGGGCCTTGAGTTCGAGCGTCGCGGCCGTGCGGAGCTTCTTCAGGTAGTCGATGAGCGCCGTCTGCGACTGCATGTTGTAGAGGAACTGGCCGATGTCGCCCTTGAAGCGCTCGAAGGTGATGGAGTCCTTGGCCTTCTTCTCCTGGACGCGGATGAGGTGGAAGCCGAACTTGCTCTCCACCGGCTCGCTGATCTCGCCGACCGGGAGGGCGAAGGCGGCCTTCTCGAACTCGGAGGGCATCCAGCCGCGCAGGATGAAGCCCAGGTCGCCGCCGCGCGGGGCGCTCTCGGCGTCGTCGGACTCCTTCATCGCGGTCTCGGCGAAGTCGGCGCCCTCGACGAGCTTCTTGCGCAGGGCCTCGGTGCGCTTGAGCGCCTGGTTGCGCTCGACGAGCGCGGCCCCGGGGGCCGTCTTCACGAGCAGGTGGGAGACGCGCACGCGCTCGGCCACCGCGTCCCTCATCCGCATGCCGAAGGCGAGGTAGGCCTGGCCGGTCTCCTCGGGCATGCCCTTGACGACGTCGGTGCTGCCGGAGGCCACGAGCTTCAGCTTGTCGTAGGCGGCCTGCAGGGCCTTGTCGTCGGGCTCCTTGACGGTGGGCCGGACCTTCTCCTCGATGACCTTGCGCATGAGCAGCTGGCGCCGGATGCGGTCCTGGAACTGCTCCTCGTTGAGCCCTTCCTTCTTGAGCTCCTCGAGCAGCGCGCCCTTCATCTCGCCGTCGCTGCGCTTCTTGCCCGTGGCCTCGTCGAGGCGGAAGTTGCGCTCCTGGATCTCCTCGATGCCCTTCTCGAGCTCGCGGGCGTAGACCTTCAGGCCGAGCTTCTCCCCTTCCTGGGCGAGCAGCTCGTCGTCGACCATCTGGTCGAGCACCTTCTGGCGCATCTCCTTGACCGCTTCGTCCTCGCGCAGGAGCTGGGGCATGCCGCGCATCCAGCTCTCGGTCACCGACTTCACGTTCTTGCGGTACTCCGAGAGCAGCAGGGGCTTGCCGTTGACGCGGGCGACGACGTCCTCGAGCACGGCGGCCGAGAGGGGCGCGGCGGCGAGGAGCACGGCGAGAGCGAGGGTCCTATTTGAACTGGGCATCGAGCACCTCCACGGGGAAAGACGTCTGGAGCGACTGAAGATGGCGGTCGAGCTTCTCCTTCTCGAGTATCCGGCGGATCCTCGGCTCGGCCTTCTCATAGGGGACGGGCTTCTCCCCCTCCTTCTGCACGACGTGATAGCCGAACTTGCTGCGCACGGGGCCGGCGATCTCGCCGGTCTTCATGTGCCAGACCACTTCGAACTCGGGGATGAGCTCGCCGAAGAGGGCCGGGGGCATGCGCCCGCCGCCGGCGGCGGTGTCGGCGTCGAGGGAGAGCTTCTGGGCGATGGCCGCGAAGCCGCCCCCGCGGGCGGCCGCGGCGGCCTTCTCGGCCTCCTCGGGAGAGGCGAGGAGGATGTGCCGGACCTGGGCCTCGGCGGGGTGCTTCTCGAAGAAGGCGCGGATCTCGGCCTCCTCCACCTTGAGGACCCCTTTGCTCCGCAGCTCCTCGAACCACATCCGCGTGAGCAGGTAGTCTCCGGCCTCGCGGAGCTTCTCTTCTTCCTCGCGGCGCAGCGCGGCGACCTGGTCGCGGTACTCCGTGCGCTTCTCGACGCCGGCCTTGCGGGCGGCCTCGAGGACCATCTTCTCCCGGATGAGCACGTCGAGGAACTGGCGCTGGCCGTAAGGGCTGAGCACGTAGTTGCGGTAGTCCGGAGCGACCTCGCCGAGCTTGCGCCGGAACTCCGATTCGGTGATGTAGGAGCGGCCGACCCGCGCGATGCGGCGGTCCTCTCCGCGCCGACAGGCGGCGGCGAAAAGCAGCAGGGAAACGGCTCCGAAAGCGAGGGCCCTCGTCATGGGGGCTACTTTACCATTTTCCGTGCGAAGAGGGCCTCGAGCCGGTCGACCGCGGCCTCCCCGCCCAGCCGGACGCGGAAGCCGTCCCCCTCGGAGGAGCGCAGGAACTCGAGGCGCGGTCCGAGCTCCCCCATCCAGCGGGAGAGGACCTCGGCCTCCGGCCCCCCGCCGGGATGGAAGTGGACCTCCGCCGCCCCCGGCCGCTCGGCCACGACGCGCACCCCGAAGGCGGCGGCCGCGCGCCGCAGGCGCAGGACCCGGAAGAGGTTGCGCACCGGCTCGGGCGGCGGACCGGAGAGGTCGGTGAGCTCGGCCTCGAGCCTCGGGAAGTCCGCCTCCTCGGCGCCGAGGAGCCGCTTGTAGAACTCGATGCGCTCGAAGTCCCCGGGCAGGTAGTCCTCGGGGAGGAAGGCGGGGACCGCGAGGTCCATGGTCGGCGGCTCGGGAGGGCGCTTCGCGCCCTTGCGCCGCTGCAGACGCCGGACCTCGTCGTCGAGCATCTGGCAGTAGAACTCGAGGCCGACGGAGTTCAGATAGCCGCTCTGCCGCGAGCCGAGCAGGTCGCCGGCCCCGCGGATCTCGAGGTCCCGCATCGCCAGCTGCAGGCCCGAGCCCAGCTGGGTGAACTCGCGCAGCGCCCGCAGACGGGCCCGCGCCTCCTCGGTGAGCGGCTCCTCCGAGTCGGGCTTGGCGGGATAATAGAGCCAGCAGTAGGCCTTCTGCCGCTCGCGGCCGATGCGCCCGCGCAGCTGATAGAGCTGCGAGAGCCCGAAGGCGTGCGCGTCCTCGACGAGCAGGGTGTTGACCGTCGGGATGTCGAGACCCGACTCGATGATGGTGGAGGCCGCGAGCACATCGGACTTGCGGTTGAAGAAGTCCCACATCGCCGTCTCGAGCGCGTCGGCGCGCATCTGCCCGTGCGCGACGGCGATCCGCAGGCCCGGGAGGCGCTCCCGGAGCTCGGCGACCCGCGCCGGGAGGTCGCGCACGCGGTTGCAGAGGTAGAAGACCTGCCCGCCGCGCGCGAGTTCCGCCTCGATGGAGGCGCAGACATGGCGGAGGTCGTAGGGGAGCACCCCCGTCGAGATCGGCTGGCGCCCGGTCGGGGCGCTGCGGATGAGCGAGACGCCGCGCAGGCCGCTGAGGGCCTGGTAGAGCGTGCGGGGGATGGGCGTCGCCGAGAGCGCGAGACTGTGCACGTCCTTGCGCAGGGCCTTCAGCCGCTCCTTGTCGCGGACCCCGAAGCGGTGCTCCTCGTCGATGACGAGCAGGCCGAGGTCCTTGAAGCGCACATCGCCCTGGAGGAGGCGGTGCGTCCCCACCACGACGTCGGCCTCCCCCCGGGCGAGGGCCTCGAGCGTCCGCCTCTGCTCGGCCGCGGTCTGGAAGCGCGAGAGCCCGACGACGCGGACCGGATACTCGGCGAAGCGCGCGCGGAAGACCCGCAGGTGCTGGTCGGCGAGGATCGTCGTGGGCACGAGCAGCGCGCACTGCGCGCCGTTGGCGGCGCACTTGAGCGCGGCCCGCATGGCCACCTCGGTCTTGCCGAAGCCCACGTCGCCGACGACGACGCGGTCCATCGGGTGGGGCGACTGCATGTCCGAGCAGACCTCCTCGATGGCGCGGCGCTGGTCGGGGGTCTCCTCAAAGGGGAAGGACTCGGCGAACTCCTCCTCCATGCGCGTGGGGCCGCCGAAGGCGCGGCCCGGCAGGGCGGCGCGCTCGGCCTGCAGGCGCAGCAGTTCGTCGGCCATCTCGCGCACGCCCTCGCGCACGCGTTCCTGGACCTCCTCCCAGCCCTCCCCCTCCAGCGAGGAGAGCCGCGGCCGGGCGCCCTCGGCGCCGACGAACTTCTGCACCTGCCGGAAGTCCGTCATGGGGATGAACATCCGGTCGCCGCCGCGGAACTCGAGGGTCAGGCAGTCGGTCGCCGACTCCTCTTCACCGGAGGGCGCGGCGCGGCCCAGGATGCGCTTGCCGTCCTCGCGCGGAGCGGAGGAGTCCGGCGCGACGCGCACGCGCACCGTCTCCAGGCCGTGGTAGCGCGCGACGCCGCAGCGTTCGTGGACGACGTAGTCGCCCTTGCGCAGCTCGCCCCAGCGCAGGCGGCCGGCGCCGGCGTGCTTGGCGGCCCAGCCCCTGGGGGGCCGGTAGCGGCGGCCGAAGATCTCGGCGGTGGAGAGCACCGCCAGCTTGAGCCCCGGCAGAAGGAAGCCGCGGCGCAGGGGACCGATGAGGAACTGCGCTCCACCGGCGCGGCGCTCGAGCATCTCCTGCACGCGCTCGTCCTCGCCGCGGTTGAGCGAGAAGAGGAGCGTCGTCCAGCCCGCGCGCTCCCATTCGGCGAGCCGCGCCGCGAGCAGGCCCATGTCCCCGCGGACGACGGGCGGCTCGGCCCCGCCGAGGTCGAGGCCTTCGGCCGAGGAGATGCCGACGACGACGGCCCGCGCGGGGGGCTCCTCGAGCAGGCCCTCCTCGTAGAGCCAGAGGGCGTCGGAGAGCCGCTCGCGCAGGGTCGCGGACGGAGCCGCGGGTGCGGCGACGGTCTCGCCCGCCGCGGGGTCCGGGGGAGCCGGGACGGCGACGGCCTCGTCGAGGAAGTCGGTGAGGCCCGCCTGCGTGGAGGGGTCGAAGAGCCGGATGGACTCCACGCGGTCGCCGTCGAAGAGGAGGCGGGCGGGGCGGGCGGGCTCGGGAGGGAAGAGGTCCACCACCGCGCCGCGGATCGCGAACTCGCCGGGCGCCTCCGCGAACTCGACGCGCCGATAGCCGAGGGCGGCGAGCCGCTCGACGAGCGGCCCGCGCGGGACCTTCTCGCCGGCGTGCAGCGCGAGCCGGAGCGCGGCGTACTCCCCGGCGCCGGGCGCCGCTCCGGCGAGCCCCTCCGGGGTCGCGAGCACGATGCGCGCTCCGCGGTGCAGGCGCTCGAGCGCCTCGGCGCGCCCGGCGGGGTCCTCTCCGAAGAAGGCGGTCTCGACCTTCGCCCCGCGCACGGCGGAGAGGGCCCGGAGGGCGTCCTCGAGGTCCTCGAGCGCTTCCTCGTCGCGCAGGGCGCAGACGATGGGCCCCTCACCCGCAGGACGCAGCGCGCGCGCCACCGGCTCCGGGAGGCCCGTGCCGTCGAGGATCCCGAGCACGAGCTGCGCCCAGGCGCCGGGACCGGGGACCCCGCAGAGCCGCACGAGCGGGGAGGCGGGACCTTTCTTCTTCAAGCGGGGAGCCGGTCGCGGAGGCTGCGCGCGAGCGCGAAGGCGTCCTCGGTCGACGGGCCGCAGGTCCCCTCGAGACGCACGGCGTCGGCGCCGTCGTCGCGGGACCAGAAGACGCGCAGGCGCCGCTCCCCGCCGGCTCCGACGGACGCCAGGGCGCCGAGCGGGGTCGAGCAGCCGCCGCCCACCGCCGAGAGGAAGGCGCGCTCGAGCTCGACCTCCAGGCGCGTGCGCTCGTGGGCGACCCGGGACAGCGCGGCGAGGACTTCGGAGCGGTCGGCGCGGGCCTCGAGAGCGAGCGCGCCCTGCCCGGGCGCGGGGAGAACGAGCTCGGGCGGGAGCGGCTCGCGCGGCACCTCGTCGAGGCCGAGCCGGCGCAGGCCGGCGGCGGCGAGCACGAGCCCGGCCCAGCCGTGCTCCTTGAGCTTGCGCAGGCGCGTGTCCACGTTGCCGCGCACCGCCGTGAAGGCAAGTCCGGCGCGCGCGCGCCGCAGCTGAACCTGCCGGCGCAGGGAGGCGGTCGCGATGACGCCGCCCTCCGGGACCTGCGCCCAGGACGGGCTCGTCCCCGGGATGAAGGCGTCGCGCGGGTCCTCGCGCTCCGGGAAGGCGGCGAGGACGAGTCCCTTGGGAAGCTCTCCGGGAAGGTCCTTCGAGGAGTGCACGGCGTAGTCGATCTCGCCGCGCAGGAGGGCCTCTTCGATCTCCTTCACGAACATCGCTTTGACGTTGGGAGAAGAAGGCTTCACGGGAGCATCGGGTCGCGCGAGGCTGAATGCGTCGCCCGAGGTCTTGATGAAGACGAACTCGGTCTCGAGGCCGGGGTTCGCCTCCTCGATGCGCCGGGCGATCTGGGCGGACTGGGCGCGGGCGAGGGGCGACCCGCGTGTTCCAAGGCGCATTCTCTTCATGGTCGCATCTCCCTGGGAGCACGTCGGAGCGTCGCCTGCTCGCCGCGCAGCGTGGCCTGGAGCCAGGAGTCGAAGCAGAGCGCCTCGAGGCCGGCGAGCTCGCGCGCCTTCTCCACCTCGCCGCGGCGGCGCTCGAGGTTCTCGGCGACGATGGCCTCGAGGTCCTTGAGCGCGTAGAGATAGACGTCGTCGAGGGCGCCGACGTCCTCGGCCACGTCGCGCGGCATCGCGATGTCGATGAGGAAGAGCGAACGCCCGTGGCGCCGCGCGAGCGCGGTCTCGACGGCCTCGCGCCGGAGCACGGGCTCGGGCGCGCCGGTGGAGGCGAGGACGACGTCGGTCTCCGCGAGGAGGTCCGGGAAGGACTCCCAGGACACGACGGAGACCTCCGTTCCGGCCTTGGCGGCCTCCGGCGTCAGCGCCGCGGAGAGCTCCTGCGCCCGCGAGAGGGTCCGGTTGGCGATGCGCACACGGCCCGCGCGGGCCTCCAGGAGGTGCCGGACCGTCTTCTCCGCCATCTCGCCGGCGCCGAGGACGAGCACGCGGCAGTCCTTGAGCCGGCCGAAGACGCGCTCGGCGAGCTCGACGGCGACGGAGGCCGCCGAGGTCTGCCCCATCGCGAGGGCGGTGCGGGTGCGCACCTCCTTGCCGACGAAGAGGGCTCGCTGGAAGAGGGTGTTGGTGAACTTGCCCGTGACCGCGGCGGCGCGCGCGGCCTCGTAGGCGCCCTTCACCTGGGCGAGGATCTCGCTCTCGCCGAGCACCAGCGAGTCGAGCCCCGCGGAGACCTCGAAGAGGTGGCGCACGGCCTCCCCGTCGACGGCGGAGGACGCCCGGGCGGCGAAGCCCTCCCCCCCCAGCCCCTCGACGAGGGAGGCGAGCCGGGCGCTGAGCGCCGCCCCCTCTCCCTCGGCGAAGGCGTAGACCTCGAAGCGGTTGCAGGTGGAGAGCGCGACGGTCTCCGCGAAGCCGGCCTCCCCCGCCGCGGAGAGGACGGCGCGGGCGTCGAGCCGCGCCAGCCTCTCGCGCAGCTCGAGCGGCCCGGTGCGGTGGTTGACTCCGACGAGGACGATGGGCACTCCGGCTCCATTCTACTATAGACCGCCCGCGTGATATCATACGGACCCATGACGACGGCCCGGACGGTCCTCTTCAACAAGCCCTACGGAGTGCTCTCGCAGTTCACCCCACGCGACGGGCATCCCTCGCTCGCCGGCTTCGGCCTGCCCGCGGGCCTCTATGCGGCGGGACGGCTCGACCACGACAGCGAGGGGCTGCTCCTGCTGACCTCGGACGGGGCGCTTCACCATCGTCTCACGGACCCGCGCTTCGCGCACCCGCGGACCTACCTCGCGCAGGTCGAGCGCGTTCCCGCGGCGTCGGCCCTCGCGCTCCTCGCGCGAGGGCCGGAGCTCGCGGAGGGTCCGACGCGTCCCTGCAAGGTCCGTCTCCTCGGAGAGGACCCCTCGCTGCCGCCGCGCGACCCGCCCGTCCGCTTCCGCAAGAGCGTCCCGACGGCCTGGCTCGAGCTGACGCTCACGGAGGGGCGCAATCGCCAGGTCCGGCGGATGACCGCGGCCGTCGGGCACCCCACCCTGCGGCTGGTGCGGGTCCGCATCGGAGCTCTGAGCCTCGAAGGACTCGAGCCGGGCCGCTGGCGCGCGCTCACCCCCTCCGAACTCCGCGGCCTGTAGAACGAGGAGCCCTCCCGTACGGGGAGGGCTCCTGCGTCCGCGATCCCGAAGGACCCGAGCTACTTCTTCGTCGAATCGAACGTCAGCTTCGCGCTCAGCGGACCGACCCGGAGAGTGAAGTCGCCGTCCTCGAGGACCGGGGAGCCCTTCTCGTCGGGATAACTCAGGTCCTTCTGCGCGTCGATGAGGAAGGAGACCTCCTTCGACTCTCCGGGCGCCAGCGCGATCTTCTCGTACTGCTTGAGCCGCTTGACCGGGCGCGTGATGCGGGCCACCTCGTCGCTCAGATACCAGAGCACGGCCTCGCGGCCGGCGCGCTTGCCCTTGTTGGTCACGCGCACGCTCGCGCGGACCTTCCCGGCCGGGCCCACGCGCTCGGCGTCGAGCTTCAGGCCCTCGTAAGCGAACTGCGTGTAGGAAAGGCCGGCCCCGAAAGGATACTGCGCCGTCGTGCGGTCCGACGACTTGTGATGATAGGCCACGACGTGGCCGGGAGCCGCGGGATAGGAGAAGGCGAGCTTGCCGCTCGGATTCGTCTTCCCGGAGAGGACCTCGGCGATGGCCGTCGCGCCCTCGAAGCCGGGCAGGCCGGCGAAGAGCACCGCGCCCATCCGGTCGGTGATCGTGGAGATGACCCGGGGCCGCGCCTCGACGAGGACGAGGACGCAGGGCTTGCCGCTCTCCGCGGCGGCGGCCGCCAGGTCGAGCTGCTCGTCGGGCATGGAGAGGTCCTCGATGAGGCCCTCCTGCTCGGTCGCGGGCTCCTCTCCGAGGGCGAGGACGACGACGTCGGCGGCCGAAGCCGCCTTCCGGAACGCCATCCGCACGGGACTCCCGGGAGCGCCCGCCGCGGGAGCGAGGCGGACCTCGGCGGCCGGGAACTCCTTCTTCAGGGCGGCGAGGATCGTCGGCATGGAGGCCGGATACTCGGCCTCGGGACGCCCGAGCCAGCCCAGCGTCCAGGCGCCGCCGAGGTGGCGCTTGGAATCCGCCGCGGGCCCCGCGACGAGGATGGAGCGCGTCTTCGGCGAGAGCGGCAGGACGCCCTTCTTGTTCTCGAGGAGGACCAGGGCCTCGCGGGCGGCCGCCAGCGCGGCGGCCTTGTGCTCGGGGGCGCCCACGCGCGCGAGCCGGTCGGCGCTCGGGAAGGGGTGCTCGAAGAGTCCGAGCTCGAACTTGAGGCGCAGGACGCGCGCCGCGGCCTCGTCGATGCGCGCCGCGGAGACCTTCCCCTCGCGAACGAGCGCGACGAGGTTGCGGCTGAAGTCGGTCGTGTACGGGGTCATGGCCATGTCCATGCCCGCGTTCACCGCCATGCGCGCGGCGTCCTTCTCGTCGCGCGCGACGCGGTGCTCCTTGACCAGCTTCGTGATGTGGTCCCAGTCGCTGAGGACCACGCCTTTGAAGCCGAGCTCGCCGCGCAGGAGCTCCGTGAGATGGCGGTGCGAGGAGAGCACGGGGACGCCGTTGATCTCTCCGTAGTTCACCATGACGGTCTTCACCCCGGCCGCGATCGCGGCGCGGAAGGACGGCACGAAGAACTCGTAGAGATACTGGTCGGGGATCTGCGCCGGAGAGCGGTCCCAGCCCGACTTGGGGTCGGAGTAGCCGAGGAAGTGCTTCGCGGTCGCCGCCATGCGGTAGGGGGCCGTCTTCGGCTCCTCCTGCAGGGCCCGCACGAAGGCGCTCCCCATGCGCGCGACGACGAGCGGCTCCTCGCCGAAGGTCTCGAAGAGGCGCGACCAGTAGGCGTTGAGCCCGACGTCGAGGATGGGCGCGAAGTTCCAATGATGTCCGAGATCGGCGGCTTCCAGCGCGGTGACGCTCCCCTCGCGCGCCGCGAAGGCGTCGTCGAAGGTGCAGGCGATCGAGAGGTTCTGCGGGAAGATGGTCGCGCCGCTGACGTAGTCGGCCCCGTGGACGTGGTCGATCCCGTAGACGATGGGGATGCCGAGCCGCGACTCCTCGAGCGCGATCTTCTGCAGCTCGGTCCCGTAGCGGACCCACTGCGCGGGCGGCACGGCGATGCCGTTGAGGAAGGAGCCGACGTGGTCCTCGCGCACGAGCTTGCGCAGCTTCTCCGGGACGACGTCGACGGCGACGTTCTGGTCCGAGTTGTAGGCCGAGAAGTTGAGCTGGGTCATCTGCCCGACCTTCTCCTCGAGCGTCATGCGCCCGAGCAGGTCCTTCACGCGCGCCTCGACGGGCGCCTTCGGGTCCTTATAAAGGGGCTTCTCGGGAGCGGCGGCCGAAGCGAAGGGGACGAGGAACGTCAGGAGCGTCGCGGCGAGCGTGAGTGGCATGACCATCCTCCGGGGTTGCGGCCGTGTGCGAGCATACAAAAGAGCGGGGGGAGCTGCGCAACGCCCCCCCTTCAGGTCTTCTCGAAGCCGGCGAGCCGCAGACCCTTCTCGATCTCGGGATTCGCCATGAACCAGCCCCACACGCGCCCGGTCCGCAGGTTCTCGGCGCTGAGCAGGGTGATGCCGACGTCGATGCCGATGACGTCGGCGTCGAACCAGCCGGTCGTGGGATTGAAGGCGTCGACGAAGCCGTAGCGCCGGTAGACCTTCTCCCCGTACTTCGCCTTCATGGCCCGAAGGGCGTCGAGCGACGCCCGGGGGGTGAACATGAGCGAGCCGCCGGGCGCGCAGGGGACGACCGAACCGTCGATGTGGCTCTCGCGCGGGGGCCCGCCCCAGGCGATGTAGCGCTCCTCGGAGGCGTCGGAGGCCGTGACGCCCCAGACCGCCCCCCCGTACGACTTCGGGAACTCCTTGCCGAGCTCCTCGAGGCAGAACCTCCGGTGCGCGAGCGTCGCTTTCACCGAGTTGTCGAAGTAGTCGACCGGCCGCTTCCCCTTCTCCCGCCAGGCGCGCAGGTCCAGCCAGGCCTGCGGGTACTGGTGCATGAAGAGCGAGGTGTCCTTGTGGTCCAGGTAGCGGAAGCCGCCGTACTCCTTCCAGTTCCGCTTCCAGGCGCTCCAGGCCTTCGGCGTCAGCGCCCGGCCGGGCGCCCCGATGCCGACGAGCGTGAGGATCGGGTGCTCGCAGTAGCGGTTCCAGCGGTCCGAGATGAAGCCGGTCTCGGGATGATAGCCCATGGAGAGCAGGGCGGGGTCGCCGGCGAGCATCGCCGGGTAGTCCACGCGCGCGTAGAGCTCGGTCGCGAGCCGCACGATCTCGGGGTCGTCCTTGAAGCACTGCCGGACGGTGAGGACGCCCGCGAGGAGCAGCGCGGTGTCGATGGTGGAGACCTCGCTGTTCCAGCGCCGCTCGCCCGTGCCCGGGTCGACGAAGTGGTAGTACCAGCCCCCGACGTGGGTGCTGCGCCCGACGTAGAACTCGAGCGTGCGGCGGGCCTGGTCGCGGGCCGCGTCCTTCGCGAGCCAGCCCCGGGCCTCGCCGACGCAGAGCGCGCTCAGCATGAAGCCGGTCGCGGCGCTGCTCGCGACCTTGCCGCGGTCGCTCGTGTAGGTCGAACCGTCGGCCCGCGCGCGGTCGCGCGTGAGCCCGGTGCGCAGGTCGGTCTGTTCGAGGAAGAAGGACAGCGAGCGGCGCTGGAGGTCGTCGAGGAAGGCCTCGTCCTCCCGGGTCAGCGGCGGCGCGGACGGCGCCGTCCCCGCGGCCCGAGCCGCGGGCGCCGCCAGCGAGAGAAGGAACGCGAGCCCCCAGCGCCTTGCCTGCACGGCGCTGCTATTTGGCCGCGACATCGAAGGAGCCCTCCAACCCGCCCGTCGAGTCCGTGCCGACGAAGACCTGGAACTTCCCGGGCTCGACCGTGAAGCGCATGCGCGCGTCGAGCGCGCCGAGCTCCTTCGGGCCGAGGGTGAAGACCACGGCGCGCTTCTCGCCGGGCTTCAGCGTCACCCGCTCGAAGCCCTTGAGCTCCCGCACCGGCCGCGTCGCGCTGGCGGCCGCGTCGCGGATGTAGAGCTGCACCACTTCGTCGCCGGCGCGCGCGCCCGCGTTCTCGACGCTCGCCCGGACCTCGAGGGTCCCGTCGGGCTGGATGCTCCCGGCGCTCAGCTCGAGGCCCGAGAGCCGGAAGCTCGTGTAGCTGAGTCCGTATCCGAAGGGATAGAGCGGCGTCACCGGGACGTCGAGGTACTTCGAGGTGTATTTGTTGTCGAGCGCCGGCGGCCGGCCGGTGCCCTTGTGGTTGTAGTAGAGCGGCACCTGGCCCAGAGCGCGCGGGAAGGTGACCGGGAGCTTCCCGCCCGGGTTCACATCGCCGAAGAGCGCGTCGGCGATGGCCGGACCCGCCTGCGAGCCGGCGAACCAGGTCTCGAGGATGGCCGGAGCCTTCGCGGCCAGGCGCGTCAGCGTCAGCGGCCGACCGTTCATGAGCACCACCGCGACGGGCTTCCCGGCCGCGAGCACCGCCTCGGCCAGCTCGAGCTGGCGGCCGGGGAGGTCGAGGGTCGAACGCGAGGAGGCCTCGCCGCTCATCTCGGAACTCTCGCCGAGGGCGAGCACGACGGCGTCGGCCTTGCCCGCCGCGGCGACGGCCTCCTGGAAACCGGCGGAGGAGGCGTCGTCGATCGCGCACCCTTTCGCGTGGAGGATCGTCATCTTCGGGAACTTGGCGCGCAGGCCGGCGAGCAGGGTGAGCGCATCCTCCTTCTTCCCGTCGCCCGACCAGGAGCCGATGACCGAAGGGTCGTCGGCCAGCGGGCCGAGCACCGCCAAAGTCTTGATCCCTTTGTCCAGGGGAAGGACCCCGCCGTCGTTCTTGAGGAGGACGAAGGACTTCGCAGCGGCCGCGCGCGCGGCCGCGAGGTTCTCCTTCGTCAGGAGGGCGGTCTTCTCGCGCTTCGGGTCGACGTAGGGATGCTCGAAGAGGCCGAGCCGGAACTTCAGGCGCAGGACGCGCCGCACGGCCTCGTCGACGGTCTTCAGGGGAAGGCGGCCGTCGGCGACCAGCTTCGGGCCGTGCTCGTTGTAGAGCCGGCTCACCATCTCCATGTCCGCCCCGGCGGAGAGCGCGAGGCGCGCGGCGTCGGCGCCGTCGGCCGCGAGGCCGTGGGGGATGAGCTCCGCGACGGCGGTGTAGTCGGTGACGACGAGGCCGTCGAAGCCCCATTCCCCGCGCAGGACGTCGGTGAGGATCCAGCGGTTGGCCGTCGCGGGGATCCCGTCGAGGTCGTTGAAGGCGCTCATGAAGGTGGCGACCCCGGCCTCGACGGCGGCGCGGAAGGGCGGGAAGTAGGTCTCGCGCAGGACGCGCTCGGAGACGTCGGTCGTGTTGTAGTCGCGCCCGGACTCGGCCGCGCCGTAAGCGGCCCAGTGCTTGGCGCAGGCCGCGACCTTGTCGGGGGCCGCGGGGTCCGCGCCCTGAAAGCCGCGCACGCGGGCGCGCGCGAGGGCGGCGCCGAGGTAGGCGTCCTCCCCCGAGCCCTCGACGATGCGGCCCCAGCGCGGGTCGCGGGCGATGTCCACCATCGGCGCGAAGGTCCACTTCAGACCGACGGCGGCGGCCTCGGCGGCGGCGACCGCGGCGGCCCGCTCCGCGGCGGCGGGGTCCCAGGAGGCGGCTTCGGCCAGGGGGACGGGGAAGACGGTGCGGTAGCCGTGGATGACGTCGAAGGCGAAGAGGATGGGGACCTTGAGGCGGGACTCCTCGACCGCGATCCTCTGCAGAGCGTTGACGTTGGCGGCGCCGCGCACGTTGAGCGTGGAGCCGAGCCGGCCCTTGCGCGCGAGGTCGGCGAACTCGGGACGGGCCGTCCCTTCGGAGAGGCCGTCGAGCTGCTGGAGCTGCCCGAGCTTCTCCTCGAGCGTCATCCTCGAGAGCAGCGCCTCGACGCGAGCCTCGACGTCCCTGGGCCCCGGTGCGGCGGGGACCGCGGCGCGGGCGGACGGGGCGAGGACGGCGAGGATGAGGGCGAGCGAAAGGGTCTTCTTCATGACAGGTTCCTCCGGTTCGGCTATGATACTATTCGGCGCCCTCAAAGGGACGACCCATGCGCACGGACCGATTCGAGCTTCTGGCACCCGCGAAGGACCTGGCCTGCGGCCTGGCCGCCCTCGAGTGCGGCGCGGACGCCGTCTACGTCGGCGCCGAGCGCTTCGGCGCGCGCCGGGCCGCCGGGAACTCCCGGCGAGACATCGCCCAGCTCGCCGCCCGGGCGCACGTCTTCCACGCGAAGGTCTACGCGGCGGTCAACACGCTTCTGCGCGACGACGAGCTCGAGGCCGCGCGCCGGCTCGTCGTCGGCCTGCACGAGGACGGGGTCGACGGCCTCATCGTCCAGGACTTCGGACTCCTCGAACTGGACCTGCCGCCGCTCCCCCTCATCGCCAGCACGCAGATGCACAACGACTCCCCCGCGCGCGTGCGCTTTCTCCGGGACGCGGGCTTCTCCCGGGCCATCCTGGCCCGCGAGCTCGCGCTCGACGAGATCTCGGCGGTCGCCGCGGCCGCGCCGGGCCTCGAGCTCGAGGCCTTCGTGCACGGCGCCCTGTGCGTGTCCTACAGCGGCCGCTGCGCGCTGAGCTACGCGCTCGGCGGACGCAGCGCCAACCGCGGGGAGTGCGCCCAGCCCTGCCGCAAGCCCTACGCGGTCCGCGACGCGGGAGGGCGCGTCCTCGCGGCCGGCTGCCACGCCCTCTGCCTCAAGGACCTGAACCTCGCGAGCCACCTGGAAGGGCTCATCGCCGCGGGCGTGACCTCCTTCAAGATCGAAGGCCGGCTCAAGGACCTCGACTACGTCCGCAACACCGTCCTCTACTACCGGCGCGCGCTCGACGCGGCGCTGGGCAAGGTCGGCGGGCGCCGGGCGTCCTCCGGACGGGTCGAGAGCGCCTTCAGCCCCGACCCGGCGAAGACCTTCAACCGCGGCTACACCGCCTACTTCCTCAAGGGAAGGGACGCCGGCATGCACGCGCACGCCGCCCCCAAGGACGTCGGCGAGCCGCTCGGCGCCGTCCGCTCGGCCCGCGCCGGCCTGCTCGAGCTGGACGCGTCCCCCCCCGTCCACCCGGGCGACGGCCTCGCCTTCTTCACGGAAGCCGGAGAGCTGCGCGGCACCCTGGTCAACGCCGTCGAGGGCCGCCGGCTCCGGGTGCAGGACGCGCGCGGCATCGTCCCCGGCACGGAGCTCTTCCGCAACCGCGACCGACTCTGGCGCAAGGCGCTGGCGCTCGCGCGCATCGAGAGGAAGATCTCCGTCTCGCTGGAACTGCGTCCGACGCGCACGGGGCTGGAACTGCGTCTCGAGGACGAGGACGGCGTCTCGGCCGCCGCGCGCGCCGACTGCGCGCGGGAGCCCGCGAAGGACGCGGCGCGCGGACGCGAGACGCTCGAGCGCCAACTGACGAAGTTCGGCGGCACGCCGCTGCTCGCCGTGAAGACCGTCCTGCCGCCGGAGACCCCCTTCGTCCCCGTCGCCGTCCTCAACCGGCTGCGCCGCGAAGCCGCCGAGTCGCTCCTCGCCGCCCGGTCCGCGGCGCACCCGCGCGGCCGGCGCCTGCCCGAGTCCCCCCACGCGGCCTACCCGGAAAAGGCGCTCGGCCCGGAAGCCGGCGTCCTCAACGCCCTCGCCGAGCGCTTCCTCCGCCGCCATGGGGTCGAACGCGTCGAGCGCGCCTTCGAGAGCGGCCCGGTCCGCAAGGGCTCCCGCCTGATGAGCTGCCGCTACTGCCTGCGCCATTCCCTGGGCTCCTGCGGGGGAGGCGAGCCGGTCGAGCCGCTCTTCCTCGAAGATGAGGACGGCCGCGTCCTTCGCCTGGAGTTCGACTGCTCCGCCTGCCGTATGTCCGTCCATCTCGCCTGAATCCCCCCGCAGGGGGACCCGATCAAACGTCGAGGGGCCAGCCGTTGTACACGCTGTAGACGACGAGCATCGCGACGAGGAGGCTCTTGGGCAGGTCGTAGGGGATGAGGAGCCAGGTCCCGGCGACGAAGGCGACGGCCAGGCCCACCGCGACGACGGGCGAAAGACGATGGCGCGCGATGCGCCCTTCCCGGCGGTCGCCGCGCTGAGACAGGACCGACGGCAGCGAGGCGGCGAGAGCCGCCAGCGTGAAGAGCCCGACCGCCGCCAGGACCGCGGTCGAGGCGCCGGGCGCGAGGACCGTCAGCGCCAGGTTCACCGCGGTCTGCAGGCCGTTGATCGTCGCGTGCTGGACGACCGACGCGGCATAGCCCTCGCGCAGATAGGTGCGGGACAGGAGGAGGGCCTCGACCATCCGAAGGCCGATGAAGAGCGGGTCGGCCATCTCGTGCAGGAGCACGAAGACCGCCGAGGAGAGCACCGAGGCCGCGACGGCCGCCCCCGGAAGATGGACCCACTCCCCGGCCTTCTGCAGCCCCCCCAGAAGGCCGCACCGGAAGACGAGCTCCTCCCAGATCGGCGCGTAGACCGCTCGATGGAACATCAGGGCGAGGGGGGATAGACGGACCGCGCCCGCGACGTCCATGACCAGCGAGCCGTAGTTGGGATCCGGGACGAAGCCCAGCGCGAGGGCGCCATAGAAGCCCGCGGCCTTGATCGCGATGCTGAGCAGGCCCATGAGGAAGCCGTAGCGGGCGGCGCGCGCGAGACTCCGCCGAGGAGCGGGCGGCGCGGAGAGCGAGGAGGGCTCCTTCGTCGCGGAGTCCTTCAGGGCCGGTGAGACGACGACCGCGTCCGCGACGGCCGCGGGGGTCTCCGGCAGGTCTTCGGCATAGAGGCGCGCGCCCGCGAAAGCCCGCTGGAGGGCGGTGACCCGCGTCTCCGGCGCGGCGTCCTCGTCGCGCGCCGGCGCGAGCGCGGTCTCGACGCTCTCAAGCGAGGAGCGCGGACTCGCCGCGGCCTTCACCCCCGCGGCGACGACCGCGGAGACTCCGGCGGGAGCGGCGTGAAGGTCCGCGGCCGCGGGGGCCGTCCACGCGGAAGACCCGGACGCGGCCGCCGTACGGGCGAGCGGCACGACGACCTTCATGAGCGGGAGCCCGCCCGTCTCGATGCGCGATCCCCCCGTCGGGAGGATCAACGACGATGAGAGGACCGGAGTGCGGAGCTGCGGTGCGGCGACGACGGTCCCCGGCGCCGCATGGACGACGGCCGCGGTCTGGGAGAAGAGCGGCGCTTCCCCCGCCAGAAGGAGGACGGCCGCCAGGAACGCGGCGGTCGCCTTCACCGGTCCAGTTGGAACGCGCCCACGACGGCGCGCAGAGCGACCGCGAACAGGGTTCCCATGACGATCGCTCCGCCGAGCGCCGCCGCGGCGGCGACCTCTCCGGCGAAGAAGAGCGCGGCGATCCCCGCGACGGGCGCGAGCAGCAGCCCGGCCGCCGTCGCCCACGCGCGCAGGCGCTTCAGGAAGCCGCGCTCGCCGCGCAGGGACGCTCCGTCGAGTCCCAGCGCTCCGGCGAGCATCGCCCCGCCCGTCGACAGCGCCGTGCCGAGCGCGAAGTGCGCGAACGGCAGGAGCGCGCCGGCCCACAGGCCGGGCACGAGCAGCGAGGAGGGCGCCAGCAGGCTCAGGAGCGCGACGAGGACGCCCGCGGGCGCCGCGAGGACCGCGGCTCCGAGTACGCCGGGGAAGCCCAGAACCCCTTTCGCCGGAAGGTACCGCTCGACCATATCGGCGGTCTGACGGAACTCGACGCGAAGCTCCTCGGGAAGCGCGTCGGAGAAGGAGGACGGCGCCATCCGCTTCAGCGCTCCGAGGGCCGGGCGCAGGAACGCGCCGCCCAGCCGCCAGAGGAGGAAGCCCGCCAGCGGCAGGCCGGCGGCGATGCGCATGCCCATGGCGAGCGACGCCGTCGGGGCGCCCAGCGCCGCCAACGGCAGGCCGAAGCCCGCGAGCGCGGGCAGAGCGAACGAAGTCCCGGCCACGAGGGCGCTCGCGGAGAGCGCCCACAGGAAAGGCGCGAGCCCTCCCCGCGCGGCCTCCCTCATGATGAGGGACGCCCCGCGATACGCCGTCGCGATGAGCTTGAACGGCGCGCTCGTCACGAAGCGGACCGGCGCGGGAAGCGCGCCGTAGCCCTTGGCCGTGAGACGGGCGGCGCCGCGCAGCAGCGCGCCGACCAGCGCCCCGACGAGGAAGACCGCGGTCGGCAGGACGGCCGCCGCGCGCAGCCCGGCCTGCAGAGGGAGCAGCGCCGGCACGACGAGCGAGAGCGCCGCCAGGACGGAGAGCGGCAGCGAGGACGCGAAGAGCGCGGCCCCGACGCGGGAGGAGGCGGCGGGGGTCGCCTCCTCCAGATCGGGTCCTTTGCGGGCGCGCAGCAGCGCGCGGACGCCGGCCGCGAGGCCGTACGCCAGCAGCACGGCCGCCGGCAGGACGCCGGCGATGAGCGCGACGAGCGGCAGCGGCGAAGCGGAGACGAGGAGCGCGACGTAGGGGGCGAGCGCCGGCAGGTCCTTGAGGACGAGCGCCAGCGACACCGCGAAGCCCGCCGAGCCGGCGGCGAGCGCGAAGCCCTGGACCGTCGCGGGCTTCACCGCGCTCGGGCCGACGTTCCGGCGCGCCAGGCGACCGACGGCGCCCGGCAGGAGGTCGGCGACGAGCCGCAGGAAGCCGCGGACGAGGCTCAGCGACAGGAAGACGAGGCCGGGCACCGCCGCGACCGCGAGCAGGCCGGGGAGGAAGACCGCGGCGGACGCGAAGGAGTGCAGCGCCAGATACGCGGCGACGGCGGGAGAACTCAGCGCCAGATACGCGGCGGCCGCGGGAGCGGAGACCAGCAGGGTCGCGAGGCCGCGGGGCGGGCTCGCGGTCGGGAAGCTGCGTGAGAGCCAGCCGCCGAGCAGGCGGAAGACGCCGGCGACGAGCCGCGCCGCCCAGACGAAAGGAAGCTTCAGGAACCCGGGCACGAGGTCGATGATGCCGCGCAGGACGCCGAGGACCAGCCCGGCGGCGATGAAGCCGGCGGCAGGCAGCGCCGCGGCGAGGGCGATGCCCGTCGCGACCGAAGCGCCGAGACCGAGGGCCGGCGCGAGGAAGAACGCCGCCGCCATCGGGAGGCTGAGCGCGAGGACCAGGAGAGCGCGCTTCAGCGTCCCCGCGGGGAAGCTGCGCGCGAGCCAGGCCTTCAGGACGGCCGCGGGGACCGTGAGGAATCCGGCGGCGATGCGCACGGGCAGGGGCCGGGCGGCAAGCGGCGTCACGCCGGGGAGGCTCCCTTTAAGGGAAGGAAGGACGCCGGCGGCATAGCGCGCCGCGGCAAAGAGGCCCCAGGCGGCGAGGAAGAGACCGGCCGGGAGCGCGGAGGCGAGCATCATGCCGGGGACGAGGTTGTAGGATGGGAGAAGATATCCCGCGAGCGCCGTGGCGGCGGCCAGCCAGCCGGACGCGCCGAAGGAGGCGATCGCGAAGGACTTGCGGCCGCTGCTCAGGCCGTCGCGGAGATTGCGCCAGAAACCGACGGGCGCGTCCTGCGCCGCGGAGACCGCGGGGACCGAGGGGACCTCCGTCGCGACGACCCCGGCGGAAGGCCGCGCGGACTGGAGAAGGGAGGGCTGGAGGGTGGAGGACTCCGCGGCCGGGACGGGTTCGACGCCTTCGGCGCGCGAGAGCGAGTTGTCGAACGCCTTGTCGCCGTCGTCGAGCGCGGCTTGGGCCGCATCGATGACGGCCCCGGTCGCTGGAGCGGCCTTGCGGTGGAGGACGGAGCCGACCGCGTTGGAGATCTTCGCGCGCCAGTTCGCCATGAAGCCGGGGGCGGCCGGCGTCGGCTCGGAGCGCACGGGGGCGCGCTGCGCCACGAACTTGACGTCGGGTGCGGGCGCCTGGACCATGACCGGCGCGGGCGCGCCGATGATGGTGTTCTCCGCGGCGGACTGGGCCGCATCATCTTCGGCGCCGCGGCGCTGGGCGGCGAGCGGGGCCTGCTTGACGACGACGCCCGTCTCCGTCCGGGCGGGGAGCGTCGGAAGGATGAGGGTCTGCGGCTGGAAGCTGCCGGGCATGGAGATCGGCACGGTCCTGAGACCGATCGGGACGACCGGGACGCTGTTGCCGCCCCCGGCGTTGACCGCCGAAGCCGCATTCTGCTGGGCCAGCGCTTCGCAGACGGGCAGGCCCGGCGAAGTCAGGATGAGGGCGGCGCAGAGCACGGCCGCCGCGGATTTGCGGAAGTTCACGATAGTGTTCACAAGCACCCCCCACGGGTCATGTCTCTTGAAAGATAGCACCGCCCCCCCTCTATCTACATGGGAAGGGGGGCCCCCCTCGCCCGGTCATTCGGTCTATGACCGCCGGTTGGGCGCGGGGGCATGCTGAGAACAAACCGCTTACCATGCGCGGGACGCGGCGGGCCCGTCGGGAACCGATCGTTGACGCAACGAGGCCGAAGCGCAACCCGGCGGGCTAGACCGAATGACTCCCCCCCTTTTCCCCGGAGTGCCCTAGGTCCTCGAAGCCCCCCGGAGTATCCTCTGGATGTCCGCACATTCAAGGAGGAAACCCTCATGACGAAGATTCTGACGCTCGCCGCGCTCCTCGCGGCCGCGGCGCTTCCCGCAGCGGCCGTCGAGACCGACCTCGCCCTCCCGCAGCCCGCGGCCTTCCTTCAGACCGCCGCCCAGGCCGAGGTCCCGCCCATCGCCGACGCGGCGCCGTTGAAGACCGCGGATGTCGCGACCGCGCAGGCCCCGGACTTCATCCTGCCCACCTTCGTGAAGCTCTTCGAAGACTCCCGCGCCATCGGCGTCCTCGGGACGAAGCTCACCCTCAAGAACCTCAATGAGGGCGTGCTCGGCCACCTGAAGACGCAGTTCTGGGACTTCGAGCGCTGGACCTCCAGCGCCCTGGGCATCGTCCCCCGGATGGACGTCGAGCTCTGGTCGCCCGATGAGAAGACCTGCGTCGCTCACGCGGACTCCGACGTCGTGAGCTACACCTACACCGTCCATGTCACGGCCGGCTGCTCCATGACCCACGGCCCCGACCTCGGATACTTCCAGTCCGACCTCTGGAGCGAGCTGGCCAACAGCTTCTCCGACGTTGCGAAGCACGAGCTCACGAAGTACGCGTCCTTCTTCGGGATCCACGATTCCGAAGGGAAGCTCATCGCCCGCTCGATCAAGAGCCAGGACCAGACCGGCGTCATCTTCTACGTGCAGCGCGCCGTCTACGACGAGAGCGGCGACCTCACCGGCTACGACATCGACCATCCCGTGGCCAGCATCTCGAGCAGCAACGGCTGGAACCTCCAGGTCCTGCAGCCGGAGTTCGTCCAGGCCGGCCCCGGCAAGATGGACCCGCGTCTGCTCGTCATGATCCCCGGCTATAAGACCTTCATCGGGAAGGCGAAGCAGAAGCAGAACAAGTCCTGACGGCGCACGCCGGCCGGGAGCCGCCCCCGCACGGGGCGGCTCCCGGCCGGCCGTACACATTGCCGTTTGTAATGTTGTAATATTCCGCCATGGCACACCATTTCGCAGCGCTCCTCAGGAAGATGCGGCAGGAGACGGGCTTCCACTCCGCCTACGCGTTCTATCACGACAACGGCGGCCGGCGGGTGTTCCCGTTCTCCTACCCCTACTACTCGCGCATCGAACACGGTCGGGCGCTCCCGCGTCCGGCCTGGCTGCCGGTCCTGCTGGCCTCGCTGCGCATGCCCCCGGCCGTCGGCAACTACCGCGACTTCGTCGTCGCGTACCTGCGCGACATCTTCGGCGACGACGACCTCTTCGAGGACATGGTCGCACCCTGGATCCGTCCGCCCCAGGAGCTCCCGGTCACGAAAAAGGCGGCGCGCCGGCTCATGGGCGCCCAGAGCCACAACATCTCGCTCGAGCAGTTCGACGCGATCCTCTCGAGCCCGGCCGCCTTCTGGTGCTTCCTCTGTCTGACGAAGAGCCGCGAGCCCATGTCGCTCGAGGACCTGATGAAGACCACCGAGCTCCCCGCGGCCCAGATCCAGACGGGCCTGCGCAAGCTCGCCGCCGAGAAGCTGGCCAAGCGCGCGGCGGGCGGCCGCTTCTTCAGCCCGCTCTGGGAGCACTACTCCATCTTCCCCCGCCACGGCAAAGGGCACGAGGAACGCATCCGCACCTTCTGCAAGTACATCGACCAGGTCGCCGAACGCCGCGGGAAGGACCTCATGACCCGCCGCGCCATCGTGCGCGCGGAGGAAGCCGACATGCTCGGCATCACGCAGATCCTGCACGAGACCATGGACGCCGTCCACGCCTCGGCGGTCAACGACAAGGGCCACCGCACGAAGCTCTACACCGTCGAGACCCGGCTGCGGGAAGTCTTCCCCTTCTAGGACGACGCCGTACCGCGCATGAGCGCCCTCCGCGAGGAGGGCGCTCCGCTTTTCAGGCCGCGGCGAGGATCCCGAGGGTGGTGCGGCAGGAGTGATTGAAGAGGAGGATGCTCTCGGCGGGAACCACGGCGTCGTGCATGCGGCCGACGAACGTCAGACCCGGGTCCGAGAGGAAGTCCGAGCGGCTCGCCCAGGACGCCTCGCAGAGAGGACAGTCCTTGAAGCTCGCGCCGCGGGGGCGCTCGAGGACGGCCGTCGCGCTCATGCCCTCATTGTAGCGGGGCGCCGTCCGCCGGGCATGAGCCTCCCGGGACGAGGGGCTCGGCTTTACGGCCTATTCCGGCGAGTTGAAAGGGAGCGGCGGGGTGAAAACAAAAGATTATCAGGAACGGCGCAGGCCCGCGCGCCAGGCGGCGACGAGTTCGTCGCGGTTCTTGCCGTAGCCGCGAAGGTACTCCTCGTCTCCTCCCCCCGACGCGTAGACCGCCACGAGCGCAGGCATCGGCGCCCGCTTCAGGAGGAAGCGGGCGAAGGACCAGGAGCAGTAGTAGAAGTCCTTGCGCGTTTCGGAGTCCTGCCAATCCCAGGCCCCGAAGGCTCCGAGGGTCTTGAAGAAGGACGGTCTCTGGACGACGGTGGCCATCCGCGCCATCGCGTCGGGGTCCGTCCCGGCGGCCACGAAGGCGCTGGCCTGCCCGGGCCGGAAGCGGGCCTGGACGACGTCGGCGAGGCCCTCCGCGAGCGACTGCGACTGGGAGTAGCCGACGAGCATGTGCGTCATTTCGTGAAAGAGCGGATCCTTGCCCTCCCGCACGAAGCGGAGCATGAGTCCCTGCTCGCCCGGCATGGCGCCCGGGACGTGAGCGCGGGAGAACGGCCCGTCATTGTAGACGTAGAGGGTGAAGCGCCCGCGAAGCTTCGAGGGGACGCCGACGAAGGCCGGGATGCCGGCGGTCGCCTCCTGCAGGTCGGCAGCGAGCCGGTCGAGTCCCGCCTCGTCGAGATAGCCCTTTTCGACGACCAGAAGCACCCCTCCCGTCTGGGTGGGGACGAGCCAGCGCTCGGAGGCGGCCGGATTCAGGAGCAGGCGGCGGAAGGCGTCGTTGTCGTCGCCCAGGAAATCGGGCTTATAGCTCTCCGCCGGCGCCGGTTGACGCAGCACGGCAGCGCCCTCCAGCGCCCGCGCACGAGCGGACGGGAAGCCGAGCAGGCAAAGCATGGGGACGACGATGAGAGGACGGAGGCTCATAGAGGGGGGAGCTCCTTCTCTATATTTAGCAGGAGAACGGCCTTTCCGCCAGGGGCGAGCGGGCGGCGCGCCGCCGCCGATCGGCCTATCCGCGCCCGTTGATGGGACCGCGCGTTTTGGAAACCTGCGGTATACGTCTTTCGGCGAGGAGGGAGTTTGGTATCATCACGGCATGAAGAGAACGCGCCGGACCTGCTCCCTCATACTGTCGTCTTTGCTCCTCGCCGGCTGCGCGACCACGAAGGTCCTCTCGGTCCGCCCCGCTCCCGACGACCCCTCCCAGGAAGTCGTCGTGACGCGCAGCTGCCGCGCAACGGGCCCGATGCAGCACAACGGGGTCCATTCGTTCCAGCTGACGAGGGGAGCCGCCGAGTTGAAGCAGTGGGCGATGATGCCCTTCGCGGTCCCGCTGGACGTCCTCTTCCTGCCCATCCAGGCCTTCAAGGACCTCTGCTGCCACACCTGCACGAACTCGGAAGAGAAGCGGCCGAAGGTCGACGCGACCGCCTTATAACGGCTTATTCTCGGTAGGGAACGTCCCACCAGGCGTCGACGGCCGTCTCATCGAGCCGCTTCGACTCGACGCTGAGGACGACGCTGCCCGAATGGACGGCGAGTGCGGGAGCTCCGGAGGGAGCCGCCGCGAGTTCCCAGTCGGCGCCCTTCGCCTGAGCCTTTCCGCCGGGGGTCAGGACCTGCGCCTCCTCCCCGGAGGCGAGGAAGCGGCCCCTCCCCCTGCGGAGGAAGACCAGCGGCCCGCCGCTCTTCGCGGCTTCGAGGCGGCTCAGCGGCTCGAGGACGACGGAGAGTCCGCCGGCGGCGGCGAGGGCACGCGTCTCCCCCTTCCCCGTCTCGACGACGGCGCCGGGAGCGAACGCCTCCCCGGAGGGAACGGCGAGCGTCGCCGTCGCGCGGGAGACCTCCACCTCGCCGTCGAAGAGCGTCAGGACGGTTCCCGACGACTCCCGCAGCAGGAAGCGGGTCCCGCGCACGGCGAGGGCGCAGGAGGGCGTGCGCACCTCGAAGCGATGGGCGTAGCGCCGCAGTTCGCCCGCCGCGCGCTGGAGCAGGGTCTCGTAATAGAGCTCGCCGCCGTAGAGCGTCCAGGTCCGGGTATCGAAGCTCGTGCGGGGAGCGAGGGTCATCCGGGTGCCGTCGGGCAGGAGGATGTTCGCCGCGCCTTCCCCGGTGGAGATGAGCCCGGCGCCTTCGAAGGCGTCGCCCGCCCGCAGAGGCCGGACCCCCTCCGCCGTCGCGAGCGTGACGTCTCCGCGCACCCAGGAGGCCCCGAACACGGCCTTCGGCTTCAGCCGCAGCGACGCGAGCGCGGAGCCGAACTCGCGCAGCTTGCGCAGGCCCGCGCCGAGCGCGGCCAGGCTGCGGCGGGTGTCCTCGACCGCCTTCTCCAGGAGGCGCGCGGCCTCGCGGTTCTCGCGCGCGACGCGCGCGTCCGGCCCGGAGGAGAGGGCCTTCGCGTCGCGCAGCATGGCCTCGCGTTCGGCGAGGCGGAGGACGAGGGTCTCGCGCCGGCCTTCGAGCCGCCGGACCTCGTCGGTGAGCGGGGCGGGATCCTCCGCGGACGCGCGCGCGGGGAACGCCGCGGGGAACGCCAGGAGGACGAGGAGGAGCGCCCTCACCGGAAGCCTTCGCCTCCCGCGCCGGAGCCGACGGGCGCAAGCGCGCCGATGTGCCCGCCGCCGCGGCCGCGCCCGATGAGCGGAGATTCGAGGCTCAGCCGGTAGTCGCCCTTGAGCCGCTCGGCGAAGAGGGGGTCCACGGAGAGGTCGCTCTCCTTCTTGAGCCCGACGTCCTTCCCCCCTTCGGATGCGGCCGCGCAGGAGAGCGCGCCGCGGCCGCCGCCGGAGCAGAGGTTCCCCTCGAAGTAGTCGTTGTAGCCGCCGCTGAGGCGGCAGCCGTCCTGGCAGAGCAGGAGCGTCGGACTCCCCGCGAGGATGGAGTCATAGAGCTCCGCACGACCCGCCTCCACGACGAGCCCGCGCGCGCGGTTGTCGGCCAAAGTGAGCGCGCGCAGGCCCGCGGTGCTGTCTCCCGCCACGACCAGCCCGTCGTTGTTCTCGTGCGAGACGGCGCGCAGGACCTTGGCCTCGGCGCCGTCGTGGAGCAGGAAGCCGATCCCCGCCAGCCGCGCGCGACAATCCTCCAGGACCACCTCGCGGGAAGCCTCCACGGCGATCCCGGGCTGCCCCCCCGTCGCCTGGACCCGGCGAAGGACCGTGCCGTCCGCGCCGCGCACGATGAGCCCGACCGTCTCCAGCGAGGGATTCCCCGCGGTCGGCGCCCGGCGCTGGGCCGCGATCCGCGAGGAGCGGCCGCCGGTGCGGTCCGCGGCGGACGGGACCGTCTTGGGCGCGGCGATCGCCCGCTCGACCGTCAGGTCCTCGACGACGGTCCCCCGGGCGTCCCGGATGAAGAGCCCTCCGGTGAGGACGGTCTTCTCCCCCTCCCCCCGGAGCGTGCGCTCGGGCATCCGCACCTCGAGGGGCTCCGCGTAGCGGCCGGCGCGCAGGAGCAGCGTGTCGCCGGGGACCGAACGCAGAAGGGCTCCGAGCGGGGTGCGGAAGTCCCCGCTCCCGTCCTGGGCCACGACCAGCGTCTTCGGCGCGCGCGCGGCCGGCTTGTCGAGCGGAGGCGTCTCGAGGCCCTCGCCGTCCTTGAGCGTGATCGGGACCTGCGGCTTCTTCTTGCTGTAGTAGGAGCGCAGCCCCACGAGCACGGTCTCGCCGGGCCTGCGGCCGGCGAGCGCGGCCTTGACCTCGTCGATGCTCGCGACCTTCCGGCCGTCGAGCGTCTCGATGAAGACGGGATTGGGCGGCCACCGCATCGAGCGCATCGCCGCCTCCAGCGCGGAATCCTTGGGAGCGCCCTCGAGCTTGAGCCCTCCCGCACCGGGCGTGGCCATCAGGCCGAGCGCCGCGGGGAAGCCTCCGAGCGTGCAGGACAGCGTGCGCGAAGAGCCCTCCCGGCGCGCCTCGAAGACGACCTTCGCGCCGGCGCCCTTCGCCTTGAGCTGCGAGAGCTCGGCGAACGGGGCTCCGTCGATGAGCGCGAGGAAGTCCCCCGCCTCGATGGCGCAATCGGCGGCCGGGCTCCCGCTCATCACCGCCAGCACGAGCTGACCGGGGAGGTCCTCCGGCACCCCCAGGTCCTTGCGGAGCTCCGGTCCGGCGGCGTCGGCGGTTCGGACGCCGAGCCGGCCGCCGGGCGCGTACGGAGCCTCGACGCGCACGGGAGCGCCGGAACAGGCGGCGAGGACGGAGCAGGAGACGGCGAGGAGGAGCTTTCTCATTGGATCCTTATCCTTTGCGGGGCGTTGAGCCCGGAGCGCACGGCGCGCAGGCGCTCCATCCGGCTCTTCACGTCGGCCGCGCGCGGGTCGCCCGGCGCGGTCTCCAAGAACGATCGATACTCGGCGAGGGCGGCCTCGGAGTGCGCGAGGAAGGCGCCCTTGCCCCTCATGGCCTGCTGTTCGCGCAGAAGACCGGCGGCCCGATAGGGCTCCGGCCACCAGGGCGCGAGCGCCTGCGCGGCGGCGAACGCGGCTCCCGCCTGGACCCAGCGGCCGGAAGCGGCCTCGAGACGGCCTTTCTCGAAGACCTCGGCCGCCTCGGCCGGGAGCGGCGGCCCGGGCTTGAGGCCGCGCGCCAAGCGCGCGACCTTCCGGCCGAGCGCTGCGCGGTCCGGCGCCTCTGGATGCAGGAGAAGATAGCGCACGTACTCCGCGACCGCCAGACGGCGGCGGCCGAGCTTCTCGTCGGCGAGCGCGAGGTTGTAGCGCGCGCGCGACGAGCCGGGGTCCAGCGCGAGCGCCTCCTCGAAGAGGGCGCGCGCCTCCGGCATGCGCGCGGAACCGGCGAGGCGGACCCCTTCGTCGGCCAGCCGCTTCGAGGCGCCCTGAAGATAGGCCTTCAGCTCGGCGGCGCTCACGCCGAAGGAGGCTTCGGCCGAGAGCGCGCCGCAGCGTCCGCGGGCGGCGAGCGACGCGCCTCCTTTCTCGGGCAGCACGTAGGAGAGCTGGCGGGAATCGAAGCGCGCGACGCCGGAGGCCTCCGCGCGCTCCTCGCGCGTGAGTCCGCCGGGCAGCGTCAGGACGACCCTCGCCCCGGCGCAGGGGACCTCGCCCTTCGGGAAGACCCGCAGGACGCGCACGCCCAGGACGGGGTCGCTCCCGGCGGGACGCAGGAGTTCGAGCCGGAGAGGTTCGACGGCGGCGGACGACGACGCCGCTCCGAGCAGGACGGCGAGGAGAAGGCTACTTCCCATCGCCGAACTCCTGGAAGAGCGCGTCGAGCTTGCCCTTGTCCTCTCCGGCTTTATCGAGCCGGTCGGCGACGGAGCGCCCCTTCTTTCCGGCCTCCTCCGCCTCGCGCCGCAGGCGCTCCTCCTCCGCCCTCGCCGCCTCGAGCTCCCGGCGCGCCGCCGCCTCCTGCTCGCGCGCCGCCTCGAGCATGCTGCGGCCTTCGGGCTCCGCGGCCGCCTTCTCCCCGGCCTTCACGGCCTCGGCGAGGGCGGCTTCGGCGCGGCGAGCCCGTTCCCGTTCCAGCCCCGCGCGCGCGGAGGACTCTCCCGCCTTCGCGAAAAGGTCGGCGGCGAGCTCGGCCGCCTTGCGCCGCTTCTCGAGGACGACCGGGTCCGGCATCGGGACCTGGGGGAGCTCGCAGCCCGCCGCCGCGACGCCGGAGACCCGGCCGCTCACGGCGTCGGCGGACTGGCGCAGAAGCAGTTCGGCCTCGTCGTCGTTGCCCGGGGTCGCCGCGCGGACCGCCTCCTTTCCCAGGCAGGCGCTCAGCATCAGGGCCGCGGGCAGGTCGGGGGTCTTCGGCGGAAGGGCGTCGGCCGGCACGCCGCTGAGCTGCGCGACGAGGGCTTTGCGGAGCTCGCTCTCCGGCCCCTTGAAGGCGTCGAAGGCCTTGAGCGCTTCCTCATAGACGGGGTTCGGGATGTACTCCGGCTCCGGCGGGGGAGGCGGGGGCTCGTAGGCGGGCGCCGCCGGGGCCGCAGGCGGGTTCAGCACGGCGTTCAGGAAAGACTGCATGAACATGAGCCCGACCTGCTGGTCGAAGCTCATCTTTCCCCCTCCACCCCCGGAGCGGGAATGGGACTTCCCCGAGTGCGCGGGGGCGCGTCCGTCCGAGCAGTCGGGCGAGGAGTTCCTCCCTCTGCAGGTGCAGTTCAGATGAGGGTGCGAGCTCCGAAGCGACGCGACCGTTCCGGGGCAGTCGATCTCGAAGCTCTGCGCGGACGCAGCGGGAGAGAACGCGAGGAGGAAGAAAGCCGTGGTGAGCGCGATCGAGCGCATGGACATGGGGGAGAAGCCCGTCGGAAGCGATTTTCGCTTATCTCGAGCGGGCCGACAAGCGGGAGAGCGCGGCGCGCACGCGCAGGAACAGCCAGAAGGCGACGATGGGAAGCGTGAACGCCCAGGTCGGTATGCCCCAGAACGCCTCGGCGCCGCCGAGTTCGAGGCCGGGATGGGTCTTCACCGGCGAGGCCGGGACCTGCACGCTCATCAAGGGGTCGTCGAGGTTCTCGGACTTGCGCACGACCCCCCGCAGGGAACGCCGCCCCCGTCCGCTCGACGGGAGCTCCGAATGGCGCGGCCCGGCGTTCGGCGCCTGCCCCGTGTACGCCGTAAGGAGGGGTCTCGGACCCTTCAAAGCGCGGAGGAACCCATAGGCGGCTTGGAAATGCCGGGCGCGGAGGACCCCTCCGTCCCCCATGACGCTCCCGACGGTCCGAGCGTGGATGCTCCGGCGCGTCGCTCCGTCGTAGACCTCCGTATAGTCGTCGCGCAGGCCCAGGACGTGCCCGAACTCGTGGGCCGGAGTCGTGTAGCGGAACCTCCGGGCGAGGCGGATGCCGTCGGTCGTGACGGCGCTGTTGACGCCCTCCGTCAGCTTCATGGCGCCCGGCGAGAACGACGCTCCCGGTGCGAGCCGCTGCAGCGCGATCTCGACCCGGAACGAGACCGCCTTCCCGTCGAGCATGAAGACCCCGTTCCAATAGTCCTCGATGGAGCGTTTGAAGACGCTCAGGACCCGCTCGTCCTGGAGGTCGGTCTCGAACTCGGCGCGCACGAGGAAGCCGCCGGGGACTTCCGCCAGGCGGACATGAGAGATATCCGCGCGCCAGGGCCTCAGCGGGATGGGACCGCCCGTGTCCCGTCCCCGGAGCAGCTGCTTCCGGAAGAGGGTCCCCGTCACCCGGGTCGGCAGGCCCGCGGTCTTGCCGAGCAGGGGCTGGAGCTCGCCGGTCCGGAACGCCTCGAGCTCCTGCGCGCGCGCCTGCACGAACGCGTCGGAGAACCCGCCCTTCCTCGCGAGGCGCAGACGCGCCTCGAGCCGGTCCTTCCTCTCCCGGACGGCGCGGAGCTTCTCCAGGATGTCTGCGAGGCGGAACTCCACGACCTCCGTGCGTTCGGCGACAGCGCGGCCGGCGAGGGGGACGGGCTCCGGGACCTGCCAGGGCAGCGTCGCCGGACGCGCGGAGCCGTCCTTCTTCGAGAGCGCCGCGAGCTCGCGCTCGAGAGCGAAGCGGCGGGCGAACTCCTCGACGAAGACGTCCTCGGCGAAGAAGTCGGCGAGGTCCGCCGCGACGAGCTCCGCGACCGGCGCCGGCAGGCCGGGCGTGCGGCGCAGACCCTCGAGCCAGCCGCCGTAGCGGCGGAGCAGGGAGACCGCGAGCGGCCAGCGCTCGCCGGGCGGGAGCGCGCTCTGGAGGACGAGGTTCATGCTCGCGTACATCCCGTCGAGGATCGGTGCGAGCGCTCCCGGCGTCTCCCGGAGGACCGCATGGAGCCGCGCGCCCTCGGCGGGGTCCTCGGAGAGCACCGCGCGCAGGACGGCGAAGCGGACCCTCGCCGCGGCGCGGTCCTCCTCCGGGACGGTCAGCGACAGAAGGGAGTCGAAGCCGACCTGCCGGAGAGGGCCCGCGGGCGGGAGTTCCGTCGAAGCGACCCGGCGTCCAGCGCCCGCGACGGGGACGAGCACGGCGGAAGGGACGACGGCCTCGACGCGCGGCTGAGGGGAAGCCGTGAGCGCGAGCGGCCAGTGCGCCGAGAACGGAGAGAGGGTCGTCGGCGGGAGACTCAGCGCCGCGTCGCTCTTGAGCTGCGCCCCGCTCACGCTCAGGGCGGGAAGCGAGGCGACGGGAGCGGCCGCGCGCACGGGAAGAACCTGCTGTGAGCGCGAAGGGACGGACAGGCCGGCGGTCAGAAGGAAGGCTGCGGCCGCCCGAAAAAGACCTTGCCGCGTCGTGGGTGCCATCACGGATACTTTAACAGGAGAGGCGGGTGCGGCGGATGAGCCCCTCGGCGCAGAAGGGCGCGTTCAGAAGGTCTATCCGGCGGGGTTTACAAAAGGGAGGATTACGATTTCCGGCGGACGAGGATGCGGACGCCGTGAGGCGGGATGTTGACGTACAGCTTCGACCCGCCGTCCTTCGCGTAGCTGCGGTAGTCGTTGCCCGGGTTCATCGCGTCGACGAGCTCGGTGCCGGGCGGGGTGAGCTTCGCGTCGACCCACATCTCGGCGGAGCGGGCGGCGTCGGCCGTGTTGAGCACGACCACGACCTCCTCGTCGCCGAGGATGCGGCTGAAGGCGAAGATGCCGGGACCGTTGGGGTCGGACCACCGGACGAACTGCTCGCCGCGGCGGAGCGCGGGATGGGCCTTGCGGATGTCGGCCATCGCGCGCAGATGCTGGTAGACCGGGTCCTTCGGGTCGAAGTTGTCGCCCTTCGAGCTCGGCGTCTTGAACTTGCCCTCAGGGAACATGTCCTCGCGGTAGCCGTCCATCCCGAGGTCCACGCCCGGGTTCTGCCGGAAGGCGTGCTCGGTGCCGTAGTAGACGTAGGGGATGCCGACCGTCATCAGCGTGTAGGCGAGCGCCACCTTGAGGATGCCGACCGGGTCGTTGGGACGCAGGAAGCGCGGCTTATCCTGATTGTCGAGGAAGCGGACGAGGTAGTTGATGCCGCGCCCGAGCGCCGCGCCGATCTGGCGGAAACTCTGCTCGAGGATGCTCGTCGGCGCCTGGCCGTGCAGCGCGGCCTCGTCCCAGAAGTAGGCGGGGTAGTTGTAGGCGGCGTCGAGTCGGCCGTTGCCGAGTTCCGGCTTCAAGGCGTTGGGGTCGCCGTGGTAGAGCTCGCCGAGGATGAGGAAGTTCTTCTTGCCGAGCTTCCCGGCGTACTCGCGGACCTCCTTGAAGAAGCGGGACCAGAAGGCCGGGTTGACGTGCATGTAGGTGTCGAGGCGGTAGCCGTCGATGTCGGTCTCCTTCATCCACCACTTCGCCACCGTCAGGAGGATGTCCTGCGTCGACGGGTTCTCCGTGGCCAGCTGGTTGAGCCCGCCGGGGAAGTCCCCGTTCATGACCTGCTCGTGGTTGTTCCAGTCGTCGATGGAGCCGCGGCGGTGGAAATGCTGGTTCACGGGGTTCGGCGGCTCCTCGGCCTCGGGGTGAAGATGGGTGTTCTGTCCGCCCCCGGACATCGCGTACTGCAGCAGCGGGCCGTCCTCGACGCTGCGGAAGACCGCGATCGGCACGCCGTCATAGCGATAGGGCTCCAGAGCCTTCACGACCTCGCGCAGGTCGGCGTCCCGCGCGATGTCGATCCGGAAACCCCACTCCTGTTCGTCGATGATCCACAGGTAGTCCTTCACGGCCTCAGCCGCCGTCACCCCGGGGATCTTTCGCAGAGCTTCGCCGTTGGCCGCGGCGAATCGCTTGGCGAGCCCGCCTCGAAGCGCGTCCAGCAGTCCCTTCGGCTTCTGATGACGCTCCATCCGGGGATCCGGCTGTCTGCTGGCGTCGGATTCGTTCCCGTCGTAAAGAGCGTAGAGGAGGAAACCGTTGCAGTAGACCGAGATCGCCGCCCCGGAATGAAGATAGGGCTTCAGCGCTTCCCGGATCACCTGGATGTCCGCGTCTCCGGCCGCCTCGAGCCGGATGCCCCATTGATCGCCGTTGACGAAGTAGTGGCGCCCTCGCTCGACCTTCAGGCCCTTGATGCCGGGGATGCTCTGCAGGAGCAGCCAGTTGGACTCCGCGACGCGCTTGGCGGGGCCGCCCAGCATCTCATCGAACCAGTTCGACGACCCCTTGCGGTCCTGGAGCTCGACGGGCTTGATCGGGTAGTTCATCTTCTTGATCGGCTTCGGCGCCCCGAACTTGTAGCCGCCTTCGTACTCCAGGACGGGACCGGCGTGATTGGCGATCCAGTCGAGGATGACCGTCATGCCGCGCTTGTGGGCCTCGGCGACGAGCTCCTTGAAGTCCGCCATCGTGCCGATCTGCGGGTCGACGGCCATGAAGTGCACGGGCCAGTACTGGTGGTAGCCGGCCGGCGGGCTCATCGTCACCGGGTTGATGAGGATGTGCTGCACACCGAGGTTCTGCAGATAATCGAGGCGCTCGATGAGGCCGCGGATGTTGCCGCCGTGGCGGGTGCGGCCGTCGGCGGGGTCGCCCCAGGTCATGTAGGGCGCCGCCCGGCCGAAGCGGTCGATGACCAGCGAGTAGATGATGCCGTCGCGCCAGTCCTCGGGCGACGGAGTGTACTTCGCGCCCGCGGGGACCTCGAGCGAGACGTCCGCCAGAGAGCTCGGCGCCTCGGCCGGCTCCTCCGGCATGTCGGCCCAGCCGACCTCGTCCTTGCCCGAGACGACGCGCTTGCCCTTCTTCTTGGCGGGGGTGCTCGGATGGTCGTTGCGGGTGTCGAAGGGGTCCTGGAGCTTCTCGACGACGCCGGAGGCGCCGTGGATGACGCCGGAGACGCCGGAGGGCTCGGGCGTCTGGGCGGCGGGCGCATCGGCGACCGAACCGGCGGGCCCGACGTCAGGGATCGCGGAGGTCTTGGACTGCCCCTGGCCGACCGACTTCGCAGCGCCCTTCGCGGTCTCACCGAACACCTTGGACGCGTCGGACGTGACGGAAGCCGCGACACGCGGCAAAGAAGCGGCCGGAACATCATGGATGGACTGTTTTTGAACGTCGACGGGATAGAGGACGAAGGGGGTGTTCCCTGCGGGGACGGACTTCGCCGCGCGAGACATCCCTTCGATGACGTTCGGGTGCGCTCCGACGCTCGGAAGGACGCTGCCCATGAGCGGGGCCGCGGTGTTGACCGGGAGGTTGCCGAGCTGGACGGAGGGGACGGTCCCGACCGCGCCCTGGACGCCGGTCCCCGCGTTGACGCCCGTCTGGCCCTGGGAGACGTTCTGCTGCGCCGAGGCCCCGGAGACGAAAACGCCCTGCTGGAAGGCCAGCAGGGCTGCCGGGAGCAGGGCGAGGAGCCAACGGCGCGGGAGCCGGTGAATCATCCTTTGAAGTGTAGCCGCATATTAATAGAGGTGCCAGGGCTATCGGCTCCCATCCCCCTGCCAGAGGTCCCAGGCCATTTTGGGACCTTGGGGTGTCTCTTTTCCCTATCTCCCCTTCCCGCGGGAAGGGGTGAAGGGGTAGGGGGAGCTGATGTCTATTGATTTGCGAGAGTTTCGCGATACGACGTACGAATGCCGGAAATATCATTCCCCCTCCCCCAGCCCCCTCCCGCAGGAAGGGGAGCTAAGGAAAAGGAACCTCATTGTTATAGAATCCTCCGTCACGCACACACCCATAGCAAGGACCCCTCCATGACCCTCCCCTCGCTCCTCCTCGCGCTCCTCCTCCCGGCCGCGTCCCTCGCCGCCCCGGCCGAAGGCCCCCTCCAAGTCCCCTCCCCCGACTGGCGGGACCAGGTCGTCTACTTCCTCCTCACCGACCGCTTCATGAACGGGGATCCGCGCAACGACGACCAGGGACATGGGGACTTCAAGCCGACGGACGCGAACTTCTACAGCGGCGGGGACTTCGCGGGTCTGCTGTCCAAGCTCGACTACATCCGCGGACTCGGGGCCACCGCGGTCTGGCTGACCCCGCCGGTGGCCAACGTCTGGTGGGACTCGTCTTTGAAGATGTCCGGCTATCACGGCTACTGGGCGGTGGACTTCAAGGCGACCGACCGGCACCTCGGCACGCTCGAGGACTACCGGCGCCTCTCGCGCGAGCTCCACCGCCGGGGGATGTACCTCGTCCAGGACATCGTGGGGAACCACACCGCCGACTTCTTCTATTACGAAGGAACCTACGACCCTGCCGACCCCGCGAAGGGCTTCCGCCTCAAAGAGGGCATGTTCCCCCCGCGCCCCGCCCAACCCCCTTTCTCGCACAACGACCTTCGGGACCCCGCCCAGCGCGCCGCCGGCGCCTACCATTGGACGCCCGACATCCAGGACTACAACGACGAAGGACAGCGGCTGCATCATCAGATGAGCGGCCTCGACGACCTGAACACCTCCGACCCGCGCGTGCGCGAGGCCCTGCGCGACGCCTACGGCTTCTGGATCGCCACGGCCGGGGTGGACGGCTTCCGCATCGACACCGCGCACTTCGCCGAGCACGACTTCTGGAAGGACCTCCTCCACTCGACCTCCCCCGCCGCGCCCGGCATCGACCCCTTCGCCCGCGCTCTCGGGAAGAAGGACTTCATGACCTTCGGCGAGGTCTGGGTGAACGGCGACCCCTTCTCCGACAAGGGAGAGCGCGCCGCCGTCGAGTACCTCGGGACGCAGTCCTCGCCCGAGATGCGGGCGGTGCTGAACTTCCCCCTGGCCATGGAACTGCGCGCCGTCTTCGCCAAGGGCGCGCCGCCCGCGCGCCTGCGCTACCGCCTCGAGAACCTCAAGCGCTTCTTCGCGGAAGGGAGCACCTCGGTCAACTTCATCGACAACCACGACATGGCGCGCTTCCTGGCCGAGGGAACCGAGGGCGGCTTCGTCCAGGCGCTGACGGCCCTGCTGACGCTTCCCGGCCTCCCGGTCGTCTACGCGGGGACGGAGCAGGCCTTCACCGAGACCCGCGGCGCGATGTTCGCCGGCGGCTACGGCTCCGGCGGGAAGGACCGCTTCGACCCGACCCACCCGCTCTACCTCCTCCTGCGCGAGCTCACGGACCTGCGCCGGCGCGAGCCGGTCTTCCGCCGTGGGACGCTCGTCCCCCTCTACGGCGCCTCCGCGGGCCCCGGCCCGTTCGCCTATCGGCTCGACGCGGGGAAGGACCGGGCGCTCGTGCTCTTCAACACCGCCGACGAGGAGGTCCTCCTCGCGCGGCTCGAGACGGGCCTCCCGGAAGGGACCCCGCTCGACGCGCTTTTCGCTCGCGGCTTCGCCGAGAAGCGCCTGAGGCTCGCCGAAGGCGGCCGCCTCTCCCTGCGCATGCCCGCGCGCTCCGTGCTCGTCCTCAAAGGCGCCGGTACCGGCGGGGCCGCCGCCCCCTCCTCCGCCCGCATCGACGTCACCGGCTTCACCGGGCTCCCGACCTTCTCGGCGAAGACCTCGGTGGAGGGGACCTCCCGGGGCGTCGCGAAGGTCTCCGTCGTGGTGGACGGCCGGCTCGCCCGAGCCCTCCCCGCGAAGATGCTCGGCGGCGGCCGCTGGCGCGCCACGCTCGACCCCGCGCTCCTGCCCGATGGAGAGCACTCCCTGCTCGCCGTGGACGCGGATGCGCCGGAGCGCGCCCCCTCCGAGGAGCACGCCTTCAAGGTCTCCGTGCCCTTCACTCTCGTCAAAGAGATCACCGACCCGGTCGGCGACGACCACGGGCCGGCCGGGACCTACCGCTACCCGCTCGCTCAGGGCTTCGAAGGCCGCGCCGACCTCGAGAAGCTCTCGCTCTACCGGCGCGGGCCCGGCGCGAAGCTGGTCCTCAAGCTGGCCGACGGGGTCACGTCGGGCTGGAACCCCGCCTTCGGCTTCGACCATGTCTGCTTCGACGTGTACGTCGGCTTCCCGGAGAGCGTCATCGGCCGGCCGGGAGCGACGCGACTCCCGCGCCTGAACGCCGGCGCGCCCGCCGGCTTCTCCTGGCATTACGCCGCCTTCCTCGGCGGCTGGAAGGCCGCGCTCTACGACTCGGCGGGAGCGGGCGACGCGGCGTTCGGGCCGCAGGTCCAGCCGGCCCCGAAGGTCTCGACGGACAAGGCGGCGGGGACCGTGTCGGTGCTCTTCGACCTCGACGCCTTCAAGGGGGTCCCGTCGTTCGACGGGGCGCGCTTCTACCTGACGACCTGGGACTACGACGGGATGGAAGGGACCCTGCGTCCTCTCGCGCCGCAGGCCGGGGACTACGTCTTCGGCGGCGGGAAGCCCGGCGACCCCCGCATCATGGACGACGCCCTCCTCGCCCCCTGAGTCTCCCGCCGGCAAAACACGAGGCCGGTCCCTTATGAAAGGGACCGGCCTCGTCTTTTGCCGGAAGACTTATTTCTTCTTGAAGACCGAGAAGAGCTTCTTCGCCAGCCAGATGAACGGCTTCACGAACGGGCTGCCCAGCAGCATGTCCCAGGCCTGCTTGAGAGGGGACTCCTGCTCGAGCGCCCCGGGGCGGACCGGGTACGCGTTCTGGAACTCCTGCGTCGCCGCGACCATCTCGTCGGCGATGTAGACGATGGGGCGGCGCTGGGCGCGGCGGCTGACCGCGTAGATCGCGAGGTCGAGCCCCTGCTGGACGGCGAACATGCTCCAGAAGATGACCATGGAGCCGGAGCCGAAGAAGACCCCTCCCAGGCACATCAGGAGGTCCCGGAACTGCTGGATGGCGCCGCGCTGGAAGCGGGTGAGGCGGCCGTTGTCGTAGAGCGCGTTGAGGCCCTGGATCCCGAGCGTGCCGCAGAAGGTCCCGACGATGGTGGTGATCCCCATGTCCTTCCAGTATTTGTACGACCACGGAGGGACCGTGTTCGGGACGGTCGTCCACGAGATGTAGCGGAAGAGCACCCCCCACCACTGCCCGTAGACCAGGTTGAAGACCGTCTGGTAGCGCAGCCCGCGCTGCTTGCCGATGTTGTTCTGGAGGTTGGACCAGGTGTTGATCCAGATGCCGTGGAAGACGTTGAGCCCCACCGAGACGCCGATGGCCGCCGCCATCGCCATCGGGTTCGCGGCGAGCAGCGAGTACCAGACCCCGACGCCGAGCACGGTCGGGACCGCCTTCGAGAGCACCCCGCCGATGACCTCGTTCATGGTCGGCTTCGTATAGGACGCGCGGAACGTGCGCACGAGGTAGAGGGCCTCGCGGAAAGGGGCGGTGATGGGGCCGAGGAACCAGCGCCAGAAGCGGCCGCGCTCGGTCCGGGCGGCGCCGTCGTCGGAGACCCCGCCCTTGTCCCCTTCGGCCTTGCGGGCCCAATCGACGGGGACGTTCTCGACCTCGAAGCGCGCGGTGATCCCCAGCTCCCGGAGGGAGGCCTGGACGCGCTCGACGTCCTGCTCGCTCAGCCCTCCGAGCGGATTGTCCTTGGAGAGGGCGAGGCGGATGCGTCCGAGCCCGTTGAGGGTCTCGCGCAGGCCGGGCTCGGCGTCGAGCGCCGCGCCCAGGGTGCCGAGCGTGACGGCGACCGGCTCGCGGCCGGCGCGCGTGATGAAGACCTTGGCGTTCTCGAGAGTCGACGGCCCCGCGACGCTCCGGCCCGTCGAGGGAGCGCTCGGGACGGCCTCGACGGAAGCGGCGCGCCTCTGCGAGGAGGCCTGGAGCAGCCCGCGCAGGCCGTGCGCGGAGCCCTGCGCCGCCAGGACCGGGTCGGAGGATTCTCCGCGAACCCGCGTACCGGTGAAGAGGCGGTCGAGAACGACCCCTTGGCCGGAAGACTGCGACTTGGAGAGTTCCTTCGCGCCCTTTTCAAGGACCGTCTGCACGTCGAGAGTCTTCGCGACGGGAACGACCGACGGCGAAGCGGAGACTCCGGACGGAGCGACGACGGAAGGGATGGGGACCGAGGCCTTCGCCGCAGGGATGCCGTTCCTCCCCCACCCGACCTCCCCCGAAGGGGAGGCCATTGGGGAAGAACGAACCCCCATCTGAACGGCTTGGGCGGCAGGAGTCGGCGTCAGGACCGGCAGGCTTGGAAGCGCGAGGTTCGTGACGGAAAGCGTGTTCGGAAGGAGCGGGGAGACCAGCGAGGCGCCCGGAACGACGACCGCGCCGACCTGCGTTCCCGGTACGACCGTGCCGAGGGACGCCTGTCCCTGCGCCGCCGAGTTGGCCTGCGCCCAGCACTCGGTTCCGGGAGAGAGGAGGACGAGGACGGCGCTGAGGCCTCCGGCCAGGAGGCTTCTAGCCTTGCGCAGCGTCGCGGCGGAGGGTCCGTTCCTCATCGCGGATAGTATAGCCGGAGAAGCGTCCGATTTCAGGGCCTATGGGGCAAATCCCCCCGGCAGAGGTCCCCCCTGAAAATAGGCCCTTGAGCTCCTGCCGGAGCCTCTCTCGGCTGCGCTCCGGCGCCCTATGGTAGAATCCTCTCGATGAAAGGATCCCTGAAGTGGGTGGAGATCGACCTCGGCGCGGTGCGCGCGAACCTGCGCGCCGCCCTGCGCCTCGCCGGGCCGGCGAAGCTCCTCGCGGTGGTGAAGGCCGACGGCTACGGCCACGGCGCCGCCGCGGTCGGCCGCGTCGCCCTCGAGGGAGGCGCTCACGGGCTCGGCGTCTTCACCGTCGAGGAGGCGCTCGCCCTGCGAAAGGCGGGGCTCCGCGGCCGCATCGTCCTCCTCGCCCCGCCCCTGCCGGAGCAGGCCGCGGAGGTCGTGCGCGCGCGCCTCGAGCCCTCGGTGGACTCGCTCGCGCTCGCCGACGCGCTCGCGCGCCGGGCCGGAGCCGCGGGGCTGAGCGTGCACGTGGACCTCGACTACGGCCTCGGCCGCTGGGGCCTCGCGCCGAAGGACCTCGAGCCCTTCCTCGCCGCGCTCGAACGCCGCCGCCGCCTGCGCGTCGCCGGCCTCTCGGCCCACCTCGACTACGTGCCCGGCCGCAACGCCGTCGAGGCCGAGGAGAAGCTGCGCGACTTCCAGCGCCGCTGCGCGGGCCCGAAGAAGCGCCGGCCGGACCTGCTCCGCCACGCGGCCAACAGCTCCGTCCTGCTCGATTTCCCCCACTGGCGCATGGACATGGTCCGCGTGGGCAACCTGCTCTACGGCATCAACCCCACCTCGAAGGAGGCGGCCCTGCGCTCGCCGTGGAGCTTCCGGGCCCGCATCATCGCCGTGCGCGAGGTCGCCAAAGGCCAGCCGATCGGCTACGCGAGCGAGTACCTCGCCCCGCGGCGCATGCGCGTGGCGACCCTGCCGGTGGGCTACGCCGACGGCCTGACCATGGAGCCGGCGGAGCGGCTCATCCGCCTCGGCACGGGCCGCCGCTACTGGGGCCTGCTGCGCGGAGAGGAAGTCCCCTTCGTGGGCCGCTGCGCCATCTCCCACGTGCTCGTCGACCTCGCCCGCGTCCCGAACGCGAAGGTCGGCGACGTCGTGGTCCTGCCCATACGAAGAACCGCCGCAAGCGCGCGCCTTCCGCGCCTTTACAAGTAAGACCCTTAAGCAACCGCCGGGCACCGCTATAAGACTGAGGCGGCATGGCCCGCCGCACCTTACGAGGGGTAACAGCCTTCCTGGGCCGCGGAAGCGGCCCGAAGGCGCCATAGGGGACGCCAGTCCCCTTGGGGAGCACCGGCGCGAGCCAATTCCTTACTCGCGCCGGCTTCAGCCCCGCGTCGTTGCGCGGGGTGCGACAGATGGTGGGTGGGTGGTGGAGCTACTGGGAGGTGTGCGCGACATGAACGCGCACACCTCCCAGTTCCATACCCCACACCCAATAAGAAGAAGGCCCGCTTTCGCGGGCCTTATCCTCCCCCCCACCCTTCACCCTCCCCCGCAGGGAAGGGAATTAAGGAACTTCACTCGTAAAGGTTTTCCAAATCCTGTTCGGAGGGCAGCGCGGGCGTCTCCTCAGCGGCGGCCTGCGAGGTGGTCCCTATGGGCAGGGAGAGCTCCCCGCTCGAGGAGAAGCTCGCCTTCAGGCGCAGCGGCTGGGAATGGTCCAGGGAGCAGTAGTCCTTGGGCTCGCTCCCCTTGAGGAAGGCCTGCAGGACCTTCTTCGGACAGGTCGGCAGGGCGAGCTGGCCGGTGTCCGCGTCGATGGTGATGAAGACGATGTCCTCGGGCACGGGGAAGTCGCGCGGCGGGTAGTCCTTGAGGACCTTCTCCATGATGTTCGTCCACCAGGGCACGACGGTCGAGCCGCCGGTCCAGTCGTTGCCGCCGAGCGAGCGGAAGTCGTCGTAGCCCATCCACGCGAGCGCGAGCAGGTCGGGGGTGAAGCCGACGAACCAGAGGTCGCGATGGTCGTTGGTGGTCCCGGTCTTGCCCGCCAGGGGACGCCGCAGGCGGCTGGCGCCCGAGCCGGTCCCCCCCTGGACGACGCCCTTGAGCATCGAGGTCGTCAGGTAGGCCGTCTGCGGCGAGAGCGCCTCCTCCATCTTCGAGAGGTGCTGCTCGAGCATCTTCCCGTTGGCGTCCTCGACGCGGGTCACCGCGAAGGGCTCGACGCGGATGCCCCCGTTGGCGAAGGTGTTGAACGCCGTCGCGAGCTCCATGGGCGTGACCACCGAGGAGCCCAGGCCCAGCGAGAGCACGGGGTCGAGCGCCGAGGAGATGCCGGCCTTCGCGGCGAGCTCGACGACGCGCGGGGGCCCGATGTGCTCGATGAGGCGCACGGAGGCGATGTTGCGCGAGAGGGCCAGCGCCTTGCGCAGGGTGATGACGCCGAGGAACTTGTTGTCGAAGTTCCCCGGGACCCAGACCTTGAACTCCTCGGAGCCGGCGAACGGGGCGGTCGCGAGGTTGATGGCCTGCTGGTCGGTGGCCCCTTCGAGCAAGCGCCAGTCGCGCCCGTCCGAGTAGTAGGCCAGCGGGCTGTCCTCGACGAGCGTCGCGGGCGTCATCCCCGCGTTCATCGCGGCCGCCCAGACGAAGGGCTTGAAGGTGGAGCCGGGCTGGCGCTTGGCCTGCACCGAGCGGTTGAACTGGTCGCCGACGCCGCCGATCATCGCGCGGACGGCGCCGGTCTTGACGTCGAGCACGAGGAAGACGCCCTGGATGCCGAGCGGCGGGGTCGTCGAGACGGTCGGCGGGTCGATGCCGGCGGCGACCTCGGCGTCGAGCTGCTTCTTCCACTCGGCGAGAGACTTCTCGTCGTAGACCTTCAGGGCCTTCGCCATCTCTTCTTCCGCGGCCTTCTGCACGGTGAGGTCGAGGGTGGTGTGGATCTTCAGGCCGCCGCGCCAGAGCACGTTGTAGCCGTACTTGGGCTCGAGGTGGCGCCGCACGTACTCGGCGAAGTAGGGGGCCTGCGCGTCGAGGATGCCGCCGCGGACCGTCGGCAGCGGGACCTTGAGCGCCTCCTCCAGGTCCTTCTTCTGGATGAACTTCTCCTCGAGCATGCGCTGGAGCACGACCTTGCGCCGCACGAGCGCCCGGTCGGCGTGGGTGAAGGGCGAGTATCCGCCGGGGAAGCGGATGAGCCCGGCGAGCATCGCGCACTCGGGGAGGTCGAGGTCCTTGACGTCCTTGTTGAAGTAGATGTGGGCGGCCGACTGGACCCCGTACGCGCCGTGGCCGAAGTAGATCTGGTTGAGGTAGAACTGGAGGATCTCCTCCTTGCTGAAGTTGCGCTCGAGCTGGAGCGAGAGCAGCAGCTCCTTGATCTTGCGCACGATCTTCCGCTCGGGGGACAGGAAGATCAGCTTGGAGAGCTGCTGGGTCAGCGTCGAGCCGCCCTGCACGACGCGGCCCCGGATGAAGTTCATCAGGGCGGCGCGCATCAGGCCCTTCGGCGAGATGCCGATGTGGCGGAAGAAGTCGGAGTCCTCGGTGGCGATGACGGCGTTCTGCAGGTCCACGGGGATCTCGGCGAGCGTCAGGAGGGCGCGCTTCTCGATGGAGAACTCCGCGACGAGCTCCTCGTGGACGTCGTAGACCCGCGTCGTCAGAGACGGGGTATAGTCCTCGAGCATCTGATAGGAGGGCAGCGCGGCGAGGAAGCGCCGGAGCATGAGCCCGCCCGCGAGGATGCAGAGGAGCAGGGCGCCGACGGCGAGGTAGAAGCGCGGACGCGTCATGGGAACGGCTCCATCTTACTAAATCGCTCCGCTCGCCGACGAGCGGGAGGCAGAGTTTGATATGCTCTCCCCCCGTGCAGAACTACGACGCGGTCGTCATCGGCGGAGGGATCACCGGCGCGGGCATCGCCCGCGACCTGGCCCTGCGCGGCCTGAAGACCCTGCTCGCCGAGCGCTCCGAACCCGGGGCGGCGACCACGGCCGCCAGCACCCACCTCATCCACGGAGGCCTGCGCTACCTCCTTTACGACCGCCCGACCACGGTCACGACCTGCTGGGACTCGGGGAACATCGTGCGCATCGCGCGGCCGCTGCTGCGCCGCCTGCCCATCCTCTGGCCCGTCTACCGCGGGCACAAGCGCGGCTTCACCCTCGTCGAGACCCTGCTCGAGTGCTACGACCGCCTCTCCCCCATGAAATACGGCCGCCCGCACCTGCGCCTGGGGGCGGAGGAGACGGTCCGGCTCGTCCCGGGCCTGGAGACGAAGGGCCTGCTCGGCGCGCTCGTCTTCGACGAATGGTGGGTGCCGGCCGCCGAGCTCGTGAAGGCCAACCTCGAGTCGGCGAAGCGCGCCGGGGCCGAGGTCCGCCTCGGCAGCGAGGCCGTCTCCCTCCTGATGGAGGAGCACTGCGTGCGCGGCGTCACGCTCCAGGACCGCGAAGGCGCCTGGGACGAGGTCCGCGCCGACGTCGTGGTCAACGCCGCGGGCCCCTGGGTGGGCCGCGTCGCCCGGATGGCCGGCGCCGAGATCCCCCTGCGCCTGCGCAAGGGGACGCACCTCGTCTACGAGGGCCGCCTGCCCTGCCTGCACGGCGCCTCCATGCCGCTCGGCTTGATCCTCGAAGCGGAGGACCGCGAGCGCTACGTCTTCCTCATCCCCGGCGACGGCCGGACCCTGCTCGGCCCGACCGACCTCGACGGCGGCTCCGACCCCGACAAGACCGCCGTGACCGAAGAGGAGACCCGCTACCTCCTCGCCTCGGTGCGCCGCTACTTCCCCGAGTTCCCCGGACGGCCGACGCGCGCGACCTGCGGGGCGCGCCCCATCCTCGGCCGCGGCGACGAGAAGAAGCTCTCGCGCGAGTACGAGATCATCGACCACGGGCCCCGCGACGGCGTCCCCGGGCTCCTGAGCGCCGCCGGCGGGAAGATGTCCGACTTCCGCCTCATGGGGGAGGACACGGGCGAGACCGTGCGCCGCCTCCTGGGCCGCGGCGGCTTCTGCCGCTCCCACCTCGAGACGCTCTCGGGGCAGCCCGTGCGGGATTTCCTGCCCTACCCGCGCCCCGTCTTCCCGGCGGAACTCCGGAAGAACCCGCTGCTGCGGGAGCTGCACGCGCTGAGCTGGCTCGGCGTCGGGCTCGGAGTCCATCTGGCGCGGGCGGCCGCGGGGAAGGTCCGCGAGTCGACGGCCGAGGACTTCGAGAAGAACTACTCCGACAAGGCCCGCTGGAAGGACGCCTTCAGCGGCATCGGATGACCGCCGCCCGACGGTCCTCATGCGCGGCGAGCGCCGCATCGCCCAGCTCCGCGTACCCTCGAGCGAGCCGCCGATGCGCCTCGGCGTCGGCGGTGACGTCGTAGATGAGCAGGCTCCATCCCAGCCGGGCGGTCGGAGCCCTGTCCTTCAGCCAGGACAGCCTCGGGCCCGGCGGGTCGTAGACGCCCTGGAGGTTGGTCCTGCTCACGACGAGGAACTCCCTGCGCGGCTTCTCGGAGTTCCTCCACCGGAGCTGGATCGCGTTGGTGGACGCGAAGCGCTGGGCGCGGATGCCGTAGTACTCCGGAGACGCCGTCCCGAAATACGAGAGGATGAGCTCCGGCTGGCCCTGCTCCTCGACGAACGCCCTCAGCCGCCGGAGGTCCTGTCCCCAATCCAGGTTCGAATCGGCGAGGAACCGGTGCCCGCCGGCGGGGCCTCCGGCGAAGACGTTGAAGTAGGAGAGATGATGCGGCGCCGCGGCGAAGGCCGCGCCGGCCTGCAGGACGCCGGCCAGGACGAGCGCGGGCGCCCAGCGCCGACCGGTCTCCCGCGCGGCCGGAGCCGCCGAGAGCGCAAGCAGGGGGTAGAGCGGGAGGACGTAGCGGATGCCGAGCTGCTTGTGGCTGAGAGAAGCGACGAGGAGGTAGACCGCCGCTCCGCTGAATGCGACCAGGCTCGCCGCGTCCGAGCGTCCCCGGACGCGCAGGAGGCGCAGCAGCAGCGCGGCGGCCGCCAGGACCTCGACGGGCGTCGACTTCACCAGGAACGCGACCGCGTAATAGGCGAGCCGCCCGTCCCTCGAAAGGCGCCCCAGAAGGAACGAAGGATGCCCGATCTCCCGGACCTGCGAGACCTGATCGAGGAAGGACCCCCAGCCGCCCGGGCTGAGCGCGAGATAGACCGCCACGACCGCCGCCCACGGGAGCAAGCCCCACGCGAGGAGGGTCCGCGCGCGGCCGAAGCCGTCCCTCCGTCCGAGGGTCCAGGCCGCCGTCGCGAGCGCGGCGGCGGGCCAGAACAGGACGGCCGTGTGCTTGCAGAGGACCGCGGCCGCCGCGCAGAGCCCCGCGGCCGCGGCGCGCGGGGCGGCGGGCTTTTCGAGATGCGCGCACAACGCCAGGAACGCGAGGATCAGGAAGAAGGTCGCCGTCATGTCGGAGGTCGCGAGCGCGGAGTGCGCGAGGAGGCTCGGAGAGAACGCGTAGAGCGCCGCGGCGAGGGCCGCCGGCCCGTCACCCCAGCGCCGGCGGGCGAAGGCCCACAGCGCCGCCGAGAGGAGCAGCGAGAGCAGCAGGTTCACCGCGCGCGCGCGCAGGAGCAGGCCGTCGGCGTCGTTCCCGCTCCAGAACAGCATCCGCTCGGCGAACGCGACGCCGAAGCTCCCCGCCCATTCCGGGCTCTGCAGCGGGAGCTCGACGCGCATCGTGCGCAGCGGCGCGCTCAGCAGCAGGACCGCCAGCGGAGGGTTCTTCGCGGTGAGACGGGCGTCCCCGAGCCGCCAGAGGACGCAGCCCGCCGCGAGATGCAGCGGCTCGTCGTAGACCGCCGAATGGGTGCGGGCCGCGTAGAGGCCCAGCGCTCCCTGGAGGAAGAGCGCCGCGGCGGCCAGCGCGGCGAACGGCCGGGATCCGCTCATCGAGCCCTATCATACGAATCTGCAGGCGCATTCAAAAATGTATGCTGAGCGGCGCATGAAGAACGCACGGCGCCTCCTGGCCTCGCTCGTCGTCTGCCAGATCCTCGCCGGCCTGGCCATGACCGGGATGCACGTGTTCGGGCGCTCGGAGCTCCGGGCGGCCCTGGACCCGCGGATCTCCCGCGACGCGGCGCTCGCGCGGATGCGCGGGCCGGAATACCGTCTCGCGGAGCAGCTGGGCGGTCTCCCTCTCGACGCGAGGATCCTCCTCGTCACCCCCGGGCTCCCCTGGTTCCTGAGCTATTACCTGCTGCCGAGGGCGTCCTTCTACGCCGTCGGCGTCGAGCGGGAGCGGGACCTCCCGAAGCTCCCGCCGGAGCTCGCGGGGAAGACCGATCTCACGCTCTTCTTCGGTCCGGACGGGCAGGCCCGTCTCCTCCGGACGGACTCCCTCGCGCGATGAGCGTCCTCCTCCCCTTCCTCGCCGCGGCCGGCGCCGTCCTCCTCCTTCTGACCGGCGGCTTCGCCCTCTTGCGCGCGCTCATCCCCGGCCGCCAGCCCTTCTCGCTCTTCGGGCTCGTCCCGCTGTGCTTCGGAGTGGGCCTCGCGGCCCTGGCGGCCGCCGGGAACCTGGCGATGCTCGCCGGCCTCCGTCTGCCCTGGGCCTACGGCGGACTCGCCGTCCTCTGCGCGCTCGCGTGGGCCCGCGCGCGCCCGCGGGGAGGAGCCCCGGCGGAGCGGCTCTTCGAGACCGGCGCGGCCGGCGGCCCCCCCGCCCTGGACGCGACGGAGCGCCTCCTGCTCGCGGCGATCCTTTTCGGAGCGCTGAGCGCACTGCTCCTCGCCGTCCTCTACCCCCTCCATTATCACGACTCCCGCGCCATCTGGGGAGCCAAGGCCAAGATGCTCTTCCACGCGGGAACGCTGTTCTCCCCGGAGTTCATGGACCCTCACCGGGTCCATCCGCATTTCCGCTATCCCCTCCTGCTGCCCATGGCCGAATCCTTCGTGTTCACCTGCGCGCGCAAGGCGGACGACCGGGCGGTGATGCTCCTCATCGGCCTGTTCTTCCCGATGCTGGTCTCCTTCCTCTACGACCTCGCCCGGATCCTGCTGGCGGACCGGAAAGCCGCCCTCACGGCCGCGGCCCTGATCGCCGTCCTCCCGGCTTTCTTTCTGTCGGACGGGAGCGCCTTCTCGGGCTACGCCGACACCCCTCTGGCCGCGCTCTATGCCCTCGCCCTCGGAACGACCCTCCTGTGGCGCCGCGAAGGCGGGATGCGCTGGCTGGCGCTCTCGGCCTTCCTGACCGGCGCCCTGCCCCTGGTGAAGAACGAGGGAGGGCTCCTGGCCGCCCTCACGCTCGTCCTCATCGCCTTCCCCGGACGCGGCTGGAGGAACGCCGCGGCGCGGCTGCCGCTCGTCGGAGCGGTCGTCCTGCCCTGGCTCCTGCTGGTCCGCCGCCTTCCCCTCGACCCCACCGACACGACGGACGTCTTCCAGCTCGCGCTCCTGCAGCCGGGAGTCGGCCTCGACGGGGGGAGGATCGCCGCGTTCTGCCTCGGCGCGCTGTTGGGGACGGAGGCCGACCCCTTCGGGAACAGGCTCCTCTGGGGACTTTTCTGGCCGGTCTTCCTCTTCTCCGCGGCGCTCTGCGCCCGGCGCCGCGACGCGCAGGGACTCCGCCTCGCGGCGACGGTGCTGGCCTATCTTGCGCTGATCGCCGCGGGCTACGCGGTACTCCGTGACCATTCCGCGGAGTTCTGGCGGAGCAACTTCTTCCGCCTCTGCCTGCCGATCGCTCCCGTCGCGGCGCTCCAGATCGCCGGCACCCTGTCGGCCCCGGAGGAGCCCGGAAGCGACGCCGAGTCCGCGTAGAACCGGGAAAGAGAGGAGCCCGCGTCTTGAGGCGCGGGCTCCTCTCTTTTGTTGTTATCATCGCTCGGCGCCGAGTCGAGCGTTACTGAGTGCTCGGCACCGTCAACTCGGTGCCTGATACCCGGCACCCCTGGGTGTCTGGCACCGCTCGATTCGGTGCCGAGCATCGCAGTTCTCCCTCTCCCTACCCTCCCCCGAGGGGGAGGGAGCTAAGGAAGAACGAACCCTAATGGGGACGGCTCCGAGTAGCCCTGATTAGTCCCTCGTGATCCTCAGCTTCGCCTGGTCCCGGTGGCGAGCGACGGCGAGCTTCAGGAGCTCGTCGACGAGCTTCGGGAACGCCAGGCCCGACTCGGCCCAGAGCTTGGGGAACTGGCTGATGGAGGTGAAGCCGGGGATGGTGTTGACCTCGTTGAAGTAGAAGCGCCCCGTGCGCTTGTCGAGGAAGAAGTCGACCCGGGCCATGCCGAAGCCGCAGACCGCGTCGAAGGCCCTGCGCGAGAGCGCGCGGACCGTCTCCGCCGCGCTCTTCGAGAGCTTCGCGGGGATGATGAGCTCGGCGCCGTCGGGATCGAGGTACTTGGCCTCGTAGGAGTAGAACTCGGCGTTCGGCCGGATCTCGCCGACCGTCTTCGCCACCCGCGTCCGCCGTCCCTCGCCGATGACCGCGCATTCAATCTCGCGCGCCGACACGCCCTGCTCCACGAGCACCTCGGAGTCGAAGCGGAAGGCCTTGCGCACCGCCGCGGCGAGCTCCGAGGACTTCTTGACCTTGTAGACGCCCACCGACGAGCCCAGGCGCGAGGGCTTCACGAAGACCGGGAGCTTGAGCCGCCGCGCGGCGACGAGGTCGCGGGGGTCCTTGAGCAGCGCGTAGGGCACCTGCGGCAGGCCCGCCCGCGCGGCCAGGACCTTCGTGACCGCCTTGTCCATGCCGGCGGAGGAGCCCAGCACCCCGCAGCCGACGTAGGGGAGCCCGACGATCTCGAGGTGCCCCTGCATCGTGCCGTCCTCCCCGAAGGGGCCGTGGAGGACCGGAAAGGCGACGTCGGGGTAGAAGCGGCGCGCGCCGGCGACGAGGGCGGGGCGGGGCCCCGGCTCGAGGCGGGCGGCGACGCGCTCGAAGGGGAAGCGCGCGGGCTTCTTGTGCGCGAGGTACTCCTTCACGCGGCGCTGATGCCACCAGCGGCCCTGCGGGTCGATCCAGACGAGGATCGGCTGATGACGGCCGAGGTTCCGCAGCACGGACTGCGCCGAGACGCAGGAGACCTCGCGCTCGGCCGAGCGCCCGCCGAAGAGGACGAGTACGCGCATCAGAACACCCCCCGCGCCTGATACCAGTACGAACCCTTCATCATCTTATGGACGCAGTCGACGAAGACGATGACCCGGTGCTCGTTGTAGACGTAGCCCCAGCCGCCGGTGTCCTTCAGCCGGGTCCCGTCGATCTGGTCGTCGAGGATGATGGCGGCGGGATAGTAGCGGACCGCGGCGTTGTCCCGGTGCCCGCGCAGGCCGAGTTCGACCTCGGGGATCTCGGCGAGGAACTTGGGCACGAGCTCGTCGAGCGTCTTGGGGACGCGCTTCTCGGCCTTGATGAAGTCGTCGAGGCTGCGCTCGATGGCGGCCAAGCGGGAGAGGGTGTGGCTCTCGACGCTCAGGCGCTCCGAGCGCCGGACCTCGTCGGAGCCCTCGCGCGACACCGACTCCTCCCGCAGGCCCATCGACGAGCACCCGGAGAGGGCGAGCGCGGCGGCCCACAGGCCCCAGACCGCGACGCAGACGAACCCCTTGCGAAGGACGTTCCGGTCGAACATGGCGTTCATTGTACCTCCTCAATAGCGGCTCCGCCCAGCACCTCGTCGCCGCGGCAGAAGGCCGCGGTCTGCCCGGGGCAGACCGCGCGCTCCCCCGCCGACAGCTCGACGCGCATGCGCCCGCCGTCCAGCGCGACGAGGACGGCGTCGAGCACGCGGCCGCGGTGGCGCACGCGGACCCCGGCCGGCCCGGCGACCGGCGCGCGCGTCCAGGACGCCGGGCCGGTCGTGAAGACCTTCTTGAGCGTCTCCTCGGCGGTGCCGACGAGCAGCGTGTTCGTCGTCCCGTCGAGGCCCGCCACGTAGAGCGGCTTCTTCGAGCTCAGGCCCAGACCGCGCCGCTGGCCGATCGTATACGCGGGCAGGCCGCGGTGGCGGCCGAGGAGCCGGCCCTGCAGGTCGCGGATCTCCCCCTCCTGGAAGGCGCCGTCGCCGCGGCGGGCGCGCAGGAAGGTGCGGTAGTCCCCGCCGGGCACGAAGCAGATCTCCATGCTCTCCGCGTGGTCGGCGTTGGCGAGGCCGAGCGACCGGGCCTTCGCGCGGACCTCCTCCTTCGAGAGCGCTCCGACCGGGAACAGCGCCCGGGAGAGCTCCCGCACTCCCAGCCGGCAGAGGAAATAGCTCTGGTCCTTCTCCGGGTCCGCCCCGCGCAGGAGCCGGACCCCGTCCTCTCCCCGCTCGAGCCGGGCGTAGTGGCCGGTAGCCAGATAGTCCGCCTTCCAGGCCGCGCAGAGTTCGAGCAGCCGGCCGAACTTGAGCGTCCGGTTGCACTCCACGCAGGGGTTGGGGGTGCGCTGACGCAGGTACTCGTCGATGAAGGGCGCGACGACGGTGCTCTCGAAGCACTCCGCGAGGTCGACGACATAGTGCGCGAGCCCGAGCTTCTCGCAGGCGCGGCGGGCCTCGAGGAGGTCGCTGGGCGCGCCGCAGCAGCCGGAGCCCGACGCGAGGGCGCCTCCGAGCTTCGCGGTGACGCCGAAGACCTCGTGCCCGGCCTCGAGGCAGAGCGCGGCCGCGACCGCGGAATCGACGCCCCCGCTCATCGCCACGGCCACCCGGCTCATGCGCGGCTGCTCCTCAGGCGCTCGACGGCGCCGGGCAGGACCTCGAGGACGCGCGCGACGTCGGCGGCCGTCGAGCCCCAGCCCAGCGAGAGGCGCAGCGCGCCGCGCGCGAGCGGGGAGGGGACCCCCATGGCTTCGAGGACGTGCGAGACCCTCGCCAGCCCGCCCGCGCAGGCCGAGCCGCTCGAGGCGCAGACGCCCTCGAGGTCGAGCGCGATGACGAGGTCGTGGCCGTCGAGGCCTTCGAAGCAGAAATGGCAGGTGTTGGACAGGCGCGCGGCGGCGCGGCTCATGCGCCGGGAGCCCGGGACGCGCGCGAGGCCCTCCTCGAGCCGGTCGCGCAGCGCCTCCAGCTCGCGCGCGTGCGGCGCCAGACCTTCGCCCGCGAGCCGGGCCGCGGCGCCGAGCCCGACGATCCCGGCGACGTTCTCGGTCCCTCCGCGCCGGTTGCGCTCCTGGTGGCCGGCGACGACCGGGACGAGCGCGGTCCCCTGGCGCGCGTAGAGCGCGCCGACGCCCTTGGGCGCGTTGAACTTGTGGCCGGAGAGCGACAGGAGGTCGACCCCGAGGGCCTGGACGTCCACGGGGACCTTGCCGACCGCCTGGACCGCGTCGGTGTGCGACGGGATCCCGCGTTCGCGGCAGAGGCGGGCCAGCTCGGCGACCGGCTGCAGGGTCCCGACCTCGTTGTTGGCGAGCATGACCGAGACGAGCGCGGTGTCGGGCCGCAGCGCGGCGAGGACCTCCGCGGGCTCGACCCGGCCTTCCCCGTCGACCTCGACCGCGACGACCTCGAAGCCGCGCCCCTCGAGGAGCGCGCCGAGGCCGCGGTGCGCCTCGTGCTCGACGCGCGTGGTCACGACGCGGCGCTTCGCGCCGCCGGACGCCAGCCGGGCGCCCTCGGCCGCGCCCAGCACGGCCAGGGCGAGGGCTTCCGAGCCGCCCGAGGTGAAGACGAGCTCCTCGGGCTTCGAAGCGTTCAGGAGGCGGGCGACGGCCGCGCGCGCCTCTTCGACCGCGCGGCGCGCGCGCTGGCCGAAGGAGTGGACGCTGCTGGGGTTGCCGTAGAGGTCCCGCAGCCAGGGGAGCATGGCTTCCAGGACCTCGGGACGGACGGGGGTCGTGGCGTTGTGGTCGAGGTAGACGACCGGCGTCATGGTCCGCCGAAGAAGCTCTTGAGCAGGTCCTCGTCGCCCTTCGCCGCCGGCTTGTCGCCCTCCGGCGGCTTCGCGCCGGGGAGCTCCTTCGACTTGGCGGCCTTCTTCCCCTCGATGGGCTGGACGATGAGCTTGCGCACGCCCTCGGCGAAGATGAGCTGGCCGCTCTTCTGGTCGAAATAGAGCCGGAAGGGGGATTCCTTCAGCTGGGGGGAGTACGCCTTGCCGAGGTTGTCGCGCTCCTGCTCCCAGCCCGGGTTGTAGACGAGCTTGCCGCGCACGTCGATGCGGTTCTTGACGATGGGGAGACTGAAGCGGATGCGGTAGACGCCGTTGGAATCGCTGACGCCGGCGTCGAAAGAGGAGGTCTGGAACGCGGCCTGGCTCTTCTCGACGAACTTCTCCTCGCCTTCGGCCGTCGCGCGCACGACGACGCCCTGGATGGGGTTGTCCTCGTAGTCCGTGACGACGCCGACGACGTAGCCCTCGAGGAAGTTGGACTTCTGCGGCATGGAGACGAAGAGCATCTCCTTGGCGCCGGTGAGGCGGTCGACGATGACCGTGGAGGCGATGCGCCCCTCCGCGAAATCCTGGAGGACGACCTTCTTCCCCCCCTTGTTGCCTCCCACGGTGAGGAAGGCGCAGCCGGAGAGCGTGAGCGCGAGCGCGGGCGCGAGGAGGCGTCTCATGGGTTGTTCTCCTGGACGGCCGCGGCGGGGGCCGGCTCTCCGGCGGGCGGCGCGGCGGCCGTGGGCGTCGCGCCCGCCGCCGAGATCTCCGCGACGGGGGTCCCGGCGGGAGCGATGGGCACGCCGGCCACGGGGGCCGTCGAGGCGTGGCCCGGGAGCGTCTGGGCGCGCGGGACGACCGTCTTCACGAAGAAGACGACGCGGCGGTTGCGCGCGCGATTGGCCGCCGTGTCGTTGGGCGCGACGGGGCGGAACTCCCCATAGCCCATCGCCGCCATCGCCAGCGGCGAGAAGCCCCTCTGCCGGATGAAATAGTCGACGACCTCGGTGGCGCGGGCCGAAGAGAGCTCCCAGTTGGAGGCGAAGTACTCGTCGTTGATGGGGATGTTGTCGGTGTGTCCCTCGACGACGATCTCGTACTTCTGGGAGAGGTCCTTGAGCTTGGGGGCGATCTTGTCGAGCAGGGCGGCCATGCCCGGGGTGATGTCCGCCTTGCCGCTGTTGAAGAAGGCGATGTCCCCGTTCTCCTCGATGCTGATCTTCAGCCCTTCCCGGTCGATCTTCACCTCGCCGGCGACCTTCTGCTCCTTCATGACCTCCTTGACCTCCTGGGCCGCCTGCTGGACGCCCTTGTTGAGGGAGGCCGAGAGGGCATAGAGGATGATGAAGAAGCAGACGAGCTCGGTCATGAGGTCCGCGTAGTTGACCAGCCACGGCGGCGCCGGATGGCCGATCTGGCAGACCTTCGGGTCGCTCTCGTCGATGAAGCCTTTGGGGGCCTTGATCGGCATCCGCTATTTCCCCGCCTCCGGCGGCGCCTCGGGGACCGCCTCTTCCTGCCCCTTGACGAGCACGCGCTGGGAGGGCTCGAGGTACGCCTTGAGGTTGGCCTCGACGACGCTGGGCGTGGCGCCGCTCTGCAGGAGCAGCACGCCCCGGATGACGATCTCCTTGACGAGCAGCTCCTCCTCGGAGCGGCGGCGCAGCTTGCCGCCCATGGGGAGGAAGAGGAGGTAGCCCGAGGCCAGCCCGTAGAAGGCGGCGGCGAGCGCGAGCGCCATCCGGCGCGGCACGGCCGCGATGTCGTCGATCGAGTTCAGCATCAGCACCATGCCCATGACCGTGCCGATGATGCCGAAGGCCGGGGAGTAGGTCCCCATCGAGTTGAAGATCTCCTGCCCGATCTTGTGGCGCTCGCGGATGAAGCCGAGCTCGGTCTCGAGCATGTTGCGGATGAACTCGGCCTCCTGTCCGTCGATGACGAGCTGCACGCCGCGGCGCATGAAGTCGTCGGGGATGGCCGCGACCTCCGCCTGAAGGGCGAGGAAGCCCTCGCGCTTGGCCTTCTGGGAGAGCGTCACGAAGGTCCCGACGATGCCGGTGGTGTCCACGCCGCCCTGGAGCAGCACCTTGCGCAGGATCTTGCCCAGGCCCACGATCTGCTTGAGCGGGTAGTTCACCAGCGTCGCGCAGAAGGTCCCTCCCATGACGAGGAGCAGGGCCTCCATGTTGAGGAAAGGGACGAAGCCCTTGACGCCCTCGGCCTGCAGGATCGCGGCGATCGCGAGCCCGATGAAGACGAAAATGCCCATTACTGTGGCAATGTCCATGGCAGTTCCTTTACATTAAAAGTGCGGGGAGAATCACTCCCGCTTGAAGCCCTCGATGGGGTTCACGACGGGCCGTTCCGCGTTGACCCGCTTTCGGTACTCTATCACCTTTTCAACCACGACGTCCACGCTCTCCCGGACGACGTAGCGGTTGTTGGTCGCGAGGTGGATGACGGTGTCCGGACAGGCCTCCACGGTCTCGATGAGCTCGGCGTTGATGGTCATCGTCGATCCGTTGAGTCGCGTGAGCTTGATCACGGTTTCCCCCCTCCCGCTCCGGGACCGCGGCGGCATTCCTCGAGCTGCGCCTGAAGGCGGGCGTTGCCCGCCTTCAGCGCCTCGAGGTCCTGCGCGTTCTTGCGGTCCTTCACCTCGTAGGCGATCTTGAGCCGGTTCCAGTTGTCGCGCTCGGCGCAGAGGGCGGCGAAGCGACGCTCCTCGGCCGCGGCGCGGGCCTGGGCCTCGCCCGCGACGGTCTCGAGCCGGCGCACCTGCTCGCGCAGGGCGATGAGGGCCTTCTCCTGCTCGCCGCGCTCGCGCGCATGCGCGGAGCGCCACTCCTCGTCGAGAGCGGAGCGCCCGCGCATCTCGTCGTGCGACTGCTGGAGCTTGGCGAGTTCCTGGCGGGAGGCGTGGAGCTCCTCCTCGAGCCGGCGGCGGGCCTGGTCCGCGCCCTGGGACTGCTGGGCGGCCTTCTCGGCCTCGAGCTTGAGCCGGCGCGCGATCTCCTCCTCCATCGCGGCGCGCAGACGGGACTGCCGGTCGGCGAGCTCGCGCTCCATCTCCGTACGGGCCTCCCCCTGCACGCGGACGACCTGCGCCTGCAGCTCCTCCTGGGCGCGCAGCTTCAGGCGCGACTTCTCGGCGTCGAAGCGCTTGGCGGCCTCGACCTCGGCGCTCTTGCGAAGCTCGAGCTCGCGGTCCTGCCACCGGCGCTGGAGCACGAGGAACTCGGCCTTGTAGCGCTCGTTGAGGTGCAGGACCTCGTCCTTGAGCTTCTGGGCCTCCCCGGCCTGGACGCGCAGAGCGGCGAGCTGCTTCTCCATGGCGCCGGCGACGGCGCGCATGCGCTGCAGGGCGGCCCCGGCCAGATCGGCCTGGGCCTTGGCCTTCTTCGTCTCCCCCTCGGATTCGCTCTTGACCCGGCGGATCTCCGACTCGTAGTCGGCGCGCAGGCGCTGGGCCAGCGACATGAGCTCGTTCTGGAGCTTCTCGTTGTCCTCGAGCAGGCGCTGCTCGCGCTCCTTCGAGCCCGCGCGCTCGACCTGCAGCTCGCGCTCGAGGCGCTCGTGCAGGACATGGAGCTGGTCCTGGGACTTCTCGAGCTCGGCCTTGACGCGGTAGAACTCGCGCTCGCGCTCCTCCGCCCCCTGGGTCTTGGCCTGGAGGGCGGCGTTCTCCTGGACGAGACGGGCGAGCTTCTCGTCGACGGACTTCTTGTCGACGTCGAGCTTGCGGAACTCGAGCTCGATGCCCTTCAGGGACTCGGCCGCGCCCTTGGCCTGGCGCAGCTCGTCCTCGCGCGCGTGGATGAGGCGCTGCCAGTGGGCCTTCTCCTCCAGCCAGCGGCGCTCGATCTCCTGGATGCGGTGCGTGAACTGCCCCTCGATGTCGCGGTCCTGGGCCTCCCGCTGGGACATCTGCCCCTTCAGCGTGTGGACCCAGGTCTCGCGCTCCTGCCCGAGGCGCGCCTCGAGCTCCTGGACGCGGGCCTCCAGCTTCAGCCGCGTCTCCTCCATCTCCCCCTCGCGGCGGTCGCGGCGCAGCTTGTCCTGCACGTCCTTGATGGAGACCTCGACGCGGGAGGCGATCTCGGACTCCTCCTTGGACTTGAGGCTCGCGAGCAGGACCTTCTCACGCTCGTCCTGCAGGCGGCGCTCGAGCAGCGCGATCTTGCGCTCGTAATCGACGGGCGGCGGAGCCGGGGGAGCCGCGGGAGCCGCGGGAGCCGGAGCGGCCGCCGGCGCGGCGGGCATCGCCCACATCGGGGCGGCCATGAAGGGCATCTGCGGCATCATCCCGGGGCCCATCATGGGCATCCCCGCCATGGGGGACATCGCCATCCCCGGCATCCCCCCCGCGGGGGCGGGAAAGCCGAAGCCGGACGGAGGAGCGCTCGCCGCGGGCGGAGGCGGCGGGGCGTTCCCCGACAGGGGAGGCCTCGCCCCGGGCAGGGGCGGCTTCGCCCCGGGCAGAGGCGGCTTCGCCCCGGGCAGGGGCGGCGCCCCCGGCAGAGGCGGCTTCGCCCCGGGCAGTGGCGGCTTCGCCGCCCCGGACGGGGGAAGAGGAGGAAGGTTGGGTTTCTTCTCGGGTTGCTCAGCCATGATGTTCACCCATTGGGAGCTTCATGTGGAGATCATGCGGGCTTGTTCTGCGCCTTGTAGTCGTCCACCCAGGCCTGCAGCTGGGGGTCCGGGTTGTGGGCCAGGGACTTCTCATAATAAAGGAGGGCTTCGGAGGCCCGGCCCATCTGGAAGAGGTCGGAGCCCAGATACTGATAGGCCTGCCACAGGTCGGGGTCGAACTCGATGGCCTGCTGGAAATACTTGACGGCCTCGTCGGTGTTCCCCGCCTCGTGGCTGGCGACGCCCGCGTCGAAGTAGCGCTTCGCCTCCTCGGGGTCGATGCGGGCCCGGACCGCGTCCTCGATGGACGGGGCCGCGGGTCCGGCGCCCTCCTTCTCGTCCCTGCGCGCCGCGGCGGCGCGCGCGAGGGGCGCGATGACCTGCTGGAAGCCCCCTTCGTCCTTGCCGCTGCGCACGGCGATCTTGCCCTGCCGGTCGAGGGCCTTGATCTGGTCCATGATCTTCGCGCGCTCCTCCTCGATCTGCTGGGGTGAGACGCCCTGGGTGTACTCCATGGACTCCTTGAGCAGCGAGGCGGCGCCGGAGGACATGTTGCTGAAGAACTTGTTGACGACCTCGGGCGCCGCGCCGGTCAGGGCGCGCGCCATGCTCTCGGTCTTGAGCTCGCGCACGACCACCTGCATGTCGCGGTCGGGGAAGCCGGCGATGTCCTCGAAGAGGAGGATGAGGCGGCGGACATGGTCGTAGACGGCGGGCTTGTCGTTCTTGAGATACTCGAGGATGTTCGTGCGGGTCTGGCCGTCGGCCTCCTCCAGCATCTGAGTCAGGCGCTCGATGCCTCCGACCACGAACTCGACGTTCTCCTTGATCTCCGCGTCGATGGCCGCGACCTGCTCGCGGGTCACCTGGCGGACGGTGAGGGCCTCCATGGCCACCTTGGCCTGCAGCTCCAGCGGCAGCGCGGTGAGGACCTGCCGGGCGTATTCCGGGCGCAGGTAGCTGAGCACCACGGCGATGAGCCAGGGCTCCTCGCGGCGGATCTGGAAGAGGTTCGCCAATCGCTTGAGGTTCGTCTCGTTGATGTACGCGAAGGGCTCCATCTTCTTGGCCATATCGTCCTCCTCATCATCCGGCGGCGGCGGCGGCGGAAGCTCGGGGGGCTTGTTGCCCACCAGGATGTCGAGCAGCCCTTCCTCCGCGCCCGACCCGCCGCCCCCTCCGCCCTCTTCCTCCTCCGGCGGCTCGATGTTGGACTCGACGTTGATCTCGGCGGCCGGCTTCTGGACGAGGGCCTCGACGTAGCGGCGGAGGAAGCGCGCGAAAGGCCCGAAAAGGAAGAGGAGCAGGAGCAGGAGGAGGGTCGCATAGAGCAGCGGGAGATAGACCCGGGGCTCCTTGAAGTCGTCGCGCCAGTCGTGCTCCTTGAACTGGTACTTCATCGGCTTGAAGAAGACGTCCTCGGGCTTGATCTTGTAGCGCGCCATCGCGTCGACGATGAGCCCGCGGATCTCCTTGAGCTTCGCGGCGGGCGCCTTCTCGTCGTGGAAGACCGTGGTCTGGAACTTCTTCATCACGAGTTCCTGCGCGTAGAACTCCTCCTGCTCGGTCTTCGACTGCTGGGCGGCCTGCCCCACGGCCGCCTCGGGCTTGCCCTTGTCGGAGAGGTTGGAGATGTTCTTGGGCTTGGGAACGCCCGGGAGCGCCCAGTCGCCGAAGACCGCCTGCCCTTTCTCTCCCTTCTCTTTGTATTTTTCGGCGATGCCGGCGCCCTCGCGCAGGCTCTCGCGCCGCTGGGCCCGCATCTCGATCTCCACGTCGACGAAGACGGCCGCGCGGTCCTTGCCGAAGAGGGGGTCGAGGATGTCCTTCTGGATGCGGGTCTCCGCGTCCTTGATGATCTGCTCGCGCTGGTCGACGAGGGTGAGCGGCGGGACCTGGACGACGTCCGTCGCCCGGGCGAGGCCCGGGAGAGCGAGGAATGCGGATAGAACGATACTTTTCCCCATAGTGCCGCTCATCGTCCCTAGTGTAAGGCCCTCCTGTTACAAATTCAAGTCGAGAAAGCGCGTTTATTACGGGTACTTCCGTGGGCCACCCCGGAAGTACTCTGCATAGCACAAGCTATTCCCGGCATCGAATCGCCGATTAAACGCACCTTTCGTCTGACATCGGGCCGTAAAAAAATGAAGGCCGGGGGCCCGGCCGCGCAGCCTCAGTTCTGCGCGGGCCGTTCGGCGTCCCCCCCGGCCTCAAACCCTTGCCGCCCCTGAGCGCGTCCCGCGCGCTCAGGGGATACGCTTGATGAACTCGCCGACGACCTTGTTGTTCGGGTCGATCTCGATGACCCGGCGCCAGACCGCCTTCGCCTTCGACTTCTCCTCCATCATGAAGAACGCCGAACCCATGATCTCGAGCGCGGTGACGTTGTTGGGCTCGAGGTCGAGCACGTCCTGGGCGCGGCGGATGGCGAGGTCGTACTTGCCGTCGTAGATGGCCTGGCGGGCGTCGTAGAGCTTCTGGTCGACGAAGGTGAACTGCTCCGGGCCGTCCGCGCGGCGGGTCAGTTCGCTGACGCCCGCCTCCTTCTCGACCACGTTGAGCAGGGTGAGCGTCTTCTCGTCCTTCGGATTCTTGTTGTAGGCGTAGCGCAGGGCGTTGACCGAGCTGCGCAGGTCGCGGCCGTCCACGTAGGAGATGACGCCGCGGCGGACGTAGGTCTGGAACTCCTCGCCGCCCTGGGCCTGGGGCACGTAGGTGACGACGGTCTGCAGGCGGACCAGCATCGCCTTGACCTGCTTGTTGTTCGGCGAAGCGTCGAGCGCCTGGTTCAGGCGCAGGGCCGCGAGCTGGAAGTCGCCGTCCTTGAAGGCCTGATAGCCCTGCTCGACGAGGATCTTCACCTGGTCGGCGGAGCGGTCGTCGCGCGAGCGGCCGAAGCGGAAGGTCACCGACATGCGCGTGCTCGCGCCGAGGTCGTGGATGCCCTGCGCAAGGTCGATCTGGAGACGCTGGAAGCGGAAGCCGAAGCCGAAGTCCGTCTCCTGGATCTGCGGCGCGGCGAGCAGGCCGAAGCGGAAGGCGAACCAGCGCGCCGCCCAGTACTCGCCGCCGAAGCGCCAGTTGACGTCGGCGTACTGCGGCTTGGAGATGTCGAAGCCCATGAGGAGGCGGTCCTTGAAGAGGCGCAGGCTGTTTCCGACCTTCACGATGACGGGGAACTTGTCGTCGGTGTCGCCGCCGGTCTTGCTGTAGACGTTCTGGATGCCGAGGGCGAGGTTGTAGAAGGGGCTCATGCGCCGCATCGCGGTGACGTCGAGCGCCATCGTGCTGTCGGCGGAGGAGGCGAGCTGGCGGGTGATCTGCTTCAGCGAGATGCCGAAGGCGGTCGTCTCGGTCGCCTCTTTGCCCCAGGAGAAGGCCGTCGCGCGCTGCTGGTCGGCGAAGGTGCCGCCCTTGGTGACGCTGGTGGGCTCGCCGGTCGCGGGGTCGAACACCGCGTCGACCTTCTCGAAGCCGCCCGAGGTCAGCTGGGTCATGCCGAGGGAGAAGGTGCCCTTGGTGGCGGTCGGGTGCGCGTAGCCCATGTAGTTGAAGGAGGTCTGCTCGAAGAGCGTCGCCTGCATCGTCGTGAATTCCTTGCGCTGCAGGTAGGCGAGGCCGGCGGGGTTCCAATAGGCGGCCGTGGCGTCGTCGGCGATGGCGAAGAACGCTCCGCCCATCCCCAGCGCGCGGGCGCCGACGCCGAACTCCAGGAAGGCGCCGGGGCGCCCGCCCGATTCCGCGGCGTCCGCCGGCAGGCAAAGCGAAAGCCCCAGCGCGGCGCCCGAGAGCGCCGCCCAAAAGGGCCTGTCTACGACGAGCCGCATGGCCTTCATGTTCGGTAGCCAGACCTCCCCGCCCGCTGCGGGGATCCAGGCTTTGCGCCCCCGGCTTTCACCGGGTTTGCCGTTGTCGCCGGAAGGCCGGCTCCGCGCGCCCATGCCGAACATCCCCGGGCCGTCGCGCCGAGACCGCCATCCGGTCTGCTACGCCCATAGTATAGACCCGGCATCTTGACTTGTCAAGGCCTTTCCCGCCTCCGCCCGGGGGAGCCTCCCCCGGCGCGGACAGGATACCTGGGCCCTGTTAAGGAAGGATTACGGGTGGACCCTATTAGGTCAAGACCCAGACGTCCGAATCTTCCCGCCCTCTCCCCCCTTCAGGGGGGAGACACAGAGGGGGGAGCTCCCAAAAAGTAGAAATCCCCCCCCTTCCTACCTTCCCCCGCAGGGGAAGGAGTTGAGGAAAACGACTCTTAGTGAATAACGCCGATCTTCCGGATGACGGTGGCCGTGCCGAGCGAGGAGCCGACCTTGATGCGGGCGATGTAGCCGCCCTTCGAGACGAGCCGGCCCATGCCGTTCTTGCCGTCCCACTCGACGAAGTTCGGGCCGAGGCGGCCGCCCATGTCGCCGGGGTTCTTGTGGATGGTGCGCACGACGTAGCCGAGGAGGTCGTAGATCGTGATGTCCACCGATGCGTCGGCGCCCAGGGTGTAGGTGATCTGCGTCTTCCCCTCCGGCCCGCCCTTGCGGGAGTCGAAGGGGTTCGGGAAGTTCGAGACGTTCTCGATGACGGTGGTCGCGAGCGTCGTCGCGACCGAGGCGGATTCCGACGACCACGGCGAGGGCAGGCCCGCGTAGTTGTAGGCGCGCACGCGGTAGGTGAGGAACTGGTTGGCCATGCGCGGCTTCTCCGCGGGGCTGGTCGCCGCGTTGCCGACGTTGAAGGAGTTGTTGACGACGCCCCCGGTCTTGACGGCCGGGATGATGCCGAGCGAGTGCCAGACGGGGTCGACGCCGCTGCGCTCCTGGACCTCATAAGCCATCATGCCCGACTCCCCGTCGCCGGCGGGCGACCAGGCGACGACGAAGCTCGAGCCCGAGGGCTGTCCGGGCGGCACCTGGGGGATCGCGGTGCCGGGGGAGGTCGGCGGGGTCGGGTCGATGCGGAAGACGGCCAGCGGACGGCCGCCCTGCGAGGGCATATAGCTCGACGGCGCGTTGACGTCGCCGCTGAAGCCGCGCACCGAGATGAGCACCATCCCGTCGGAGACCGTCTCCCCCTTCAGGTGCTGCTGCGGCAGGGAGCCGGCGCAGCCGCGGCCCGTGCTGACCGGACAGCTGAGCTGTCCGGTGACGACCTCGAAGGTCTTGTTGTCGACGCGCTTGACGCCGATGATCTCGGAGCCCACCGAGATGCGTCCCTGGTCGAAGAAGATGGTGGCGTCCTCGACGCTGATGGTCGCGTCGTTGGGTCCGAAGGAGGCGGTGAGGCGTGTGATCTTGGGCACCGGCAGCGCGAGGCCCGAGACGGTGCCGGAGGTCGCCATGCCCACGTTCTTCCAGCCGAAGGTGAAGCTCTCGGGCTTCTCGAAACTGTCGCCGACGGCAAGCTGGTAGCCGCCGAGCGTCCCCGTCGAGGAGGGCAGGGCCCAGGCGATGTTGATGTTGGTGCTGTTCGCGTTCCAGGCCGACATGGCCAGGCCCTGGTCGGAGAGCGGGAGCTGGTTGCCGTCCTTGTCGACGATGAAGTAGACGGGGTTGCCCTTGCCGTCGTCGGCGACCTTGTCGGGGATGCCGTCGTTGTTGATGTCGATGTCGAGGATGCCGTCGCCGTCGATGTCCTGCGACGGCTTGTCCGTGCCGATGAGGCTGACGAACTGGCGCTGCCCGGTCCTCAGGAAGTCGAAGTTGTCGGGGACGCCGTCGCCGTTGAGGTCGATGAGCGGCTCCTCGGCGAGCGCGGGAACGGCGGCGACCTTGCCGATCGGCTTCGTCATGATCCAGCGCGTGGGATCGGGCAGCGGACGGCCGGTCGCCGTCGAGAGGATGACGTTCCCGTCGATGTCGCGCAGCGCGAAGGCGGGGTAGCCGTTGTCGGCGACCGTGATGGCGGGCAGCACGTTGGAGAGCGGGATGATGGCCGTCGAGATCCGCACGAGCGTCGACTTCGCGGGGAACTGCAGCTCGTTGGAGACGTCGGAAGCCGCGGTCAGCTCGGCGGAGTTCGGGCCGATGATGTCCGCGAACTTGTTGAGCGCGAAGCCGACGCGGTCGCCGAGCGTGCTGCGGCCGGCGAGGTCGACGGTGGAGATGTCCACGGCGATGAAGATGTTGACCGGGGTGGTCGTGATCGTCAGGTAAGGGATGCTCGAGACCGAGAGACTGACGAGCGCCGTGCCGTCGTCGAACTGCGGGAGCCCGCCGGCGAACCCGTTGTGGGTGAGGTTGCCGATGAGCTTGTCGGTGTTCGGCGTGAACGCGTCGTTTCCGTCGTCGAGCCAGACGGTGACGGCGCGCGCATCGCCGCGGGCGACCGGCGCCGGGTACTCGGAGATCGTGCCGGCCTGGCTGAGCTTGAGCTGAGCGACGCGGACGAAGTCCGAGTTGACCTTCATCGTGTACTGCATGAGCGGGACGTTGGTCTGCCCGGCCGTCGCCGCGGCGGGGGCGATGTTGCGCGTCTGGAACTTGAGGGTCAGCGGAGTGATGTGCACCTTCGTACCCTTGAAGGGATAGGTCCCCACGAGGGACCCGTTGGGAAGGGTCTTCGAGACGTTGTACCTGACGACCGTGCCGGCTTCGTCGGGCAGCTTCAGCCCGATCCAGGATTTGTCGAGGATCTCGACGGAGACCTCGTCGTTCTTCACGGCCGTGGCGCCGATGTTGTAGGTGAGGAAGAAGACGGCCGGGGTCGGCGAGAGGATCTGCGGGGCCGAGAGCTCGACCATGGTCTGCAGGTCCACGTCGTTGGTCTGATTGAAGAGGTCGACCTTGCGCACGTTGGTCCCCAGACCGTGGCCGATGGCCGGGGTGGGGCCCGTGCCCAGCGCGTCGCCGCGCGAGACCACCGTGAGCGTGGGGAACGTGGTGCCGCCGATGAGCGTGCTCCCGTAGCCGCCGCTGAAGGTCATGAGCTCGGCGTCGCTGACATAGACCCGGCCCTTGCCGCTCAGCGGGAAGCCCGTCGTCGAGCCCAGGACCAGCTGGAACGGCGGGGCGGCCGACGAGGAGACGACCTGCATGAGCAGGGTGCCGGCCTCCGAGATGTTGAGGTCCGCCTCATCGAGCTCGTCGTTCTGGTTGATGTCCTTCCAGAGGCGCACGAAGCCGACGTCGGTGTTGCGCCCGAAGAGCTTGTCGGGGTCCTGGCTTCCGCCGCTGCGCGCCACGCGCAGGCTCTGCCAGGTCGCGAGGCTGATGTCGGTGCGCAGGTTCATGCGCAGGAAGTTGACGTTCTGCTGGGCCTGCCCGACGGCCTGGACGGCGCTGTTGAAGATGGTGTCGTTGACGCCGAGGGTCAGCTTCGCAGGGACCTTGTCGATGATGACCTGCGGACTCGTCTCGAAGGGCGCCGAGGTGAGGGCGACGGAGTGCGGCACCTCGACCGTCACGTAGCTCGTGCTCGGGATGCGCAGGCCCTCCGAGGTCCCGACGCCGGCGAACTGCGAGATGTTGTAGCTGACGAAGAAGGTCTGCGGCGTCGTACTGACCGTGACCACCGCCTTGAAATTCGCGCTCACCGTGCCCGACGAGAAGGTCTCGTTGCCGTAGGTGATCATGTTCGAGTATTCGCCGGCCGCGTCGGTCGCGCGGTCCAGGTCGGTGAAGAGCCCGTCGTCGTCGACGTCCTTCCAGACGCGGACGAGGGTGATGTCGGTGTCGAGCGCATCGGCGGAGCCCGAGCGGTCGAAGGCGAGCTTCTGCCAGCGGACGGTGTTGCGGTCGGTCCTCGCCGTGACCTTCGCGATCGGCACGTTGACGTCGTTCTGCATCGCGTTGTTCGGAGAGAAGCGCGCGAAGGTGAGCGTCAGGGTGTTCACCGTCGGCACGACGGGGAACGGCGGCGTGAATTTGCCGCTGGTGACCACGGTCTGGTGGCCGGCGCCCGCCGGGCCGAGCGAGAAGTCGGTGCCGACCGGCTGGTAGCGCCCGATGGACTCGTTGCGCTGCGTCGGCAGGTCCTTATGCGTGAAGTGCGCGGCCTGGTCGATGTCGATCGAGATGTAGTAGGTCTGCGTCGAACGCGGAACGAGCGTGTACTCGGTGTTCAGCAGCGAGGGGTCCTTGATGTTGATGACCACGACGCCGTTCTGCATCGTCCCCTTGCCGAGCATGATGTCCTGCTGGTTGAGCATCGTCGTCGGGTCGCGATGGAAGTCCGGCGCGTAGCCCGTGCTCGAGGAGCGCCAGAGCTTGACCGTCGTGACGTCCGTGTCGCGGACGTTGATGCCCGGCGGAACCTCGAACTGCATGCGCAGACGGTTCCACTGGACCTGGAAGCCGCCCGAGTAGGCCTCCATCCGGGCCACGGCGTTGTTGATCGTCCCCTGCTCGAGCGGCGGAGCGATGACGGCGCCGCCCGAATGGGGCTGCGGCTTCGTGTCGACGAGCGCGCGGTGGACGTTGAGCAGCGCGGGGATGAAGATCCCGAGCCCCGGCGGATACTCGACGAAGCCCACGGACTCGTAGGAGACGATCTCCTCGTCGACGGTGAGGTAGGTCGTCGCGCCGCCCGTGGGCAGACCGGAGGTCGAGCTGATGAGCCAGTAGGTGTCCACGACCCCGGTGCCCGTAGCCGTCGCGACCGGAGAGCTCACGGTCGGCGCCTCGAAGGTGCCGTGGGCGGCGGAGAACATCGGCACCATGCGCAGGTACATCTTCTGCGGCGAGGGGATCATCTCGCGCGTCTTTCCGGCATAGGGCAGCGGAGAGGTCCCGTCGTAGTAGTTCGGCAGCGAGAAGGCGTTGGCCGCGGGCTCATCCACCGAGGGGTTGTTCCGCGGGAAGGCGTCGGCCTTGAGGATGGCGCCCAGGGTGCGCGGCTGCTGGGTCACGGGGTCGTTGGTCTCGGCGTTGTTGGAGAGCAGATAGGCGATGAAGAAGCGCTGGGAGTCCTTGGCCTTGCCGACCGTCGTCACGCGGTACCAGTCGAAGAGGTTCACGCGCGCCTGCTGCGGATTGCCGGCGTTGCCGAAGGTGCCGGTGCCCACGAGCACGTCCTGGCCTTGCTGGAAGATGCCGTCGTTGTTGACGTCCTTCCAGACGGACACCAGCTGGACGTCGTTGAGCTGGGCGCCCACATCCGCCGAAGTCCCGGTGGCGGTGACGACGAACCAGCGCCAGAGCGCGTCGCCGACGTCCGTCTTGAGCGTGAAGGAGAGCACCGCGCCCGTCGAGAGCTGCTGCAGGAACGGCCCGAGGTTGACGTCGTCGACCGTGTTCGTCGAGACGACGGTGACCTTGTCCGGGAACTCCTGCACGTTGGGCACGAGCGAGCGCGTCAGGCCGAGCGGGGGCAGGCCCACGTTGAAGGTGGACATGGCCTTCGGCATCTGGATGAGGAAATAGTGCGTGTTCGGCACCATGACGCCGAGGTTCGCCGAGGGGCCCACGGTGGCCTCGGGGTTGACGTCGAAGGTCACGAAGAAGTGGCGCGGCCCGCCCGTCAGCGTCTGACCGCCGCCCACGCCGGTGATCGGGATGCGCGCCGGGCCGGAGATGACGGTGTTGGTCGCGAAGGAAAGCTGGGCCGTGCCGTCCATCGCGCGCGTGCAGTTGCGCCAGGCGTTCGACGAGAAGTCGACGTCGAGGCAGAGCATGACCTCCTTCTGGTTCTCATCGGCCTGGGCGTCGTTGAACACCAGGCGCTCGGGCGTCGCCGGCATGACGTCGTCGGTCGGGAAGAAGTCGGCGAGGTTGGTGACGAAGACGTCGATGGGGCCGGGGGTCGCCGCATCGATGGGCGAGCGCAGCTTGCCGGTCGGGAACTTATGGACGATGCCCGACTGCGGCGAGACGATCTGGTCGGTCGTGTTGCCGAAGAGATCGGGGGTCGCCTCGAGCAGGCCGTTGCCGTTGACGTCGGACCAGACCTTGATGTCGAGGACGTCCGAGGCCTGGTTGAGCAGTTTGAGGTAGCCGCCCGTCGCGTTCGAATGGATCCAGCGGTCGAACATGATGCCCGACCAGACCGCCGAGCCGGTGTAGGTCCTGAGCGTGAGCTTGGAGACCGGGGCGTTGACGTCGTTCTGCGTGATCGAGGTCGCGACCGCGCCGATGCCGCCGTCGCCTTCGGCGTCGACCTTGTCGACGTAGGCGAGATCGGAGGTCGCGTGGACCGCCGCGTTCGTCGAGACGATGGGCGAGAAGGAGAGGACGTTGCCGTTGCCGAGCAACGGGATGATGTCCGAGGGTCCGCTGATCTGCACCCCATGGGTATAGGTCGGCGCCGCGCCCGCCGCGACGTCGAGCACGACGAAGTAGGTGATCGTCGAGGGCGAGACCGTGCGCTGGGCCTCGTTGTAGGGGTCGATGTCGGGCGTGAGGATGCGCAGGCCGAGGCTCACCGACCGGTTCGCGAAGGTGATCGGGGCGCTCGTGACGGTGAGCTCCTTGTCGATCGAGTACTGGAAGACGCCGTCGCCGCCGGCCGGGTTGCCGTCGGGACCGGTGTCGCAGAAGATGCGCACGCCGCGGATGTCGCCGTCGGCGCCGCTGCCGTTGTGCGCGACGCGGACCTTGCCGACGGTGCCGGTATGGTTGTCGGTCCAGAGCTGGAGCTTGAGCATGCCCACGAAGTTCGCGCCCTGGTCGACGTAGCTGTAGCTGGCCAGCGGCTGCTGGACGCCGAGCTCGTTCTTGGGCGACCACCAGGCGCCGATGTCGGAGCCGATGACGTTTACGCGCGCGGCCTCGCGCTCGACCGGGGAGGTCGCGGTCTTGATGGCGAAGAAGTTGCTCGCCACGCCGACCTGACTGGCCGGGGAGAGGCGGAAGAACGAGGGCGAGGGGATGGTGATGCCCAGGTTCGAGGGCAGCTCGCTCTCCAGATACCCGGTGGCCGCCATGCGCAGAGTGATGAACATGTTCTTGACGTTCGTGTTGACCTTCATGCGCCCGGGGTCGGCGACGTAGAGCTCGGTCTGGTTCTGGTTCGGGTCGCCGAAGACCCAGAGGTTGTTCGCCGTGTCGAGCGCGGCGGTGGCGACCAGCACGTCGACGTCCTCGTCGAAGAGACCGTCGCCGTTCTCGTCGAAGTAGAGGGCGAGTTCGTCGACATGCCGCGGGTCCAGGAGGCCGAGCTTCTGCACCTGGAGGCCGGCGATGTCGGCCTGCAGCGTGGCGCTCGAGGGAGCGACCTTGACCGACATGCGCAGCATCTCGACGGCGCGCGGCGAGGTGACCGTCCGGCCGTCGCCCTGCCGGATGACCGGCCGCGTCTGACCCGCCATCGCCTTGATCGTCTTCACCGTCCCGTCGAAGTTCTTCTCCGGAGCGAGGTCCTGCGGGAAGACCACGATGCCGGCGGTCTGGATGTTCCCGTCGGAGAGCAGGGTCGGGGTGTAGCTCGCGTCGTTGAAGGCGCGGCCCGCGTCGCTGGTGCGGCCCCAGATCCACGGCATCGCCGTCGCGGTCGCCGAGAGAACGAGCTCTTCGACGACCGAGTCCTGCAGCTGCAGGCCGGTGAAGATGCCCGGGTTGGAATCAAGCTCGCCCTTGAACCAGTGGGAGTTCGGCACGTCCGTGCTGTTGCCCAGGTCCATGAGCTGGACGCTCTCGGAAGAACCGGAGGTGAAGAACGTCACCAAGCCCTCGAAGTACTGCTTGTTGTAGGGGTGGCCCGCGGCGATGTTCCCGTACTTGTCGCGCAGGACGACGCCGAGATTGCGCCCGCCCACGTTGCGCGCGATGACGCCGGGCACGCCCACGCGCAGAGGAGCCGCGATGGTGAACGGGTGATAGAGGGTGATGTAGTCCGCCCTGTTCGGCGTGATGTAGGCGTCCTGCGTGATGAGCGGGATGGAGTAGCCGTCCTGACGGACCACCGAGGCCTGCAGGGTCGTGGTCCCGACCTTCGTGTCCCACACGTAGAAGCGTGCGCGCGGCGAGCCGATGTCGATGGTGATCGGCAGCGGGGAGTCCGCCGGGCCGATCTTGCGCCAGTCCGAGCCGTCCTTGACCGTCTTCAGCGGGTCCTGACCGCCGCGGGTCGTCGGCGAGTTCTGCGAGTTGATGAGCACCGTGTGGAAGGCCCAGCTCGAGGAGGTGACGTTGCCGAACTCGTCGAGCAGCTCGACGTCGATGTAGGTCGGCATCGGCATGAGCGTCGTCGTGCTCAACTGCACGGTCGTGCCCGCGATGAGGTAGCGGTTGGGCGACGTGAAGCGCGCGAAGGTCGGCGGACCGGGGGCCACCGAGTAGGTCGCGGTGACGATCTCCCAGAAGCGGTTCTGCACCGAGTCCACGGTGAGGGTCTGGGTGCTCGAAGTGACCAGCGTGTCGATGACGTAGAAGGTCGTCGCCGACTGGCCGACGTTGAGGCGCGCGACGCCGGTGGATTCGATGAACTCGCCGGGGTCCGGACTCGAGAACTGCGTGCGCCCGAAGGAGTTCGACTTGATGCTGAACTCCACGTAGGGGAAGCCGACGTCCTCCTGGCCGGGCTTGATGGCCGAGGGGTTGCCGAAGCGGTCCTGCACCTGGAAGACCAGCACGTCGCTGGTCGTGCCGGCCATCAGGACGGGGTTCGCGAGCGGCGGCACCGCGATCTTGCTGATGACGTCGGGGATCGTGTTGACGAACTGGGCCGAGCTAAAGAGCACGGCGTTGTAGTCGGCGATGCCGATGACCGGACGGCTCGACAGGGCGGGCGGGTAATAGGTCGACGCGCGGGTGTCGAGGTAGAAGAACGTGGTCTCGAACTGCAGCGCCGGGATGGTCACCGAGCTGACCTCGGCGAGGAAGCGCGGCGGGCTGCCCGCGGCGATGTCGCTGGAGTGCGAGAAGGAGAAGGCGTCGTCGTAGGTCGCGCTCAGGCGCGAGACCGTCGTGAGGCTGACGACGAAGGGCACGGCGTTCGCCACCGGGTTGTTGAAGCGGTCCTGCGTCTGCGCCTGGAAGGAGCGCAGCGTGACGCCGCCGATGTCGTAGACCTTGCCGACGACCTCGCTGTTGACGCGGTTGCCGAAGCCCATGGTGACGGACGCCAGCGGGTCGAGCTGCATGCTGAAGGTGGCGGAACTCACGTCGGTCCCCGTCGGCATGACGCGCAGCGTCCAGTAGCCCGGGCGGCCGCGGTTGCCCTTGTTGGTCCCGGGGTCGGGGCCCGCGTACGAACTCATCTTGTCGCGATATCGGAAGTCCACCTGCTTGAGCCCGTCGGGGATCGAGACGCTGACGAGATAGTTGTACGGCGAGTTGGGCTCGGCGAAGCCGTAGTCGCCGCTGACGCTGTTGGGGATGCCGGGGCGGAAGCCGCTGCCGGTGTGCACGGCGACCTGGTCGGCGGGCAGCGAGAGCAGGATGTCGGTCTGGCCGAGGTCGGTCGAGTTGCCGAAGTCGTCTCGGCGCTCGACGGCGAAGGCGCCGCCGCTGGCCGGGTCGTCGCCGACCGGGGCCGACGCGGTCGTGGAGACGAGCACGATCTGGCGCACGTCGCCGCCGATGGTGAAGAGCGAGCCCGTGACGTTTCGCTGGGTCATGATGTAGGGCGTGAGGTTCGCCGGGGCCGTGGCGGTGCCGATCCACACGCGCGCGGAGTCGCCGGCCTTGCTGGAGACGAAATAGGCGAGCGGCACGTTGAAGTTGTCGAGATCGCCGTTGTAGCCGATGCGCCCCACCTCGTCGGTGTACATCCTCGTCGAGACGCCGATGGGGTGCCAGCTCGTCCCGTCGTACCAGGACAGCGTGCCCGAGGAGCCGATGACGTTGCAGACGTCGAGGTAGACCGGAGCGCTCGAGACCAGGGGGTTGTTGTAGATGTCCGAGAGCTGGCCGTTGAACTGGACGTAGCCGTAGGCGAGCAGGTTGCCCGCCCGCACGTTGATGGTCGTCGAAGGCGGACCGGGCTTGACGGTGACGGCGCCGGCCAGACCCGGCTTGACGTCGATGGTGGGCTTCGTCGAGTAGCCGGCGACGTCGCTGTTGACCGTCCAGTCCGACTGCTGTTCGGCCCGCATCCAGCGCGTGCCGGCCTTCTTGAGGGTGGCCGCGGAGTTGAAGGTCTTCATGCCCTGGTCGGCGTACTGGAAGGTGTACTGCGGCGGGATGAAGTTCGCGTCCTGGGGCTGGTCGAAGAGCTCGGCCGTGAAGAGCACCGTCTGGGTGTAGAGGTTCGGCCCGGTCGAGAGCAGGTTATGGAACTGGTCGTGCGCCGTCAGCGTGAAGCTGATGGGGTTGCCCGCGGTCGTGCTCGAGGGGACGTTCGAGAAGTGCAGGTGGTGCGCGGGACCCGGGTGGACGGGGAACTGCGCCGAGGTCGCCGAGCTGTAGACGACCGTGGAGGCCGCGGTCGTGGCCGCGACGACGCTGTAGGTCGTCAGCGAGACGATCGGGGTCACGGTGTAGGTCCAGTTGCCCAGCTGCAGCGGGGCCGCCGGCGGGAGGAGCGCCACCGGGTCGGCCGGCATCGTGAGCTGGACATCCGGCATGGTCGCCGTCGGGTTCGTGTCCCAGTTGACGCTCGCCGAGGAGATCTCGGTCGCGGTGTTGAAGTACTTGTCGACGAGGTTCACCGTGACCTGGAACGCCGACTGGGGCATCGTCATCGTGAAGGGCAGCGGCGTGCCGGTCTTCCCGGGGGTGTCGGTCGGGAGCAGGCCCGCGCAGTACGGGGCCGTGTTGCACTTGCCGGGGACCTGCGTCTCGCCGGGCAGCAGGACCTGCAGGGCGGTCGCGGTCGAGGCGAAGACCTTGAAGCGCGGGGAGGCGGAGGCCGGGGGCTGCACCACGCAGTCGTTGTTGGGCGGGTTGGCCGTGCAGATCTTGTCGACGAGCTGTTCGCGCGGGTAGACGGCGACCGTGACGCCCGTCGTCTTCTGCACCAGCGCCACCGGCAGGGCCAGGCTGCCCGAAGCCAGCGGAGCGGTCGCGGGCTCCACGTCGTAGATGTCGGTGGTCTTGAGATAGACGTTGGGCCCGTTGCCCTGCTCGCCGTTCACGTTGCCGTAGCGGTCGACGAGGTTCACCGTGGCCAGGAACGGCACGCCCGCGGTCTGCGTCGAGACCGTGCCGGCCTTGCCGCCGGCCGGATAGTTCATCGCGCCCGGGATGGGGACCTCGCCGGGCAGCAGGACCTGGAGGCCGTAGGGCGCGTCCGCGCGGATGGTGAAGGTGGAGGTGTAGGGCGAATCCTGCAGGCCCGAGGCGCTGTAGTCCTCGGCGATGAGCTGGTGCCAGGTCGCCGCGGCGAAGAGCGTCGTCGGCATCGCGGTCGGGTCCGTGATGCCGAAGGAGGTGTTGATCGGCGCGATAGGCGCGCTGACCGAGAACGGGAAGCCCGACGGGGTCTTGATGCGGATGTCGGCGGCGCGGCCCGGCACGAGGTTGTTGAAGCGGTCGACGATGCCGACGCTGGCGTAGAACGGCTGTCCCGCGCGCAGGTTCGTGGCCGGGGCGCCGGCCTTGCCCAAGGCCGAGCCGGGGTCGAAGGTCTCTCCGGGGAGGATGAGGATGAGGTTCTTCGGCAGGCCGGCCGTGACGTTGACGGGCGTGCTGGTGTCGGTGGCGAGCGACTGCCCCCAGTCCGGCGGGGTCGTCTTCATCTCGGCGCGGATCTGGTTGGCCATGGCGCGCTTGAACACGATGTCGACGAGCCAGACGCCTTCGAGCGTGAAGGTCGCCGGGGTCACGGTCGCGAACTGGTCGGTCGGGACGATGCGCACCTGCTGACTGGCGCCGGGCGTGAGGTTCCAGAAGGAGTCCGTGATCTCGACGGTGATGGTGACCGTGGAGCCGGCCGGCTGATCGGAGACCGAGCCGCCGCGGCCGTTGGTCGTCGAGCCGGGGACCGCGTATTCATTGGGCAGGCGCACGCGCAGGCGCGTGGGGTTGCTCGGGGTCAGCGAGAAGGTGCTCGAGACGACGCCGGCGAGCAGCGGCTGCATGCCGCTCTGGTCGGTGAGCGTCAGCGAGCGGGTCCCCGCGGTGCGCATGGTCACGGTCGTGATGGCGACGCCGTTCATCATCGTGAGCGTCCAGGAACTCTGCGCGAAGGTGTCGTTGGAGACCATCTTGACGTTCGTCTTGAAGATGCCCTCGACGTAGTTGAAGCCGGGGTCGACGGCGTACACCGTCGCCTTGAAGGACTCGCCGGCGATCTGGGCGCTGGGCACTCCGGTGACGCCGACGCCGTCGGTGCGGAGCTGGTTGGGGAGCACCACGACGAGCTTCGTGGGGGTCGAGGGGTTGACGATGAAGCGCGTGGAGACGCCGGTCTGCACGTTGTCGCCGGTGCTCGTCGAAGCCCAGATCGTCCAGCCCGTCACGGTGCTCTGCGTGATGAGGTAGGTGTGCGTGGTGACGTACTGGCCGTTGTTGGTCGTGAAGTCGCCGAGGGAGGCGAGGTGGTTGTTCGGGTCGTCGGAGTAGAGCCGGTACGCGCTGTTGAAGCCCGGCAGCACGCGGTTGTAGTACTGGTCGACGAGGTTCACCGTCACCGAGAAGGTCGAGCCGGCCAGCTGCGAGATGGCCGAATGGGTCGAGCGGCCGAGGAGGGCGACGTCGCCGGCGCGCGCGGTCTCCGTAGGCACGAGGACCTGGAACTGGTACGGCGGCCCCGGATTCACCGCGATCCCGTAGATCGTGGAGGACGAGAGGTTCGAGCCGTCCGCCGTGGACACTTCGATCCTCCACGGCCCGCCCATGGGGTCGACGACGGTGTTCGAATAGAACTGGACGTTCGTCGTCGCGGCTCCCGCCGTGAGCACGAGGTTCGCCACCGAGGGCGCGTTGGGGTCGGTGACGCGGATCTTCGCCGTGGGGGAGAGCGAGGTCACCGGGTTGTACCAGGCGTCGGTGACGTAGACGGCGATCGGATAGCTGTTCCCGGTCACCGTCGAGACGGCGGCGCCGGTGAAGCCGGTCGGCGAGCCCTTCTCGAGGCCCATCCCCTGGGCGAGCGCGATGATCCTCGCCGGCGCGTTGGGATCGACCCTGACCAGCGTCGAGGTCGACGCCAGGATGTCCGGATTGTTGAGCGGCACGGCCCAGACGCGGTTGCCGGCGGAGGTCGCCGAGGCCAGCGTGGCCGTGAAGGCGGTCTCGCCGTCGGAGTCGAGGATGGTGTCCGCCGGCAGCGTCGCGTACGGGTCGTCGGAATAGAAGCGCAGCATCAACGGCGAGCCCGACGCGATCGGGAAGAAGTTGGCGTTGGTCAGCCGCACCGTGAAATTGAAGGGCACGCCGGCGGTGAAGTTCTGGACCGCGGGCATCCCCAGGTTCCCGTCCGGGGTCCCGGCGCGGCCCTGGTTCGGGACATCGCCCGGCGCCGGCGTCTCCCCCTGGACCAGGAGGGAGAGGCGCGCCCCGACGACGGTGAACACGCTGGAGGTGCTCGAGAACACCCCGGTCGTCGTGCCGCAGACGGTCTGGGCGCCGACGCGCACGGGGGTATAGGTGAAGGACGTCGCCCCGTTGACGAGGCTCAGGAACGGGGTCGGGATGCTCGCGAGCGTGTCGGAGGCGGTCATCCCCACCGCCGAGGAGACGTCCACCGCGTTCCAGAACTGGTCGACGCCTCGCACCGTGAAGGTGAAGGGCGTGCCCGCCGGGACCTGCGTCGAGGCGAGGACGACGCGCCCGCCGTTGACGCCGGTGTCGTAGGGCGGCTTGCCCGGCGTGTAGACCTCTCCCGGGATGAGCGTCATGAGCTTCGAGAACGGCCGCGTGTTCGTCGTGAGGCCCGCGATCGTGTGCGTCGCGATGTTGAAGAACTCCGCATCCACCGCGTCGAGCTGCAGGGCGTTGGTGGCCGTGCGCGGGATGAAGCCGAAGCTGATCATCTGGCCCTGGGAGAGCGACTGCGCCGTCGGGGTCGAGGCGTAGAGGTCGCTGGCGCGCAGGGCGACGAGGCGGCCGTCCATCGTGCGGTTCCAATAATCATCGACGGCGCGGATCGTGACCTGATAGTTGTTGCCGGCGAGGAACGGTCCGGGCGTGCCGCCCTTGCCGAGCAGGGAGCCCTCCATCGGGTATTCCCCCGCCCCGGTGTGGCTGGGCAGCAGCAGCTGGAGCTTCGTGACCGGGCCGGGGTCGACCTGGACGTTGAGCGAGGTCGTGGAAAGGTAGCTCGTGCCGCCGTTCTCGCCGGTGTCCATCGCCTGCACGGTGAGCATGGCCAGCGAGGGGACGCAGAGCGGGCAGGTGCGCGCGGCGGGCGTGAACGGGAAGAGCTTCGAGCCGCTGATGAGCGGCAGCTTGTACGGGTCGGCGATGAGCCCGCGCCCGACCATCTGCACGTCCGAGAAAGCGAGCTGGACCATCGGGTTCGTGATGCTCGGCACGTAGACCGAGGTCGCGGACTCGACGTTGTAGAACTGGTCGACGAGGTTGACCGTGGCGTTGTAGGTCGTACCCGCGGTGAGCGGGACGAGCGCGCCGGAGAAGCCGCTCAGCGAGCCGGGCAGCGACTGCTGGCCCGGCAGCAGGAGCTGGATCTGCCAGGGGATGTTGGGCACGACGACGACGCCGGTGGACATCTCGAGGAAGCCCGGGGTGTCGGTGCGCACCGCGACCTGGATGCCGGTCGAGGCCGCCAGGACGTAGACGGCGTAGGTCGTCGCGGCCTGGGTCAGCGTCTTCGTCGAGTCGGCGGTTCCGAAGGAGGTGTTGAGTTCGAGCCAGACGTTGGGCTGCTGGTTCTGGTAGGGCTCGTACGGGTTGAAGAAGCCGTCCGACGCGTAGACGGTGGCGGTGAAGGTGGACGCCGCCTGCTGGACGGTGGGGATGCTCGTCGTCTTGCCCGTCGCCGAGCCCGGGTTGAGGTTCTCGCCGGGCAAGCGCAGGAGGAGGTTCTTCTGAGGCGAGCCGGTGTTCGCGAGCACGGGCACCGAGCCCTGGTTCCAGACGCCGGGCACGCCGGCGCCGGCGACGGTGAGGGTGACGTTCGTCGTGGGGCCGGGGATGGTCCAGTTGCCGCGCTTGGACTTGAGGGTCGCCGAGACGCTCATGCTGCCGCTGTTCCAGACGGTCGGGACGATGGCGGCCGCGTTGGCGTCGTTGTGGGTGATGCTCACGTTGAGCGGAGCGCTCGTGACCACGGTGTTGAAGAACTGGTCGGTGACGTAGAGGGTCGTGAAGAAGGTGACGCCCGCGGTGCTCGACTGGACGCCGCCCGAACGGCCGCTGCCGGTGCCGGGCGCGAGCTGCTGTCCGGGCAGGACGGCGACGATGCGGTCGGCGACGTCGGTGTTCACGACGATGTTCCCGGTCGTGCCGTTGATGAGCGGGTTGCCCGCCTGCTCGACCTTCAGCGAGCGCGTGCCGGACTTGCGGAGCAGGATGCCGAGGCCGAAGGTGTGCACGCCGTTGTCGGAGGGCTGATAAGCGTAGTTCGAGGGCAGACCGTTCCCGGGGATCTCCGGCGCACCGGGGTCGGGTGAGGAGAAGACGATGGTGCCGGTGAAGTTGCTCGCCACCTGGTCGAGGTCGTCGAGCGCGGTCACCGTCACCGTCTGGGCCGTGCCGGCCGTGTACGGGCCCTGGGAGGTGTCGATCTTGAATTTCGCGGCCGGAGCGGCGACCTTGAAATAGTAGCCGGGGATGGGCACGTTCGCGGGCGTCGAGAGGTTCTGGGCGCGGTCACGGGCGCGCACGCGCACGAAGTAGGCCTTGCCGCGCGTCCAGGCCGTGCCGCCCGAACCGAGGCCGGTGTAGGTCCAGCCGTGGGTCGCCGGATTGTAGGTCGTGGCGCTGACCCAGCGGCAGTTGGCCGGGACGTTGGGGGCCGTGCAGATGGACGTGTTGTCGTTGAGCGCGTCGGCGTTGAGGATGAAGGAGGCGCCGTTCCAGTAATAGTCGTCGGTGTCGGGGACCATCTTCGCCGTCGTCGACGCCTGCCGGATGGAGAGGAGCACGTCGGTCGGCAGCGCGACCGAGGACTGGGAGAGGCCGCCGCCGGGCGTGACGTCCTCCGCGCTGCCCGAGAGGGTGACGTTGTCGGTCTCGGTGTTGCCCAGGCCGTTGGGGGTCATCGCCGAGGCCGTCGGGAAGGTGTTGTCGATGAGGAACTGCTGCATCCCCTTCGTCGCCTGGTCCTCGGCGTTGCCGATGCGGTCGCGCGCGACCGCTTTGATGCGGTAGGTGTGGCCGTCGGCGAAGGCGAAGCCGGGGCTGCCGACCGCCTGCTGCCAGTTCGAGTTGTCGGTGAGGAGCGCCGGGACGGGCTCGCCGGTCAGCGTGAAGGTCGAACCATCGAACCACTTGGTGGAGTTGACGTCCTGCATGTTGAAGCGGACGCTCCAGGTCGAGTCGTCGATGTTCTGCGCGACGCCGGCCGGAGAGTCCGAGATGCGGCCCGAGAGGACGCTGAGCACCGGGCCGTTGCCGGGGTTGGCCATGCTCGCCCAATAGCTGCCGATGGAGGGCGTGTCGATGGTGATGGTCGGCGGCGTGTTGTCGAAGACGAAGCTGATCGTCGTCAGCGCAGCCTCGTAGTTGCCGGCCACGTCGCGCGCGCGAGTCGTGAGGTAGTAGGTCGCGCCCGTCTGCAGGCCGGTGACGTTGTTGTTCGGCGGCGGCATGTCGGCGTTCTGCTCCCAGGTGAAGTCCGGGGCCGCGCCGACGACCGGCATCTGGGCGAAGAAGCTGCAGTCGGCGCCGAAGACGCCGGGGGTCTGCCAGTTCCAGCACTTCGTGTCGGACTTGCGCTCGATCTTGATGAAGACGGTCTGCACGCCGTTGCCGTCGTAGGCGGTGCCGTAGATGTTCGTGAGGCGGTTGAGGACCTCGGTGTCGATGACGCTCGAGGACTTCGAGATCGAGGGCACGTCGTCGAGCGTGAACGAGGCGGTGGAGTAGATGAGGGTGTTGCCCGCCGTGTCGACGGCGCGCGCCATGACCTGGTAGCGGCCGGGGTTGCCGGCGAAGTTCGGGATGGAGGTCGAGGTCCAGAGCAGAGACGCCGAGCCGGGGGTCGAGCCCACGGCGACCTGCCAGGAGTCCTCGGGCAGGTTCGCGACGTTGAAGCCGGGGTTCGTCTGCTGCGCATTGTGCCACCAGTTGCCGCCGGCGCCGATGCGCTGATAGAAGCGGTACTGCACGCGGGCCACGTTGTAGTTGTCCTGCGCCGTTCCGCCGATCTTCGTGAGCGCGTTGAGGTACTTGGGAGGGGTCTCCGGGACGAGGTCGTCGTTGACGGCGCCGGGGTTCTCGCCGACCGCGGGGGGCAGCACGTTCGCGTTGACCGAGACCGCGGGCGCCGAGTTGTCGAAGGTGAAGGTCGTGCCCTGCGCGAGCGCGCTCTGCACGTTGCCCGCCGAGTCCGAGGCGCGGCCCTTGACCTCGTAGATGTGGCCGTTGGTGAGCCGGTCGGGGCCGGTGGCGGGAGGGAGACCGGCCGAAGTGCAGAAGAAGCCGATGCCGCAGGGCGCGGTCTCCCAGGTCGTCGAGAGCCAGGCGGTGTTCGCGTTGTAGCTGAACCAGCCCAAGCCGGTCCAGTACAGGTCGCTGTTGAGGTCGCGCAGGTAGAACTGGCCGCCGCTGGCGCCCGAGGCCAGGGCGTTGGGGTCCGCCGCGGTGCCCGTGATGCTGGCCAGGGTGTTGAGGAAGAGGCCGGTGGCGTTCGAGTTCTGAGGGTGGCTCTGCCGGGTCGGCGCCGTGATGTCGGAGTTCGGGTCCGTGGTGTCGTAGGTGAAGACCACGGGGTCGCCCTCGCTGGAGAGGCTCGAGCGGGCCTTCACGCGCACGCGGATCTGGTAGCGCTTGTTGTCCTGGAAGTTGAAGGTCCCCGAGGTGAAGCTCCAGTCGGAGACCGTCGCGTTGACGGTCGGGGTCGTCTGGGCGGTGAACCAGAGGGGCGGCACCGAGCTGTAGTTGTTGCCGTCCCAGTACTGGCCGCCGTAGGTGCTGATGGCGATGGAGGCGACGCTGACGCCGAAGACGTCCAGGGCGGTTCCCACGATGCTCCCCAGCGTCTTGCGATAGCTGTTGTTGGTGGGGACGGTGACGATCGCGGTCGCCAGCGAGGTCTCATAGCTGAAGGTGACCGACGAGATGACCGTCTGCACGTTCGAGGCCGGGCGCGTGTCGTCGGCGGAGTTCATCCGGATGCGGTAGGTCTTGCCCGAGACCAGGGCCGGCCGGTTCGCCGTGATGTTCCAGGTGTAGGTGTTGCTCGTCGTGCCGACGAGCTGGTCCACCGCCCAGAAGCGCTCGCTGGAGAGGGTGAAGCTGGAGCCGCCGTTCCAGTACGCGGCGACGACCGGGGCGACTTCCTGGATGGAGACCGTCATGCTCGAGACCCCGGAGATGCCGGCGCCGGGATAGTTGTCCTTCGCCGTGCCCTGGATGGCGGCGAGGGCGTTGATGACCGCTCCCTCCGCGGGGAAGGCGGCGTTCGAGGTCGGCGGAACGTGGTCGTAGATGAAGTAGCGGTCGCGGCCGGTGTCCCCGTTGCCGAGTCCGAGCTCCTCGACCTTGCCCGCGGTGTTCGAGGACAGGGTGACGATGTGATACTCGACGCCGTTCTGAAGCTTGCCCTCGGTGAGGTCCACGTAGGACCAGTCGTAGGGCGGCGTGTTGTTGACCGTGGGGACGATGAGCCAGAACGGGGTCGGCTGGTTGACGCTGAAGCCGGCGCCGTCGTACCACCACCCGTCGGAGGTGCGCTGGATGCCGATGTAGAAGCGCGTGGCGTCGATCGTCGAGACCGGGTCCGAGGCCGTGCCCTGGATGGAGGCGAAGGAGGAGAGCGCGTACGTGCTCGGCGAGGCTACGAAGGACTGCGGCAGCTGGGTCGTGAAGGTGAAGGTCGAGGCCGTATAGTCGGCGATGTTGCCGGCCTTGTCGATCGAGCGCGCGTGGATCGAATAGTTGACCGAGTCCGCGAAGAAGTTGTTCGCGTAGGGGCCCGTGGACCAGTTCAGCGTCCCGCCGACGTCGTACCAGGCCGTGCCGGCGGCGCCCTCGGCGATGCTGAAGCTCGGCGGGTAGCTGCCCGGCAGCCAGTAGCTGTTGATGTCGTTGCGCCGGATGCGGACCTGCACCGTGGCGAGGAGCACGTCGTCGGTGGCGACGCCGCTGATGGTGGGCAGGCGGCTGAGCGTGAGGTTCGCGGCGATGGCCGGGCGCTGCAGCGTGATGCTCGGCTTCACGTTGTCGTAGGTGAAGCTCCACTGAGCGACCGGGCTCGCGTAGTTGCCCGCGCGATCGAGCGCGCGCGCCTGCACCGTGTAGCCCGTGTTCGTCAGGAAGGGGATGCCGGCCGAGTTGTACCACCACGGCGCGCCCGTGGGAGGCGCGACCTCCGTGGCGCTCGAGGTCTGCAGCCAGCCCGAGCCGAGGGTGTGGTCGCCGTCGTTGACGTTGAAGCCGGCGCCGTCCCACCAGGACTCGATGGCCGGGTTGTTGTTGCGCACGGCGAGCTCGATCTTGCTGACGCCGGCGCCGCGGCCCAGACCCGCCAGGACGGAGTTCGCGTCGCTGGCCGTGCCGTCGATCTGGGTCAGCACCCGCACATGGGTGGAGGAGGGGTTCACGATGTAGCTCAGCGGCAGCGTGGAGTCCCAGGTGAAGGTCTGCGTGGACATCGCGGAGACGTTGCCCACGAGGTCGGTCGCGCGCGTGTTCACCGTCATCAGGGCGTTGTCGTCCCAGCCCAGGCTCGCGCCCTGCCCGAAGTCCGGGAGCTTCGCGATGCCGTAGTTCCAGGTGTCGCTGCCGGTCACCGTCGTCCAGGTCTCGGCCACGCTGCCCCACGCCGCGACCCCGTCCCAATAGTAGTTGGGGGCCCCGACGCTGCGCTTGACCCGGACCTCGACCTTCGAGGAGCGGGCGGTCGGGAAGCCGGAGGGATAGGCGGGCAGGTCCGAGGAGGTGCCGGTCATGTCCGCCAGCGGGTTGGCCGGGCCGTAGTAGTTGTTGCCGCTGGCGACGAGCGCGCCGCCGACGGGCCGGTTCGAGTCGCCGGCCGGCGCCCAGTTGTCGATGACGAAGGTCGCCGTCGAGGCGTTCGTCTGGACGTTGCCGCAGCGGTCGGCGGCGAACGCGTAGACGCGGTAGACGCGGCTGAGGATGCCGCGGTTCATCCAGTCCCCTCCCGCGCCCGTGAGCGAGGGGTGGGTATAGGACCAGGTCGTCGCGTTCGAGCCGGGGACGGCGACGACCGCCGGCGCCTGCGCGTAGGCGACGGTGAAGGTCGAGGAGCCCTCGTTCCAGTAATAGGTCGTCCCGCTCTGCACGTAGGAGATGACGAGGTTGACGGCGTTGACGCCGTCGAAGTTGTCGATCACCGTGCCGCTCGTCTGCGCGACGGTCCGATACGGCGCCTGGTCCGAGGGGCCCGTGACCGCCGCGGTGGGCGTCGCGATGTCGTAGGTCACGTTGGCGAGGGTGAAGGAACTCGACCAGTTCTGGACGGGATAGGCCTGGTCGCCGCCGATGACCGAGATGCGGTAGCTCCTCGCCGGGACCCAGCTCGTCGAGAGGCCGCCGTTCGAGTACGACCAGTTGCCCGACCAGTTGCTGAGCGACGCGTAGCCCGCGGGATTGAACCAGGAGCTGCCCAGGTCCTCCGTGAGCCCGTTCGAGAAGCCGCCGCTGTTGTTGTAGTAGAAGGTCGCGCCCCCCAACAGGTACTTGATCTGCACCTTCACGTAGAAGCGGCCGGCGATGCTCGCCGGGATGCCCGCCCCCTGCGGAGAGTTCAGGTCGGTCACGGAACCGAGCACGTCGCCGATGCTCCGCGTGTAGTAGTTGTCGGAGGGCGGGTTCGTGAAGACGATGGTCGGCGCGGTGAGGTCCGCGTAGAAGCTCACCGAGGACTTGTTGACGACCCTGTTCATCTGGCTCTGGGGGTTGCCGGCCTTGTCCACCGCGCTCGAGACGAACGTGTAGAAGTGCTGATCGAGCAGCGGCGGCAGCGCCGTCACCGCCCAGTCCGTACCGCCGACGACCGCCTTCGTGGAGGCGGGTCCGGGCTGCTGCCAGGCCGTGCCGTCCCAGAAGGCCGGGGGGTTGAGCGGGGCGGCCGGGGTGCCGTGGTCCTTGATCTCGAGGGAGACGTAGTTGAGCTGGCCCGGAGCCGTCTCGTAGACCGTGCCCGTCGCGTTGACCACCGAGTAGGTCGTGCCGGCCCACATCGACAGGATGCTCGCCGTCGGATACGAGATGTCGTAGTTGAAGCTGATGGGCGCGGCGGGCGCCTCGATGTTGGGGTTGAGGCCGCCGCCGGCGTTGTCGAGCGCGAAGACCTGCAGCTGGTAGCCCACGCCGTCGAGCCAGACCTTGTTCGGCGTGAGCGTCTGCCAGCTCCAGGTCGAGCCGATCGTCCAGTAGGTCGCGGTCGAGTAGAAGGTCCCGACCTGCCAGGTCGCGCTCGCCTCCTCCCACGCCTCGCCGACGTGCCCGGCGTCCATGCGCTTGAGGAAGACCTGGACGCCGTTGGGGTTCTTGATGTTCGAGGTGACGGCGCCGATGACCGGGTCGCTCGTCGCGCCGTCGAGCTTGGGCGCGGAGTTGACGAAGCCCCCGGCCGAGGGGTAGGTGATGGTCGTCGTCGGCGAGGTCTGATCGATGGAGAAGGTCACCGAGTGCGCGAAGGGCGGCGGCAGCTCCTGGATGCTCGCCGCGTTGAAGCCGCGGATGGAGACGGTGTAGGTCGTGTTGTTGATCCAGTAGGGCGTGGCCTCGCCGACGACCGGATAGCCCCAGTTCCCGCCGACCGGATAGCCGGTGCGCGTGGCGGTCGCGGCGTCCACCGTGCAGTCCACCCAGCCCATCCCGACGGTGCCGCCCCAACACTTCCCCGTATCGGCGCGCTTCAGTTGGATCTCGACGCGGGCGGTGTCCAGGTTCGCGAGGCCCTGGAAGGTCTTCAGGTCGTTATAGGGGATGGCGAGCGGCGCGGCGAGGGTCGTGGTGGCCGGAGGCGGCTGGAAGATCATGCGCACGCGGCTCGTCGACCCCGTGAACGCGGGGGTCGACCAGTTTCCGGCGGCGTCGGTCACGCTCGAGATGACGATGTACGCGCAGTTGACCCCGAGCTGGGAGTCGATGCCCGCCGAGTTGAAGGTCCAGTTCCCGGTGAGCGTGTCGAGCGACGCGAGGTTGAGGATCGGGTCTATCGACGACTGCCACGCGTTCATGACGTCGTTCCAGTAGTAGCCGGCATGGCTGATGTCGCAGTCGGGGGAGGGGTTGCCCGCGTCGCTCTGGATGGCGACCCACATCGTCTGCAGGCCCGAGGAGGAGAGGTTGACGACCGGGTCGACCGAGGTGCCGCCGAGGCTCCCGAGCGAGGAGACGATGGACCCGTCCACGCTCGCCGGGCTCGAGACGCCCGTCTTCGGCCGCGTCCCGTCGAAGCGGATGCTGATGACCTGGGTGTTGGTCAGGGGCCAGACGCCCAAGTTGCCCGCGTAGTCGGTGGCGCCGACGCGCAGGGTGTAGCGGCGTCCGTCGGGGCCGCTGGGGCAGGCGTCGGAACGGACATAGTCGGTGGCCAGCTTGGTGAGGGTCCAGACGTTCCCGGCGAGGGTGGCCGTGGACTGATACTGGGCGATGCTGTTGGTGCCCCAGCCGAAGCCCTGGCGCCAGTAGGCGTTGGCCGCGAAGAGCGTGTGGTTGCCGCCGACGCAGCTGCCCGCCGGGGTGTTGGCGAGGGTGACGTCCTGGAGCTGGACGCTCACGTAGCTCACGCTGCTGATCATGTTTCCGCCGGTCAGGATGTCCGTGAAGGTGCCCGAGGACATCGCCAGACCCGCGGTGCTGACGAAGACCAGCAGCGGCTGGCTGATGGTGACCGTCGGCGTCGAGCGATCGACGAGGAAGTTGGCGGTCGAGACGGTCACGGCCGTGTTCTTCAGGTTGACGTCGTCGGCCTGGGTCGCGACCTCGTAGCGGTAGCCGTCCTGGAAGAGCGCCGGGGTCACCACGGCGTTCTGGCTCGTCCAGTTGACGACCGTCTGCGCGCCGCCGTAGAGGTCGGTCTGGAGGTAGAAGGGACCGTCGTTGGCGACCCAGCTGGCGCCGTTGTAGCAGGTCTTCACTCCCGCCGAGGTGATGCGGCAGACCTTGAGGGCGACCGTGTTGAGGCCGACGCCCTGCGGGGAAAGCGCGGATTGGTCGTCGGCCTGGCCGGCGAGCGGCGTGAGCCCGCCGCGATAGATGAGCCCGCCGACCGGACGCGTGGAGTTGGAGACCGGCGGGAAGAAGTCCACGAAGAAGAGTCCGTTCGGGCCGGTGGGAGCGGAGAACTGGTGTCGGTTCGCGTTGCCGGCGTTGTCGACGCCGCGCAGGAACACCGTATAGGTGCGCGGCGCGGTCTCGGCGGCCAGCGTGGCGGCCAGCGTCGCGTCGGTGAAGGTGAAGGTCCCGGCGCCGAGCGTCGCCGGGCGCCAGGCGGTGTTGCCGTCGAAGGCGTTGAAGGTCGCGCCGTTCCAGTAGTTCGCGCCGAACTTGATCGCGACCTGGACGGCGGAGATGCCCGACTCGGCCGGCGGCGCGAGCTCGCTGAAGGAGCCGGTGATGGAGGAGAACGCCGCGACGTATTCGTTGTTCGCGGGAGAGAGCAGCGTCGTCGTCGGCGCCGAGGCGTCGTAGGTGAAGGTCAGCGACTGCTCGGGGTTCTCCGTGTTCCAGGCGAGGTCCACCGCGCGGCTCTTGACCGTGTACACCATGCCGTGCGCCCAGGAGGGGATCTGGTCGGTCCCGCTCGGATAGGCCCAGCTCAGCACCGTGGAGGTGCTGCCGCCGATGCCGCCGGCGACGCGGTAGTTGGGGGTCGGCGTGAAGCCCCCGGCCTGCGTGCCCTGATAGTAGTTGTTGCTGACGTCGAGGATGGCCAGCTCGACGCGGTCGAGGTTGGACTTGCTCTCGGTCCCGCCGTGATGCCAGTCCTGCGCCGTGCCCAGGATCTGCGGCAGGGTGTTGCGTCCGTAGAAGGTGTTGTTGATCGGCGTCGTGATGGAGCTCGAGGGCTTGTTCACGTCGTAGATGAAGATGACGGACTGACTCTGCCCGCCGCCCGCCGAGAGGTTGCCCGCCATGTCGTAGGCCAGCGACTCCGCCTTATAGGTGTGGTTGTCCTGCCAGGTCGGGGCCGTGAAGGTCCAGTTGTCGGTGCCGCTGACGATCTGATAGCTCGATGCGGCCACGATCCAGCCCGAACCCGCGTACCAGACCTTGTTGGGAACGTCGTCGGTCTGCGTGAGCTGGAGCACGACCCGGTCGACGCCGGCCGGGGAATCGACCGAGGTGCCTTTGAGCTGGGCCAGCCCGCGCGTCGCGCTGTAGGCCGGCCAGCCCAGCATCGGCGTCGAGATCTTCACGGTCGGGCCGTTGCGGTCGAGGACCATGGTCACCGTGCTCCCCGCCTCGAGGTTGCCGGCGTTGTCCTTGGCCTGGAAGCCGACCGTGTAGACCGTGCCGTCGTTCTCGATGATGGAGGGCGCGAAGTGGATGCCGTCGCCGGGCGGGTACTCCCAGAGCAGGGTGCCCGTCGAGCCCGTGATCTTGACCGGCAGCGAGACCGGGGCCAGGACCCAGCCGGCCCCGCTCCAGTACGACTCCTTGCCGACGGGGCCCGTGGTGATGCGCAGGTAGTAGGTCGCGGCCCCCGAGAGGTCGGCGTTGGAGGTGCCGCTGATCGTGTTCAGGTTCTGGATGTACTCGCCGTTCTTCGGCGTGAGAACCTTCGAGGCCGGCGGCGTGCCGTCCACGGTGAAGTCGATGGTGTCGCCGCCCGGGTTGCTCGGGACCGAGAGGTTGCCGACGACGACGCCGTTCCAGTTGCGGGCGCGGTCGCGGGCGCGGACCTTCGCGCGATAGGCCCTGTCGTACTGCCAGTCGGCGCCGTTGAAATAGGAGGTCCAGGCGGAGGTGCTGTTGGCCGCCTGCCAACTCACGCTCTCGAAGGTCGTCGAGGAGAACTTCGTGCCGTTGCTCGTCGAGGCGGCGATGTAGTAGTAGCTCGTCGAACCCTGCAGATACCAGAGCACGTACTCGACGCCGCTGAGCGCGTCGCGCGAGGGGTAGAGCGCGGCCTCGGCGTCGGAGGCGGCGCCCGAGAGCGCGCTGCCGCCGTTGAGGTCGGCGGGGCGATAGGCCTTCGTGTGGATGGGCTGGACGAACCACGCCGTCGGCGGGTTGAGGTCCACCTTGACCGTGCGGCTCGAGATGGGGATGCCGAAGGTCGTCTGGGCGTTGCCGGCGACGTCTTCCGCGATGGCCAGGACGACGAAGGTGGCGCCCGAGGTCAGGTTGCCGGTCAGGTTCGTGTTCGTGTAGGACCAGGGGGTCAGGCCCGTGGCGGAAAGCTGCGTCGTCGGGTCGGAGCAGAGCTTCGTGAAGCCGGTGCCCGTGAAGCAGGTGTTGATGTCGGGGTACATGACCTGGATCTTCACGCTCGCCACGCCCGAGCGCATGTTGTTGCCGAAGGCGCCCGGCGGGTCCGCCGAGGTGCCGCTGAGGGTGTCGAGGTTGAGGTAGACCTCGCCCGAGGAGGGGTGCAGGAGGTAGCCCGTCGGCGGGTTCTTGTCGTAGGCGAAGTGGAACTGTCCCATCGAGCCCTCGACGCTCTCCTGGTTGCCGGCCTTGTCGCGGCCCCACACGTAGATGTAGTAGTCGACGCCGTCCTGCAGCGCGGGGTTCACCAGCGTGGCCGTGCTCCAGTTGAAGCCGAGACCGAGCGGGGTGGTCGTGACGGAGAGTTCGCTGGTGACGGCGTTGTAGACGTTGAAGCCGCCGCCGTCCCAGTAGTTGCCGTCGTAGCGCTTGATGCGGATCTTCGCCGTGTTGATGGAGGGCAGCGCGTCCACGTTGCCGGGGTCGGTGAGGGCGCCGCCGAGGCCGGGCAGGTTGCTGAGACATGCGTCGACGCCCGGAGCCGTCGGGCAGGCCGCCGCCGCCGGGCTCGTGACCGTTCCGACCGGCTTGGTGTCGTCGACGATGAAGCGGCGGTTGATGGGGACCGTGGTGACGCCGGCGCTGTTGTAGCCGGTGACGGTCAGCGAGTAGGAGGAGTTCCCGGTGTGGTAGGGCACGAGCAGGCTGCCCAGCGTGAAGGACCAGGTCATGGGACTCGCGCCGATGTTGACGTTGACCGGGGTATAAGTGGAAGGATCGTTGTTCCAGCTCGGGTTGACCGCCGAGTCGTACCAGTAGCTCGCGGGCTCGCTCAGGCGGTTGAGCTGCAGCCGCACGCCGCCGATCTGGCGCAGGTTGTAGCCCGTGCCCTGGATGACGGTGATGACCGGCGCGCCGCGGACGTAGCTGATCCCGTCGGGGCCGGGCGGGCTCGTGAGGATGAGCACGGGGGCCGGAGTCTCGAGGTTGAAGGTCGTCTCGACGCCCGAGCCCTCGTCGTGGACGTTGCCGGCCTTGTCCACGGCGCGGGTGATGACCGTGAAGGTCGAGCGGTTGTCGAAGGGCACCGCCGAGGCGTCGTAGCTCCAGGAGAAGGTCGTGCCGCTCACGTTCGCGCCGATGACGCCGTTGGGGTTCCAGACCTTCGGCACGTCCCATTTCGCGCCGGCAGCGTCCCAGTACATGCCGACGTGGCAGGGGTTGCCGCTGCACTCCGTCTCCTGTATGGCGAGGTTGACGTGGTCGAGGGTGCCGGGCGAGTCGTCCTGCGCGGTGCCGGTGATGGCCGAGATGTTGGCCTGGTACCCGCTCGGGGAAGTCGCCATCGAGGTCGGCGGGGTCGTATCGTAGATGAAGCTCGTCGTCGTGATGACGGTCTGCACGTTGCCGGCCCGGTCGTGGAGCACCCGCGAGGAGACTTTATACTGGCGAGGGCTGGTCAGCGCGCTGGCGTGGAAGGCGTAGGTCCAGGTGCCGCTCGAGTCTCCGACGAAGGCCGCCGTGGACCAGACCGGGAGCGAAGCGGAGAAGGCCGCGCCGTCCCAGTAGAGGTTCGAGCCGACCATCTCCTGGATCGCGACCGTCACGCTCGAGGCGTCGATTCCCGACTGGAAGTGTCGTCCGCCGGTGGGCTGGTCGCAGAGCGGATTGGCCGCGTCGACCTGGTTGAGGAGGAAGCAGAAGCGGTCCTCGGCCGTGCCCTGGATCTGGGTGAGCGCGACGCTCGCGTAGCCGTTGTCGGCCGGGAAGGTCCCCTTCGCGACGGGGGTCGTCAGGTCGACCGTAAAGGTGTAGGTGCTGTAGGCGTTCTCGAGGTTGACCGCCGTGTCGCGCGCCTGCACGTTGACGTCGTACTTGTAGCCGTCCTGGAAGCCCGAGAAGCCCGTGAAGGTCCAGGGCATGAGGCCGACGCGGTTGGCGTTCGAGAACGACTGCACGCCGGTCCAGAGGCCGCTGGCGAGCGACCAGTACCAGCTGTCGGAGCGCTTGACGATGAGCTTGACGTCGTTGACGAGCGAGGGCTCGCGGCCGCCGACGCCCTCGAAGTCGTCGGCCGAGGTCCCGGTGATGGTCGTGGGCGCGTGGCCGATGTAGGTCGGCGGGTAGGTGACGCGCGAGAAGGGCTGGGCGTTGTCGTAGACGAAGCTGTGCGCGGGCTCGGGGCCCGTCTCGAAGCGGAAGCCGTTGTCCAGCCGGGTGTCGGTCGGCGTGACGCTCGGGTTGCCGGCGTTGTCGGTCGCGCGGACCCAGACGCGGTAGCGGCGCGATTCGAGGTCGGGGGCCGGCAGCGTCGGGAAGGCCTTCGTCCAATCCTTCGAGCTCCCCACTCCCTGCCAGTTGCTGTACTTGTTGACCGAGTCCGAGTCCCAGTTGTCGCCGAGGGCGCCGCCGTTGAGGTTCGTGCCCTTCCAGTAGTACTGGAGGGCGTCGAGCTTGAGGAGGATCTGGACGCTCGCGAGGCCCGAGGCGCCGAAGAGCTCGTCGTCGGCCGTGCCGACGAGCTGACCGAGACCGACCGCGTTGTAGTAGCCGTCGATGCCGGGCGCCGTCACCGCGGCGGAGGGCAGCTGGGTGTCGTAGCGGAAGGTGTTGCCGCCGGAGAGCGGATTGTTCTCCGGGTTGTTCGCCTGGTCGTAGGCCGCGCTCACCACCCGGTAGGTGTTCGAGGAGGTCAGCAGGCCCGCGGGGATGGGCGTGGACCAGGTCACCGACATCTGGTCCCACAGGGAGTTCGAGGAGATCATCACCCAGCCCGGGGAGGCGGGCGGGTCGGAGGGCGTCAAGCCGCTGTCGAAGGCGCCGGTGCCCCAGTTCCACCAGCCGATGAGGCCGCCCGTGCCGGAGATGTGCTGGATGGCCATGTAGACGGAGCGGACGCCGCCGTTGGGGTCGGTCGCGTCGCCGGAGAAGGTCGTGAAGGAGTTGCCCTGGCTCGTGTTGTTGCCGGGGACGTTGACGACCGCCGCGGGCTTCGCCGAGTCGTAGCGGAAGTACTGGTAGTGCGTCGAGGCCGCGGGGTTGACGGTGTTGTTGGTCCAGTTGCCGATGAGGTCGCGGGCGCGCACGTGCAGACGGTAGCTCGCCCCGTTCTGGAACGCGGTCGAGGCCCAGGTCACGGGCGAGGTGCTCCAGGAGGCGCCGCCGGTGTAGACGTTCGTCGTCCACTGGATGTCCGCGTTGCCGAGGTCGAAGAGGCCGGTGGCGGCGTTCCACCACAGGGTCTCGGAAGTGCCCGAGGAGACGGCGATCCAGACCTCGGCGACGCCCGAGGCGAGCGTGCCGACGTCCGAGACCGTGCCCGAGGCCAGCTTGAGCTGGCGGACGGGGTCGGCCGGGACGTTCGAGTACGGCGCGTTCGGCGGCGGGGAGGCCGGCCGCGAGATCGCGAGGGTCGGCGGGATGTTGTCGAAGGTGAAGGAGAACTTGGGCGGCGCCGTCTCGTTCTGGTTGACGTTGTCCTTCGCCTTCGAGTAGACGAAGTAGCGGGTGTCGTTCTGGAACGCGCCGGCCAGGGTATCCGGAGTGCCGGCGGGGTAGTCCCAGTGCGTCGCGTCGACGACGTGGGCCTGCCGCCAGTTCGGCACGCCGACGAAGGAGTAGGCGGAGCCGTCCCAGTCGGGACCGGTCGCGGGGTCGGTCGTGATGCGCACGTACATCGTCTGCAGGCCCGAGAGGGCGGCGTTCGCCGTGCCGGTGATGGAGGAGACGCTGTTCGCGTAGCCGCCGTTGATCGGCCAGGTCACCGTCGAGACCGGCGGCGTGCCGTCCACGATGAAGCTCCAGGTCGAGCCGGCGAGCTCCGAGGTCCAGCGGCTCGCGTTGCCGGTGGAGACGGAGACGTTCCCGTCGGCGAGCGTCGTGGCGTCGTGGGAGCGGGCGGTCACGAAGAAGGTGCGGTCGCCCTGGCTCAGGTAGTCGGCGGCGAGCGGCTTGAGGGCGAGCACCCAGTTCGTGCCGTTGCCGTGGAGCGGCGGGTCCGGAGGCGTAGCGCTGTTCCAGTCCACGGCGTTCCAGTAGTGGCTCGTCGCGCCCTGGAGGTACCAGAGGTGGATGTCCAGGCCGCCGATGAGAAGGCCGGCCGAGGTGCCGTTGGTGAGCGGGTCGAGCGAGACGCCCTGGATGCCCGTGGTCTCCGCGTCGGCCGGGGTCAGCGCGGCCGCAGCCGGCTGGGTCACCGAGATGGAGGGCGGCGTCTTGTCCACCATGAAGGTGTAGGAGGAGCCGTTGGTCGCGAACTCCGCCTGCACGTTGCCCGCGAGGTCGCGCGCGCGGACCTTGATCGTGTAGAAGCCGCTGCCCGCCTGGAGGTCGAGGTTCCCGTTCGTGTAGCTCCAGGTCCCGTAGACGACGTCGACGCCCGCCGACAGCCACTGGTTGGCGGGGTTGAGCTCGCCGAAGTTGGCGCCGTTGAACCAGTTGCCGTTCTGCTGGCTCTGGATGGAGATGTCGACGCCCGCGATGCCGGAGGGGTCGTAGTCGCTGTTGCCGAGCACGGGGTCGAAGTCGGCCATCGTGCCGCGGATGGTCCCGAGCAGGTTCATGATGGAGTGCGACTTCGGGGAGGTGATGGCGGCGGTCGGCTTGTCCACGTCGAAGCGGAAGTACGGGGTGTCCGACTCCGCGTTCGTGTTGGAGTTGCCCGCCTTGTCCTTCGCGTAGCTGCGGACCCGGTAGCGCAGGCCGCTCTCCCAGAGGGAATCGTCGGTGAGCTTGGCGTCGTAGTAGGTCCAGTTGCCGCCGCCCTGGTCGGCCGCGAGCAGGTTCGTGCCGGGCGGGGTGACGAAGGTCGAGAAGACGGTGGACCACTCCCGGTTGTCCTTCTCCCGGATGATGCGGAAGTAGGTCTGGGAGGCGTCGAGGCTGCCGCCCTGGGCGGGCGCCGTCGGGTCGTTGATGTTCACGGTGAGGGCCGTGAGCTGGCTGCCGTGGTAGCCGGAGCTCACCGCGTCCGGCAGGACGAGCGTGTTCACCGGGCCCGAGGAGTCGATGACGAAGGTGCGGTTGTCCACCGCCGCGCCGCAGACCGCCACGTTGTTGCAGACGCGCAGGGAGACGCGGAAGTTGTGGTTGACGCGCCAGGTCGTCGGGAAGGTGTAGTTCCAGTCGGCGCCGACGAGGACGAGCGGGACCGGGGTCGGGATCCAGTGGGTTCCGTAGGAGGCCTGGGTCCAGCCGGCGCCGTCGAAGTCCCAGGAGCCGTCGGTCTCCTGGATGAGGAGCTGGACGTGCGTGTCGCCGTTGGCCGTGCCGACGAGGGCGGAGAGGCCCGCGGGAGCGTAGAAGGGATAGGAGGCCTGCCCCGTAGGCGCGGGCGAGGGGGTCTGGATCGCGCCCGACTGGGCGACGTTGGTGAACTTGAAGCGGATGTGGTTGCTGTTGTCGCTGTAGGCGTTGAGCGGGTTCTCGACGTTGTTGACGGTGTCGGAGGAGTAGACGATGACGTGGTAGTACTGGTTCGGGGTGAAGCTCACCGTCAGCGGCAGGGTCCAGACGCCGCCGGAGACCTCGAAGAACTTGCGCGCGCCGGTGAAGGAGCCGCCGCTGGGGTCCGTGAGGCAGATGTTCGTGCCCGGGTTCCCGGCGCCGTCATCCTGGCAGATCGCGACGAAGGTCTTGCCGAGCCCGGCGTGCGTGTCGCTCGCGTTGCCGGTGATGCTGGGCACGCCGGTGACCTGGGAGTTGTTGAGAGGCGAGGTGACGGCCGTCGACGGAGCCTGCTTGTCCACCTTGAAGAAGCGCGTGGAGCGGTAGCCCGCGTTCCACTGCGCCTTGATGATGGTGGGCGGGCTCTCCTTGTTGGGGTTCCAGGTGAAGCCGGAGTCCACCGCCGCGTCCTTCCCGCGCACGCGCACGCGATAGTTGCGGCCGGTAATGAGCGACTCCCAGAGCTTGCCCGCGACGCCGATGTCGGTGCTGTAGGTGTAGCTGCCCAGGGTGACCGACATCGGGAGCCAGGACGCCTCCTGCACGCAGGTCTTGTCGAAGGACGTGCCGCCCCAGCAGGACTGGGTGTCGTCGCTGTCCTCGATCTGGACCTCCTCCAGACAGACGTTGGGCGCCCCGCCGGGCCAGCCGCCCGAGGGTCCGCCGCTCATCGAGCAGGAGGTGTCGGTGCCCCAGCCCAGGCCCGTGGTCGGCTGGTCGACGGCGGTGCTGATGATGACCGGGAGGCTGTAGCCCGTGTGCGAGGAGTACCAGGTGTCCTCGAGCGGTATGATGAGCGTCGAGGTCGGGGCCTGCGTCTCCCACTGGAACACCGTCGCCAGCGTCATGGAGGAGGTCTGGTTGACGTAGGTGGCGCTGGTGTTGTCCAAGGCCCAGACGTAGACGTAGAAGGTGTCGGTCGAGCGGCTGTTCCAGAAGTCGCCGCCCGTCGCGCCGAGGGGGTCGAGCTTCCAGGTCGTGCCCACGATGCTCGTCGCCGCGAGGTCGGCGCGCGAGGCCTGCCAGTTCATCGGCGGCTCCTGATACCACTTCCAGTCGCTCTGGCGCTGGACCCCGATGCGGACCTCCTTGACCCCGGCGACCTGCGCGCCGATGACGTTGGGCTCGTCGACGACGTAGCCGGTGAAGTTGTTGGGCAGGGTGACGACGGGGCCGCCGAAAGTCGTTCCGGAGCTGACGCTGAAGTCGGTCTTGAGGTCCGCGTTGCTGTCGAGCATCGGCGCGGAGTAGTCGAAGATGAATCCCCAGTCCCAGGCGGTCTGGTTGCCGGCGACGTCCTCGATGAGGGCATGGAAGAAGTAGTCGCGCCCGTTGATCCAGGGCACCGCGGAGGCGAAGGCCACCGCGTACGAGCTCGTCGTGCCGGCGGTCAGCAGGATGTGGCCGGGCTGGCTCGTCCAGGAGGCGTTGGCGACGTCGAAGGGGTTGTACTGGCGGTTGCCGGAGGAGCCGTTGTAGGTCAGGGTGTAGGAGGCGACCTTGATGCCGGAGCCGGTGCCGTCGTTGAGGTAGAGGCGGATGCTCGTCAGGGGGTTCGAGGAGTTCCAGAGGCCGACCGTGGAGCTCGTGTCGAGCAGAACGCTCGTGTCCTGGGCCAAGGTCACCCCCTTCGTGCTGATCTTGACCTGGAGGATGTTCGGCACCGTGCGGTCGAGGCGCAGGTACTTCGTGTAGCGAGGCCCGGTGTTCGTCCCGGTGGAGTTCCCGGCCGAGTCCGACGCGTAACTCTCGATCTTATAGATGAGGCCGTCCTGGAAGGCGGCGCCGGTGAAGTCCCAGCTCCAGGACTTGTCCTCCATGGGGTTGACGAGCGAGACCACGACCTCCTTCCACATCGCCTCGGGGTCGGCGCCGCCGGCGCTGACGAGCGCGAGGTCGTTCGGGCGCAGGTAGCGCAGCGGCGTGCCCACCGCATCGACCTCGGTGATGCGCGAGAAGATGTGGGGCAGGTCGTAGGAATCGGCGACGTTGTCCTGGATGTCGCCGCCGATGCTCGAGAAACTGCGCACCCAAGTGGCGCCCGCACGCGTGTCGGAAAGCCCTGCGGGGGAGGTCAGCGTGAGGGTGGGACAGCTGATGTCGTAGATGAAGGTGGTGTACCCGCTCGTCCCCTTCGTGGACTGGTCCACCTGGTGGCCGGCGGCGTCGGCCGCGAACGCCGAGAGCCGGTAGCGGTGGCCGTTCTCCCAGGCCGGGAGCTTGATCTTGGTGCCGCCCCCCGCCGTTCCGTCGATGGTGACGATGGTCTCGCCGACCTGGGGCGGGCTGAACACGCTCTGCGGCGAGCCCGTGGCATCGGTGGACATCCAGATCTGCCAACCGACGGGCCCCTTGTTGCCCGCGGTGCTGAAGGCGACCCAGGTCGTGGGGTCGGAGGGGTTCGTCGTGGCGTCCTGGACCATGAGCTTGCCGGTGGAGAGACCGGTGCCGAGGTCGCTGAACTCCACCGCGATGGAGTTGACGGTGTTCGTGGCTCCGGCCACGGGTCGCAGGACGCTGATGGTGGTGGCGTTGCGGTCCAGGGTCACCGCGCAGGTGCTCACGAAGCCCGTCCGGTAGGGGTCGCCGATGCCGCCGTCGTTGGTGCGCCCGCGCACCGCGATCTCGTAGGGACCATCGGCTCCCGCCGTGAAGCCGTCGAAGCCGCCGGGATCGCTCTTGCGCAGCCAGTAGGCGGTGGCGTTCGCCGAGAGCTGGGCCGGGATCCACATGGTCTCGGGCGTCAGGAACGACGACGCGTCGAGGAACGCCGAGCCGTTCCAGATCTGCCCCGTCTGGGTGTTGATGATGCGCACGTCGGCCGCGGAGATGGTGGACTGACCGACGTTGTTGAAGCCCACCGTGCCGCGGATGACGTCGAAGCCGAGGCTGACGCCGGGCGGCGGGGAGGTGATGGTGGCGGTCGGCACGGTGACGTAGAAGGTGTTCGCCGCGCTCAGCGAGTAGCCCGAGGCGGGGTTGGCCAGCTCGATGGTGTAGGCGCCCGCCGCCGCCGCGGTCGAGATGCGCAGGAAGGCCGTGACCCCGGTGGCCCCGAAGTAGGTCATGGAGGTCACGGCGATGTCGGGCTCTATGAGGCCTGTGCCCGTGTTGATGAAATTGAGGCGGATGGTGGCGCTGCTCAGCGGCGCCGTCGTCTCGCCGGTCCAGTTCATGAAGCCGCTGCCGGCGATGCGCAGCGAACGGGACATCCCCTCGGTCCCTTCGTTGCGCAGGATCGAGCCGCCCGAGACGTAGCCGTTGGTCCCCGGGTCCAGGTCGCCCACGCTGGTGATGCTCGGCGGGTTGATGGCCAGCGACAGCGGGTCGTCGGAGGTAAGGGCGCGGTCCTTGTCGTAGCGCGAGGGATACTCCTGGCCGTCCGGCATCATGAGGCGCAGGTCGTAGTCGAAGCCGGCGGCCACATAGGTGGAAAGGGTCAGCGTCGCGCGGAACTGGGTGTCGCTCACATAAGTGAAGGTGCTCGCGATCTCGGTCTGCGACTCGCTGCTTTTGAGGAGGATGAACTTCGGGACCTTCCCCTGCGCGGGGATGATGCCGTAGCCGAGGTTGGTCCCGGTGAAGGTGAGGTCGAAGGTGGGCCTACTAAGGAAGGCGTCCCGCGCGGAGAGCTGCTCGGTGGTGCGCACGGTGACGGTGGGGATGGGGAAGGTCGAGGTGATGACCTTGTCGAAGTAGACCTTGTTCGTGTCGTTCCACATGATGGGCATCGGGTCGTTCGCCTCGCCCCAGAAGCCGAGCTTGGGGAAGGCGAGGTCGGCGCCGGTGACGAAGGTCTTGATGGCGGTGCACTGGTTGGTGCCGGTGAAGGTGCTGCCGCAGACCATGTAGCGCATCGTGTCCTGGTTGTTGTTCACCCAGAAGAAGTAGAGCTGCTTGGCGACCGAGGCCGTGTTCGGATAGGTGATGCCGACCTCGGGGTAGAGCAGCGGGAGCGCGCCCACGCCGCCCGTGCCGCTGGTGTCCAGTTCGGTGATCGTGCTGAAGGTCGCCGGAGCGGTGCGGCGGCGATAGGTCACCCGGCCGTTGTTGTTGATGTAGACGAAGTGGACATAGTCGCTGTTGACCTCGTTGACGGCGGAGGCGCTGTAGCCGTCCTGCTGGTCGATGTTGGCCATCAGGTAGGGCGGGTTCGTGCCGACGGTGTCGGGGTTGACGCCCGTGTTCGTGGCGTCGCCCATCTCGATCGCGGCCGGCGTGACATGATAGCGGGTCCGGTCCAGACGCAGGTACGACGCGTCCTGCCCGTTTCCGTTGTCGCCGAAGATGTTGTCGAGGCGCGAGAGGAACAGGGTCTGCGGGATCGTGCCGCTGGGAAGGACGGGGACCGCCACGGGCTGCGAGAGGGTGTCCAGCGACATATCCACGCCGGAGGAGCCGGCCGTGACCTCGTTGCAGTAGGTGTAGATGTGCATGGGGTCGGGAGAGGCGCCGCCCGGCAGGTAGTCGGTGGCGTCCCGGGACAGGTTGGTCAGGACGACGGTGCCCATGCCGTCGAGGGCGGCGAGGTTGCGGTTGGCGTCCGCGAAGAGCATGACCTGGTCGTTGTTCACCGCCGCGCTCGAGTAGACGACCAGCGCCGTCCTCTGCGCGATCGGGTCCCAAGTCTGGGAGCTGCCGCTCTCGACGCTCTGGCAGGTGTTCGCGCGGATGGCCATCCTCTGGCGCCGGATGCCGTTGGGGCTCCAGGTGATGGAGCCGTCGGCGCCGAGCGTGCCCCAGCGCAGGAAGAGCTTGTTGCCGGTCGTGTCGTTGGCGCGGCCGCTGACGAGCGAGCCGCCGCCGCCGATGTTGACGTTGGCGTCGGCGGCCGCGACGTAGACGCGGTTGAGGTTGGGCGCGTACCAGATGCTCGGGTTGCCCCAGGCCGCGTCGGGCGCGATCTGCAGGAACGGGAAGACGTCGGCCTGGTCGCCCCAGACGCCGTTCTCGTCCCGGCCCTTCCAGTCCAGCCCGTCCCTCGAGAAGCGCCACACCGCGCGGTCCGAGGGGATGGCCATGCGGAAGAAGGCCCAGTACCCCACGCCGGGGACGTAGATGAGGTTGTGCTGGCCGGCATAGCCCGCGCTCGAGCCGCCGGTGCCGAGCACGCGCACGGCCGAGCGCACGGGCGCCGAGAGGAGCGCCGACAGGAGCAGCAGCCCCGCGGCCAGGAGCACGGGACGGCGGGAGGTCCCGTTAGCCACGGAGCCTCCCGAGCGCCGTCTTCGCCGCCGCGCGCACCGACGCGTCGGCGTCCTTCGCCGCGGCTTGGAGCGCCGTCTTCGCCCCGGAGGCGCCCTTCCCCACCAGGCCCAGCGCCGTCGCGGCGTAGGCGCGGACGTCGGCGTCGGGGTCGGAGAGCGCTTCGGCGAGCGCGGGGACGTGCTTCCTCGCCGCGGGACCGGAGAGCTTGACGAGGGCCTGGCCGCAGTAGAGCCGCACGTCCGAGCGGCCGCGCAGGCAGGCGAGGAGCCGGGGGGCGTCCTCGACCATGCCGGGCCCGGCGGCGTCGACGACGAGGCCGGCGGCGCGCACGGAGAGGTCCGGGTCGTCCAGCAGTCCGAAGAGCGGCGCCGTCGCGCGGCGGCCCATGCCGTGGAGGATGGACCCCGCGATGAGGCGGTCGCGGTCCCCGCGCATGGCGCCGACCAGGGCCTTCACGTCGGCGTCCTTGAGGCCGGCGACGGCCTTCTCGGCCGCCGCGCGCTCCGGACCCTGGGGGCGGGCGAGGTCGCGCGCGAGGAGACGCCATTGGGCCGCGGACCGCGCCGCAGCCGCCGGGACGACGGGAGACGCCGAGGGCTCCTCCGCCCGGACGGGGACGGACGAGGCCAGGGTCGCCAGGAGGAACAATCGGGCGATCGTTACCATACGCGCGTGCGCGCAAATGATAAGGCCTCGGCGTGGCATAGTGGTTACGCTTTTGCGTCGTCCTGCGGCTTGTCCCTGGGGCTGTGCGTGCCTTCGGGAGCGCGCCCGGCGCGATGCCGTATGGCGAGGATGGGCGCGGGACCGGGCCGGGAGGCCCGGGGAGGCCTCGGGCCTCAGCAGCGCAGGGGCAGAGACAGGCGGGCGTCCGGCGAACGGAAGGCGGAGAGGGAGGGCTCGGCGCGGGCGGCGCGGACCGGCAGGACGGTCGGCGCGGGCGGCACGACGGCCTGGACCCGGGGCTCGCGCAAAGGGGCCAGGGCGGAGGAGGCGTCGCGTGCGGGAGCCGGAGTGTGCGGGACCCTCAGGGCGCTGTCGAGCACCCCCCCCCGTTCGAGCAGGTCGAGGAGACGGCCTTCGGCACGGCTGGACAGGGAGGCCTCGCGCAGGAGCGCGCGCTGGCCCGCGCGGAACTCGCGGCCGAGCGCGGCGCGCGAGACGGGCCGGTTATACATGTCGCGCAACTCGATCCCGTCGTCCGCGGCCTCCGCGACGGGGCTCGCGAACAGCGGGAGGGCCGCGATAAGACAAAACGCCAGAAGCCCCAAAAGCACCCAGAGCTTGCCGGCGTTCTTCTCGGCGTCCATGTTTTTCATGCCCAAACAGGAGCCCGGCCTCGCCAACTATCTTACCCCTCTATCCCGAAGATAGCAAGCTGAGGCCGGGCCAAATCTTTCTCGTGCCAGGTCCGCTGCTTTCGGCAGCCGGGCTGCGTCCGTGACGCCCCTTGGCTTTGCGCCCCCGGCTCGCGCCGTGCCGCATCCTCGATGCTCTGAGGTCCGGCACGCACCCTGTTCAGGTGCGGGTTTGCCATTGTCGCTGCAACTTCCCTTCCCGACTAGTATAACCCCGGCGCTTGATTTGTCAAGACCCAAACCCGAAACGCCTCGCTCAGAGCTGTTTTCTCGTCGATGAGCGCGGGCGTGCGGCTACGGCAGCACCCGGTAGACCGCCGTCCGCTCCCTCGCGTCCGTGAAGTCCTTTTCGAAGAAGCGGGAGTCGGAGAGGAGCCTCTCGAGGAGCGGTTGAGCCAGGGCCTCACCGGAAGCCGTCCGCGTCACCGTCGGCATGGACGCGTCCGCGGAGGCCGACAGGATGCGGGTCACTCCGGACCCCCGGGCCCAGCGCGCGAGTTCGAGCGGGGCTTCGACTTTCGGGATCCGCCAGCCCCGTCGCCCGGTGTACAGGTAGAGCCGTCCCTGCATCTCCGCGGCGAAGACCTCGTCGGGGCGCGTGTTCTCGCGGATCCAGCGGAAGGTGTTCAGCGCGGGAGTGTTGACGGGCGTCGCCCAGTACAGCGAGGCGCGCAGGTGATGGACGTTCAGCGGGGCGCAGAGCAGGAGTCCCGCCGCCAGCGCGCCCCAGAGCACGGAGGAGGCCGCCCGCGCCGGCAGCCTGCGCGTCCACGACTCCAGCCCGCGGAAAAGGTAAAGGAAGACGAAGGGCAGGATCGGGAGCAGATACCTCGGCGCCTGCTTGAACCACACGAGGAGGACCGCGGCGTAGAGCGCGACATGGATGCGGGCGCAGCGCTCCCAGCCGGCCTCCCCCTCCCGACGGGCACCCCGGAGAGCCGCCGCGGCGCCGACGGCGACGGTCAGGGCGCCGAGGACTCCGCTCGCGAACGGCTCCGGCCAGGAGAGGAACACCTTCACGAACACGGCCCGGAGGTAGAACCACGCGTTGCCGCCGACCAGCGTCCACGCCTGCGCCAGCCCCGCCTCCCCTCCCGCGAAGGGCGCCCGAAGCTCTCCGAGGTAGACGGTCCCGAGCCCCGCGTGGAAGACGTTGCGCAGATAGAAGCCGCCGACGGGCGCCAGCCCGGCGGAGAGACAGACCGCGGCGGAGCGGAACCGGCCGGAGAAGAGCAGGGCGAGGGCCGCGGAGACGGGCAGACAGATCCCGTTGGGACGCAGCAGGGCGCCGTAGCCGGCCAGCGCCCCGACAAGGAGCCAGGTCTTCGCATCGTCCCTCTCCCAGACCCTGGAGAGCGCCGTGAAGACGAGCGCCGTCCAGAGAAGATAGGGCCCTTCGGCGAGCACGGCGCCCGACAGGGAGACGGCGATCGGGCTGGCGCCGAAGAGCGCCAGCGCGGCGAAGCGGACCCCCGAGGAGGAGGAGGCGCGCCAAAGCCGCTCGAGCAGGACGAGGGCCGCGCAGAGCAGCAGGATCGAGTAGAGCTGGAGGACGACCGACGTCTCCGCGAAGAACGCGAGCAGGGGGGCGAGCAGCAGGGGGTAGCCCGGCAGGTACTGGATGAACGCCGCTTCGGTCGGGGCGTGGAGCTGGACATAGCGCCCCTGGAGCAGGGACTTCGCCCCGATGAGATAGAAGGCGTCGTCGTTGAAGTAGCCGACGAAGTAGCTGCGCAGCGCCAGGACATAGACGACGGCCAGGGCCCCGAAAAGGGCCCTGAACGCCCACCGGGACACCCCCCCCTCCGGCGAGGACGACTCCGGCGCGCGGAACATGCAGCAGCTCTTGAACTTGCGTCCGCTGCCGCAGGGACAGGGGGCGTTCTTCGCGGCGCTCATGTGCTGAAATCCGGCTCCATCCGGAACACCTCGGAGAACTCCTTCTGCGCGAGCGCGTCCTTCCCCAGCCAGAGCAGGATCGAGCCGAGGTTGTAGTGCTCCCAGACGAGCTGCCGCGGCTCGCGCGACCCTCCCGCGCCTCCCGGCCGCCGGAGCGTCATCGGCCTCTCATCGGACGAGGGGACGAAGACCACGCCGGCATGGTCGATATAGGCGGGCTTCCAGGCCGGGTCGCGCCCCAGGGCGCGCAGAAGCGGGACGACGCCGGGGTCCTGGAAGGGGTCGATCAGGAAGTAGCGGACGGGGTAGCGCGCCGTGAACGCCGCCAGGGGGACCTTCCCGCCGGCGATGTCCCAGTACGACGAGAAGAACGCGCGGCCGTACGCCTCCACCCCCCGTCCGTCGATGAAGACCTTCCGGTCCGGGAAGCGCCACAGAAGATAGTTCCCCGCGACGTAGTTGTTGAAGGCCGGCCCCTGGAGCCCCGCGTCGACGACGTAGTCGCACGCTCCGACGGGAGAATGGAGGGAGGAGAAGCCCGTCCCGGGCGCGAGGAAGTATCCTCCTCTCCGATAGAAACGGCCCGACGCGAAATCCTGCGCGCTCCAGAGGAGGGCCCCCGCGAGGAGAACCCCCAGGACGGGCTTCAGCCGACGCGGCGCGAAGGACGGATGCGCGCCGACCCACTCCTCCAGCGCCTCGCGCAGGTTCCACAGAGCGATGGGAAACGCCAGCACGGCGATGAAGAGCAGGTTGCGCTGGGAACGGAGGTACATGCCGAGGAACGCCGCCCAGACCAGCCAGTGCGCGGCGGGGACGCGCCGGCGGTTCGACAGGAGGCACAACGCCGGGAGCCAGACCGCCAGCTTCTCGATCTCGAACCAGCCCGTCTCCCGGAAGTCCGCCCAGCTCGAGAAGGTCGGAGCGAACTCGTGGATGTTCGCCTCCATGGAGAGACGGGCGCTGCGGAGGGTGTGCAGGAGACAGGCGCCGAAGCGCGGGTTCGCGAGGCAGGCGAGGAGAGCGGCTCCCGCCAGCACCGCGAGGTCCCGCGAGCGGCGCAGGCCCTCGCTCCAGGCCGTTCCCGCCCAGTACAGGACGATCAGCGCGATGCCGAGCAGATAATAACCGTGCATGTTCGCCCAGAGGGCCTGGATGAGCGGGATCACCCAGAGCGGAGCCTTCTCCCCCCGGCGTCTCCTTTCCAGCACGAGCAGCTGCACGGCGATGAAGAGGGCGCTGAACATCTCGGGCCGGTCGTTGAAGCGCATGGCGGCGGCATGCGCGGCCACCGCCAGTCCGCCGATGTTCAGGAGCTCCCAGCCCGGACGGCGGACCGAGCGCAGGAGCACGCCGAACACCGCCAGGAAGACGGTCATCCTCAGAAGGAGGACGCCCCCGGCGGAGAAGCGGGAGTACACCCCGTAGAAGAGCACCTGCGAGAGCCACTCATGGACGACCCAGGGCTGAGCAGGGTCCGTCCAGGAGAAGAGGTTCGCATGCGGGATGAGGCCGTGCTGGACGATGTAGCGGCCGATGCTCAGATGGAACCACAGGTCGGGGTCCCAGATCTTGAAGTAGAGACGGCAAAGGAGGAAGGCGACGAAGGCGGCGAGGAGGCCCCCGCGCAGGAGCGGAGAATCCGCGGCCGCGTCCGGCCCGGCCGCGGCCCCCTTCCCGCTGCTGCAGCAGTCCTTGGCCTTGCGGCCGCTGCCGCAGGGACAGGGGGCGTTGCGGGAGGTCGGACTCAAGATCCGCTCCTCAGGAAGGCCACCGGAAGGGACCGCGCAGGAGGGTCTGCTCGCGGTCCCGGCCGATGGAGACGATGGGGATGGGCACGCCCAGGCGCCGTTCGATCTCGAGCACGTAGTCGCGCGCGCCCTTGGGGAGGGCGGCGAAGCTCCGCGCCTTCTCGAAACCGCCGCTGAAGCCGGGAAAGTCCTCATAGACCGGCACGGCTTCGAACGCGTCGCGCCGCGCGCAGGGGAACTCGGTCGTCTTGCGGCCCCGGACCTTGTACGCGACGCACACGCGCAGGGGATGGACCCCGGCGAGGGTGTCGAGCTTGGTGAGCGCGAGCCGGTCGATGCCGCCGGCCCGCAGGGCCTGGCGGAGCTGGACGAGATCGAGCCAGCCGATGCGGCGCGGCCGGCCGGTGGTGGTGCCGTACTCCCCCCCCGCCTCGCGCAGATAGCGGGCCACCGTCCCCTCGAGCTCCGTCGGGAAGGGGCCCAGACCGACGCGGGTCGTATAGGCCTTGCTCACGCCGAGCACGCCGCGGATGCGGGTGGGGCCGACGCCGACGCCGACGCAGGCGCCGCCGGCGATGGGGCTCGAGGAGGTCACGAAGGGGTAGGTGCCGTGGTCCACGTCGAGCATGACGCCCTGGGCGCCCTCGAACATCACCCGACGCCCGGCGTCGAGCGCGTCCGACACGAGCAGCGAGACGTCGGCGGCCAGGGGCTTGAGGAAGGCGCGCAGGCCTTCGTAGCCCTCCAGCGCCTCGGCGCGGGCCGTCTTGAGCGGCACGGCGCGGGTGAGCTCGCCTTCGCGCTCGCGCAGGACCTTCTCGAGGAGCTCCTCGAAGAGCGACCGGTCGAGGAAGTCGCAGACCCGGATGCCGAGCCGGGCGGCCTTATCCTCGTAGCAGGGGCCGATGCCGCGCTTCGTCGAGCCCACGCCGGCGCCGCCTTCCTCGCGCAGGGCGTCGAGGTGCATGTGATGCGGCAGCACGAGGTGGCAGAGCGAGCTCACGCGCAGACGCCCGCGCACCCGGATGCCGGAACGCTCGAGCCCGCGGACCTCCTCGCGCAGGGAGCCCAGGTTGAGGACGACGCCGTTGCCGATGAGGGCCTGGCAGTTCGGGACGAGGATGCCGGAGGGGACGCTGTGGAGGGCGTACTTCTTGCCGCCGAAGACCACCGTGTGCCCGGCGTTGTTGCCGCCCTGATAGCGCACGACGGTGTGCGCCCGGGAGGCGAGCCAATGGACGATCTTCCCCTTGCCCTCGTCTCCCCACTGCGCCCCGACGACCACAAGCCCTGCGGAACCCATAAAGAACTCCTTCCCTTGGCGGGAACTCCTCATCCTAACCCCGCCGAGAATCCCCTCCGGGGATTCCCGGCTACCCCCCGAAGATGCGCTTCCACCAGGGCGAGCGAGCGCCCCGGCGAGTGACCTTGATGCGGACGTCCGGCGGCAGGGTGACGTCGCCGCAGAGCCCGGCGGAGAAGCGCACGCGCAGGTGGCACTCCCCCTTGCGGCCGCGCTCGATGGCCTCCACCGGCGCGGGCAGGGGCGCGGAACCCTCGCCGACGCGGGTGCTGATGAGCTTGGCCAGGTACTGCGCGACGTCGCGCCCGTCGGTGATGGTCGTGTAGACGAGGTCGCCGGCCTTGAGCTCCCCGGCGGGGACCCCTTCGGGCGCGGGCTCGAGCGCGATGCGCAGCACCAGCGGCGCCGAGGCCCCCCCGGGGGGCGGCCGGTGCGCGCGGCGGGGCTCGGTCTTCCGGGCCCCCGGCGCCGGCAGGACCTCCTGGAACTGGCCCATGTCGAGGAGCTCGGCCCGGGCCTGGACCTCGGCCTCCCCGAGCCGGGGCGCGAGGGCGTTCTGCAGGCGGGCGAACTCCGCGGCCCCGAGCTTCGGCTTCTCGGAGAAGAAAGGGGCCGCCTCGGAGGAATCGAAGAAGCCGGCCAGGAGCCGCTCGGCCTCCTGGCTCAGGTCCTGGAGCGTCCCCGCCCAGAGCCGGCAGGCGTAGAGGCGGCCCTCGAAGTCGAACCAGTGCGCGTCGAAGTCGCAGGTGTAGACGGCCGGGTTGTAGGAGACGACGGCCCGGGCGCGCAGCAGCGAGCGGTCCTTGAGGTTGAGGATGGCGAGCCAGAGCCCGTAGAGGGACTCGTGGCGGGCGCGCAGGCGCCCCTTGAGCACGAGGATGTTCTGGAAGAGGCGCGGGACGGCCTGCACCGCGCTCTGGAGGTCGTAGCTGCAGAGCTCGAGCGCGAGCTCGGCCTCGGCCCGGTCGCAGCCCGTCTCCTCCATAAGGAGAGCCACCTTATCTTTCACTCATCCTCCTTCTCGGTCCCCCTCGCCCGCCGTGCGGGAGAGGGGGTATCGGGGGGTGAGGGGGAGCGCGCCGGCGCTCCCCGCGGATGCGCCTTCTCGTAGACCCGGCGGATCCCCTCGAGCGTGGCGTGGGTGTAGACCTGGGTGGTGGAGAGCGAGCGGTGGCCGAGCATCTCCTGGAGCGTGCGGACGTCGCAGCCGCGCCCGAGCATCTGAGTGGCGAAGCTGTGGCGCAGCGCGTGCGGGGTCACGCCCTTGAGGAGGCCCGCCTTGCGGGCCGCGCGGCGCACGACCTGGGCGACGGAGCCCTCGCCGAGCCGCCCCCCCCGCGCGTTGAGCCAGAGAGGGCTCGAACCGACGAGCCCGTCGCCGGGTCGGCGCGCGTGCCCTTCTCCTCTCGCGCCGTCCCGTCGGCGCTCAGGCCCGCCGACGGGACGGGCCTCGAGGTAGGCGCGCAGGACGCGCAGCGCGGCGTGTCCGACGGGGACGACGCGTTCGCGCGAGCCCTTGCCGAAGACGCGCACGGTGCCGCCGACGAAGTCCACGTCGCCTACGTTGAGCCGGGCCAGCTCGCCGCGGCGCAGGCCGCTCGAGAAGAAGAGCTCGAGCACGGCGCGGTCGCGCAGGTCGAGGAGGCGGTCCCCCGGGGCCCCCTTCTCGAGCAGGGACTCCGTCTCGGGAGAGCTGAGGAAGCGGGGCAGGCGCCCCTCGCGGCGCGGCATGGGCAGGTTGAGGAAGGGGTCGCGGCGGAGGACGTCCTCTTCGATGAGCCAGCGCACCAGCGAGCGCAGCGCGGCGATCTTGCGAAGGACGGAGGTGCGGCGGATGGGCCGCCCGGAGAGTTCGGAGAGCCAGACGCGCAGGCGCTGGCGGTCGAGGCGGGAGGGCTCCTCCGCGCCCCAGCCGCGGGCCTCCCAGAAGCGCTCGAACTCGGCGAGGTCGGAGCGGTAGGCCCGGAGGGTGTGCTCGGAGAGGTTGCGGGCAGCGCGCAGGTGCGACAGGAAGCGCTGGACGCAGCTTCTCACATTATTTGCGCGGGACGGGCTTCACCGGCGGTTCGGCCTGAATCGTCTCAGCGTCCTCTTTGGAGAGGGGCTTGATGTTCCGGCACTTCGGGAAACCCGAGCAGGCGAGGAAGTGCCCGCGCTTGCCCAGCCGCATCCACATCGGGCTCGAGCACTTGTTGCACTTGCGCGAGGTCAGGACGGGACGGGAGCCCTCGATCTTCTTGCCCTCGGCGTCGAGGGAGAAGGTGTTGCGGCAGGCCGGGTAGCCCGAGCAGGCGAGGAAGCGCCCCTTGCGCCCGGTGCGGATGACCATCCCCTTGCCGCAGAGGTCGCACTTCTCGTCGGTCTGCTGGGGGACGACCCGCTTGCCCTCGGCGTCGAGCTGCGCCTTTCCCTTGCACTTGGGGAAGCGCGAGCAGGAGAGGTACTTGCCGAAGCGGCTCTCGCGGATGAGCATGGGCTCGCCGCAGAGCGGGCACTTCTCGTCGCTCTCCTGCGGCTTCACGCGCGAGTCCTCCATCGTCTCCTGGGCCAGGGCGAGCGCCTTGATCAGGGGGTCGTGGAAGCCCTGGACGACCTCGCGCCAGGGGCGCTGGCCCTCGGCGATCTCGTCGAGCTGCTCTTCGACCTGGGCCGTGTAGCCGAGGTCGAGCTGGTCGGGGAAGTGGAGCTTGAGCTTCTCGACGACGATCCGCCCGAGGTCGGTCGGGGTCAGCCGCCGGTCCTTGGGCGCGCGGTCGACGTAGCCGCGCTCGATGATGGTCTTGATGGTCGGCGCGTAGGTCGAGGGGCGTCCGATGCCGTGCTTCTCGAGCGCGCGGATGAGGCTGGCTTCGTTGTAGCAGGGGGGCGGGGAGGTCTTATGGTCCTCGGCGCAGACGCCGTCGGCCCCGTCGAGGGCGAGCTTGTCGCCCGTCTGCAGCTCGGGCAGGCGTCCCTCGGCGCTCTCCTCGTCGGCCTCGTCCTCCTCCTTGAACTCCTCGGTCTCGGCGGCCTTCGTCCCGGCCTTCCAGGCGCGCAGGAAGCCCTCGAACTTGAGGGTGCGGCCGTTGGCGCGGAAGAGGGCCTCGCCGCTGCGGACGTCGGCGGCGACGGTGTCGTAGACCGCGTCGGCCATCTGGCTGGCCAGGAAGCGGCGGAAGACGAGGTCGTAGAGCTTGAACTGCTCGGGGGTCAGGTAGGCGCGCAGCTCCTCCGGCGGGCGCATGCCGGTGGGGCGGATCGCCTCGTGCGCCTCCTGGGCGCCGCGGACCTTGCTCGCGTAGACCGGCGAGGTCTCGGGCGCGAACTGGGCGCCGTAATCGGGGCTCGCGAGCAGGAAGCTCCGGGCCTCCGTCTGGGCGATGGTCGCCACGTTGACGGAGTCCGTACGCATGTAGGTGATGAGACCGGCGGGCTCGCCCTTGCCCACGTCGACGCCTTCGTAGAGCTGCTGGGCGATCATCATCGTGCGGTCGGCCGCGTAGCCGAGCCGCTGGGAAGCGGCCTGCTGGAGCGTGCTGGTGATGAAGGGCGGCTGGGGACGGCGGCGGACTTCCTTGCGCTTGACCTCGATGACGTCGAAGGGACCGGAGGCGACCGCGGAGACGACGGCGTCGATCTCTTCGCGGGTGCGGAAGGGGGTGGCCTTGACCCGGTACTCCTCGGAGAAGAGCTTGAAGGCGCGGACGGTCTCGATCTTCTCGCCCTTCCAGTGGGTCAGCCGCGCCTCGAAGACCGGCGGGGAGCCCGCCTTCTCGAGGCGGACCTTGAGCGTCCAGTAGGCCTCGGAGGAGAAGCCCGAGATCTCCTTCTCGCGCTCGACGAGCAGGCGGCAGGCGACGGACTGCACGCGGCCGGCGGAGAGGCCGCGCCGGATCTTCCGCCAGAGGAGCGGCGAGAGCTTGTAGCCGAGCAGGCGGTCGATGACGCGCCGGGCCTGCTGGGCCTGGACGAGGTTCATGTCGACGTTGCGCGGGCTCTTGAGCGCGTCCTGGATGGCGTGCGGCGTGATCTCGTGGAAGGTGATGCGCCGCGCGCGGGCGTCCTCGAGCTCGAGGATCTGCACGAGGTGCCAGGCGATGGATTCTCCCTCGCGGTCATGGTCGGTGGCGAGGTAGACGCAGCCGGCCTCCTTGGCGAGCTTCTTGAGGTCGGGGAGGAGCTTCTTGGTGCGCGTCAGCAGGGCGTACGTGGGCTCGAAGCCGTGCGCCTCGTCGACGCCGAGACTCTTCTCGGGGAGGTCGCGCACGTGGCCGTAGGAGCTGGCGACGACGTAGCCCTTCTTCAGGAAGCGCGAGATCGTGCGCTGCTTCGCGGGCGACTCGACGATGACGAGGTCGGGTCCGGTGCCCGGCGCGGAGGCCTTGGGGGCCTTCGGCGCCTTCGCCGCCTTGGGGGCTTTGGCCGCCTTCGGGGCTTTCACCGCCTTCGGGGCCTTGGCCGCCTTGGGCGCCTTGGCGGGAGTATTGTCGTCGGCTTCAGTATCGGGCATATCTTTGACCAGCCATGGCCAGGACCAGGTCCCGGCCTTCGAGTTCCGTCAGGACTCCAAGCAGGCGCGGCGTCGGCCAGCCGGTCCCGGCGGCGAGCTCCTCTACGGTCATGGAGCTTGAAGCGAGCAATTCTATGATTTTTCCCTCGTCCGCGCTCAACTGGGCGGCGCAAGCGGGTCCGGAATCGACGGTGGAAGCGGGCGCGGGGAGCAGTTCGGGCAGCTCCTCGGCGAGGTCCTCGTAGCCCCGGGCGAGCGCGGCGCCCTGGCGCAGGAGCTCGAGCGGGCCGGCGCTCAGCGGGGAGTCGGCGGGCCCGGGGACGGCGAAGACCTCGCGGCCCTGGGCGAGGGCGATGCGGGCCGTGATGAGGGAGCCGGAGCGGAGGTCGCCCTCGACGACGACCACGGCGCAGGCCAGCGCGGAGATGATCCGGTTGCGGCGCGGGAAATGGGCGGCCAGCGGCGGGGTCCCGGGCGGGAACTCGCTGAGGAGGGCGCCGCCGGAACGGACGATGCGCTCGGCGAGCGCGGCGTTCTCGGGCGGATAGGCGACGTCGAGGCCGCAGCCGAGCACGGCCCAGGTCGTCCCCCCGGCGTCGAGCGCGGCGAGATGCGCCTCGGTGTCCACCCCGCGGGCCAGGCCGCTGACCACCGGGACCCCGGCGCGGGCGCAGCCCTCGGCGAGGCGGCGGGCCATGCGCCGGCCGTAGGGGGTCGCCTTCCGCGAGCCGACGATCGCGACGGCGCCCGCCGAAGGCGGCAGGACCCCGCGCACGTGGAGCAGGGACGGCGCGTCGGCGACCTCGCGCAAGACCTCGGGGTAGCCGGGGTCCTCGAGGCGCAGGAGGCGGTCGCTCAAAGGAGCTCCTCGCCGAAGGGACGGGAAGGGCGCAGGGGCAGGTCGGCGGCGGGCCGCGGTCGGGACTCCGGCCGGGCCGGCGCGGGCCGCGCGGGGCTCCGCCAGCCCCGCGCGGGCGGCGGGGGCGCTTCTTCGGTCCGCTCGCGCGCAGAGCCGGTGATGAGGGCGTGCGCGGCGCGGAAGGAGTCCTCGTCGACGCGCACGCGGCGCCACTCGGAGGGGATGCGCCCGGCGCACACCGCCAGGCGCGTCGCGTCGAGGCCGAGCGCACCCGCGAGGCGCCGCAGGGCGTCCTCCTCGGCGGGAGGGTTGCGCTTGCCCGAAAGGACCTTCGAGAGGAAGGAGGGGTCGAGGTCCGCCGCGCGGCAGAGCTCCCTCAGACCGAGCGCCCGCGCGTCCATCGCGCGCCGGACGAGCTCGACGAAAGGTGCCGCGTCGGCGGCCGCCGCGTCATTTGAACTTGATGAACTCATACTTGTTCTTCACCGTCTCGATGTCCGGCCCGCTCGGATACTCCTCGATGTAGCGCTGGAACTGGATCCGCGCGTCCTCCCACTTCTGCTGCTCGGAGTAGATCGTCCCGAGGCGCAGCAGCGCCTTCGGCGCGTACTGACAGGTCGGATAGTCGGTCAGCAGCTGGGTGAAGGCCTCCGTGGCCGTCGGGAAGTCGCTGCGCAGGAAGGTCGTCATCCCCACGTAGTAGGCCACCTGAGGTGAGCGCCTCGGGTCGGGATGCTTCTGGTTGTAGACGACCACGTCGTGGAAGGTATAGTGGCTGCGGATATAGCCCACGCCGAAGATGACGAGGACGACGGAGATGACGAACTTCTTCATCTACTCCTCCAGCTTGAGCAGGTCGCCGGGCTGGACCGTGTCGCCCGCGCCGACGACGAGCGCGCGGTAGCGGTCCTTGTCGGCCAGCTTCCTGGAGACCTCGACGATGCCGATCTTCTGCATGTAGAGACCCTTGGGGTCGGTGTCGGCCTCGGTCCGAGAGGTCCGGCGGTACACGCCGTAGCGCTGCCGCTTCGCGACCCCGGAGCGCTCGATGAGGAGGAGGACATGGTCCCCCTGGGACGCCTGCAGGCGCTCGGGCGACTCGAGGACCTTGCCGTCCTCCTTCCATGACGCGGGCATGAGCAGCCGGCGCAGGGCCGGAGTCTGGCCCGTCTGACCCGAGGGGATCTCCATGGAGAGCGCGTCCGGCAGGGCGATGGCGCCCGCCGAGGCGCTGGGATCGAAGGGCGGACCCTTCTCGACCGGGGCGGGGGGTTCAGGCGCCGGCTCGGGAGCGGCCGCGGGCTCCTCCTTGGGCTCCGGGGCCTCGCGGGGGATGTCCTGCGCTTCGGTGTCGGGTCCGAGCGCGGGGCCGGGCTCCGACACGGGAGCGGCGGCGTCGGGGATGACGATGATCTGCCCGGGGTAGATCCAGTGCGGGTCCTTGACGGACGGCGCGGGGTTGGCGTCCGCGATGCGGCGCCAGCCGAAGTTATCCTCATAGTAGCGGCCCGCCAGGTCCCAGAGGGTGTCCCCGGGGACGACCGTGTGCCGCGACTCGGCGCGGACGACCGCCGGAGCGAGCAGAAGCGCTAATAGGAGTATCTTCATAGGGTCCGCCATTTTCCCAAATAGGAAGCCGCTTCCGCCAGATGTTTGCGCAGGACGGGCCCGGAACCTTCCAGATCCGCCGCCGTCCGGGCGACCCGGAGGAGGCGGTCGAGCCCTCGCGGAGAGAGCGCCGACCGGCGTGCCGCGGCCTCGAGGAGGAGCCGCCCGTCCCCGTCGACGCGGCAGGCCTCGCGCAGGTCCGCGCCGGCGAGGCGCGCGTTGAGCTCCCGGGAGCCGCGGCCGCGGGCGAAAGCCCGGGCGGCGAGGACGCGCCCGCGGACCTCGGCCGTCGATTCCGGCACGGGGCCGACCCCTTCCCACTCGGCGAAGGGCACCGGAGAGAGCTCCGCCTGCAGATCGACGCGGTCGAGCAGCGGGCCGGAGACGCGGCCGCGGTAGCGGCGCACGTCGCGCTCCGTGCACTCGCAGCGCCGACCCGGATGGCCGAGGTAGCCGCAGGGGCAGGGGTTCATCGCCGCGACGAGCGTGAAGTCGGAGGGATAGAGGACCGACTCCCTCAGGCGGGAGACCCCGACGCAGCGGTCCTCCATGGGCTGGCGCAGGGACTCGAGCGCCTCGCGGCCGAACTCCGGCCACTCGTCGAGGAAGAGCACCCCGCGGTGCGCGAGCGTGACCTCTCCCGGGCGGCAGCGCGCGCCGCCGCCCACCAGCGCGGTCGGGGTCGTCGTGTGGTGCGGCGCCCGGAACGGGCGCGCGCGCACGAGCCCCCCTCCCGGCGGGAGGCGGCCGCAGACCGAGTAGACGCGCGTGACCTCGAGCGCCTCCTCGCGCCCGAGCGGCGGGAGCAGGCCGGGCAGGCGCCGGGCGAGCATGGATTTCCCCGTTCCCGGCGGGCCGATGAGCAGGAGGTTGTGCCCGCCGGCGGCCGCGAGTTCGACCGCGCGGCGCGCCAGCGCCTGTCCGCGCACGTCGCCCAGATCCTCCCCGCCGGCGGGCAGGGGCTCCTCCTCGGGCTCCGGGAGCCGCTCGGGCAGGGCCCCGCGCAGCAGGTCGACGGCCTCCCGCAGCGTGGAGACCCCGTAGGCCTCGAGGCCCGGGGACGCCGCCGCCTCGCGCAGGTTCTCGCGAGGGACCACGACCCCGCGCAGACCCCGCCGGCGCGCCGCGGCCGCCATGGAGAGCACCCCCGAGACCGGCCGGACCGCCCCGTCGAGCGCGAGCTCGCCGAGGAAGCAGAGGTCCGCCGCGGAGGAGACGGCCTCGACCTGCTCCGAGGCGGCCAGGGCCCCGAGCGCGATGGGCAGGTCGAAGTGGGTGCCGGCCTTGCGGGTCTCCGCCGGGGAGAGGTTCACCGTCACGCGCCGGCCGGGGAACTCGAAGCCGGCGTTGCGCACCGCCGAGACGACGCGCTCGCGCGCCTCGCGCACCGAGCCGTCGGGCAGGCCGACGGTCTTGAAGCAGGGAAGGCCGTTGGCGAGGTCGAACTCGACGGCCACGAGGAAGCCGTCGATGCCGCTCACCGCCGCCGACCAGAACCGGGCGATCACCCCCTGGTTACGCCCGGGGGGGCCGGAAAGTTCCCTCCAGCCGCGGCTCGCCGAACCTGGTTCCGCCGAACCTGGTTCGGGGATACCCGATATGAGTCTATCTGGAGGGAGGGCGGCGTCCTCAGGATTTGCGGATTATTCTGTTATGATTCCGAAACACCGGACCGCTACACTCCCGATACCTCTATTATGGAAGGGACGAAGACGAAGTACTGGCTCTTCCTCCATGGACAAGTGCTCGGCCCCTACGGGGAATCCGAGCTCTCCGTCGTGGACGGCTTCGGCGCGGACGCCCTCGTCTGCGACGACGAGGACCTCGCCTCCGGCTCCCCGCAGTGGACGCGCGCGGCCGCGGTCCCCGCCCTGGCGATGCCGGTGCTCGAGGCCGTCGGCGGCCAGGGGGCCCGCACCCGCTGGCGCGGCGCCCTCCCGGCCGACCCGACGCTCCAGGACGTCGCGTGCATCCATTCGCTCGAGGAGCAGATGGCGGTGCTGGCCAACGCGCTCGTGGGCCTGCGCAAGTACTGCTCCCGCCAGGCGACCGACCTCATCGGCCTGCAGGCGGAGCTCGCCGAGAAGCGCGGCGAGATCGCGGAGCTCAAGAAGCGCATGGCGGTGGCCGGAGAGCGACTCCTCGCGCTCGACGAGCTCAAGCTCGCCGACGAGAAGCTCGGAGAGGGCCTCGAGGCCGAGACCCGCCGCGTCGACGGCGCGCTCGCCCTCCAGGAAGCCCGCCTCGCCGCGCTCAAGTCCGAGAGCGCCAAGGCCCGCGAGGAGATCCTCTCCGAGATCGGCAAGGTCGGCGAGGCCATCCGCGCGCAGGTCGGCGAGCTCAAGGAGCGCATGAACGCCGCTCCCTCCGCCGCGGGGACGGGGCCCGCCGCGGCCCCCGCTGCGGCCGAGGACGAGTTCGGCCTGCCGACCCTTTCCCTCCTGGACGACGTCGGGAGCCCCGCGCCCGAGAAGGGCGGCGAAGGGGAGTCCCTGGACGCATGAGGTCTCTCATGAAGAAGCTCCCCCTCCTCCTCGCGCTCTGCGCTGCGCTCGGCGCCCCGGGGGCCTCCGCGGCCCCGGCGAACACCCCTTCCGACGAGATCGGCGCCAAGGTCCAGCTCGAGGGCTCCATCGAGAAGCGCCTGGAGGCCGTGCTGCGCAAGGCCTTCAACCGCGAGGACATCATCGTCATCGCCAACGTCGACATGGTCTCCGAGACGGAGAAGGACGAGGCCTCCGACGAGGAGATCATGCCCGGCGTCCCCCCCAAGGTGACCCCGGCGACCCCCGGCCCGCTCGGTGTGACCCTCACGAAGGTGCGCCGCGTGCTCGCGACGGTGCTCGTCGACGAGTCGGCCACCGCCGAGGACCTCGCGCTCATCCGCAAGACCGCCGAAGGCCTCCTCGGGATCGTCCCCGAGCGCGGCGACGCGCTGGCCGTCGAGAAGATCCGCTTCCGCAAGGCCCCGCCCATCTCGGCGGCCGACTTCCTCAAGCCCTCGGGCCTGCTCTCCCTGCTCTGGCTCCTCCTCGCCGCCGCGGGCCTCCTGGGCCTGCAGCGCGGCACCGTCGCGCTCGTCGCGGTCGGCCGCGAGTGGATCGCGAGCTCCCGCAGCGCGGCCGAGAAGAGCGAGCGCCGCCTCGACGCCGAGGCGCCGGAGGCCGCCGCCGCCGAGGCCGCCGCGGCGGCCGCCGCCGACATCGACGAGGAGGACCGCTCCGCCCTGCCTTTCGGCTTCATCTCGGAGAAGGACCTCCCGACCCTCATCCTGCTGCTCCAGAAGGCGAAGGCGCAGACCTGCGCGGTCGTCGTCCACTACCTGCCCGGAGCCCTCGCGGCCCAGGTCCTCGAGGCCCTCTCGCCGGAACGCCGCCGCGAGGTCGTCGCCCTCATGTGCCGCGTGACCCAGCTCGACCGCGAACAGGTCCGCGTCGTCGAGGAGTCCCTGCGAGCCCGCATCCACTACCTCATGGGCGGCGAGCACAAGCTCGCCGAGCTCCTCGACCACGCTCCCGAAGCCCTGCGCGAGGAGATGCTCGGGACGCTGCGCGAGCGCGACCCCGAGCTCGGCGCGCGCCTCAAGCGCCGCATCGTCCTGCTCGAGGACCTCGGCGCTCTTGAGGAGGCCGACCTCAAGGCCCTCGTGCGCCGCATCCCCCTGCGCAGCCTCGCGATCGTCCTGCGCTCCGCCGAGGACCTCAAGGCCCGCATCCTGCCCAAGCTGCGCTCCGGCATCGGGGAGTGGCTGACCCAGGAGATCGAGCTCACGCAGGTCCCCCCCAAGGAGCTCGCGGAGGCGGAGCGCCGCCGCGTCCTCGTCGCCCTGCGCGCGCTCGTGCGCGAAGGCCGCGTGACCCTGCGCAGGGAGAGCTGATATGGACCTGATGTCGATCCTGGGCGCGCTCCTGGGCATCGGCGTCGTCCTCTACGTCCTCGCCATCGGGCAGATGGCCCACTTCCTCCTCAACCCCGAGGCCCTCATCCTCATCTTCGGCGGCACCGTGGGCTCGGTGATGATCAGCTACCCGTGGTCGGCGATCCGCTTCGTGCCCGCCGCGCTCAAGATGATGATCTTCCCCCCGCGCCGGCCGCCGGCCATGATGCTCATCCAGTCCTTCGTGCGCCTGGCCGAGCGCGCCCGCCGCGAGGGCCTCGACGCCCTCGGCAACGAGCTCCAGGGCCTCCCCCACCCCTTCATGGCCGACGGCCTCCAGATGATCATGGACGGGCTCGACGCCGAGACCCTGCGCGACCGCTGCGAGCGCGACATCCTCGTCACCCGCCACCGCCACCTGCAGACGAGCGGCATCTTCCGCTCGGCGGGGACCTACGCCCCCATCTTCGGACTCCTCGGCACCCTCATCGGCGTCGTCCAGGTCCTGCGCAACATCACGAACCCCTCCGCCATGGGCGCCTCGATGGCCGTGGCCATGACCGCTTCCTTCTACGGGATCTTCTCCGCGAACTTCCTCTTCCTCCCCATCGCGAACAAGCTGGCCTTCTACTCCGAGGAGGAGATGCTCAATCGCGAGCTCATCGCCAAGGGTCTGCTCTCCCTCCAGCAGGGCGAGGCCCCCTGGCTCATCGCCAAGCGCCTGGAGGCCTACCTCGCCTTCAACCTGCGCCGCGGCGGCGCACGGCGCTATGCCAAGGTGCCCGCGTAGGACGAGGGGAAGATGATCCCCTTCCTCCATCGCGTGGCGCCGAGCACCCTCGAAGACAACCCGCTTTGGCTCGTCGTCCTCTGCGACATGATGACGAACCTCATGCTCTTCTTCCTCGTGATGTTCGCGCTGACCCAGCAGGGGCCGCAGGCCCAGCGGGACCTGGTGAAGACTTTCGAGGCCGGCGCGCTCGTCGACCGGAAGCCCCGCGCCGAGGAGGCCGCCCTTCCGACCTTCCGCGAGAGCGACGCCGACCGGCTGCGCGGGGTCTTCACGCAGGGAGGGCTCGGGGAGGCCGCGGCCGTGGCCGAGACCGAGGAGGGCGTGCGCGTGCGCCTGAAGGAAGGTCTGCTCTTCGGCTTCGGCGAGGCCGACCTCGCCGCGAACGCGGGGACGACGCTCGAGCGGCTCGCCGCGGTCCTGCGCGAGATGCCGAACTCCGTCGTCGTCGAGGGACACACCGACGACCGCCCGGTCATCGGCGGGCGCTACCGCAGCAACTGGGAGCTCTCCATCGCCCGCTCGCACGCGGTCCTCTCCGCGCTCGTCGCGGCGGGAGTGCACCCGAAGCGCCTCGTGACCTCCGGCTACGGCCCGCTGCACCCCATCGCCTCGAACGGCGACGACGCGGGACGCGCGAAGAACCGGCGCGTCGAGATCGTCATCCTGCGCCACCCCGAGGAGGAGCGCGGTGCTTAGGGATCGACCCGAAACCCCGCAGGACGACCCCACGAAGCTGTGGATGATCCCTTATGCCGACCTCATGTCGAACCTCGTCATCCTGTTCCTCGCCCTCTTCGTCTTCTCCTACGCGACGCGCTCGCCGGAGTACGACCGGGCGCTCGCGCGCATCGAGAAGGAGATCGCCTCCCAGAAGCGCCTTACGGAGAAGGAGCGTCAGCTCCAGGAGATGGAGCTCGCCGTGCGTCTGAAGCGGGAGATGAGCCGCCTGCGCCTCGACGACTTCGGTCTCAAGGTGAGCAGCCGCCGCATCGAGCTCACCCTGCCCTCCCCCGTGCTCTTCCGCGAGGGCTCCGACCGGCTCGATCCCGCCGCCGAGGAGCTGCTCTCCTCGCTCGCCGGCCTCTTCTCGCAGCTCCCCAACCCGATCCTCGTCGAGGGACACACCGACGACGTCCCCGTGCTCGGAGGCCGCCTGCGCAGCAACTGGGAGCTCTCCGCCGCGCGCGCCTTCTCCGTCGTCGAGTTCCTCTCGAGCCGCGGCCTGCCGGCCGCCCGCTTCCACGCCCGCGGCTACGGCGAGTTCCGCCCCGTCGCCTCGAACGCGGACGCGCGCGGGCGGCGCATGAACCGCCGCATCGAGATCAGCGTCATCCGCGAGCTGAGCAAGGAGGGCGCGTGAGGCTCCCCGCGGCCGCGCTCCTTCTGTTCCTCCTCGCGCCCGCCCTGCGGGCCGCGCCCCCCGCCGCCAAGGACGAGATCAGCGGCCCCCTGCGCGAGCGCTACGACGAGGCCTTCAAGCTCTTCACCGACGAGGAGTACGTCAAGGCCATCCAGAAATGGAGCGAGATCCTCCGCATCGCCCCCGAGCAGCGCACGGCCCAGACGATGATCGCCGAGGCCCGCCGCAAGCTCGAGCAGCAGGGCAAGGACCGGCTCGAGAAGCTCTACGCCCTCGTCGGCCGGGGCCTCTACGACGACGCCCTCCTCGACGTGCAGAACTTCATCGAGGAGGACTTCACCAACCCCGTCTACCGGACCCTCCAGCAGCGCCTGGAAGAGCTCGTGAAGGTCGCCCCGCGCGCGGGCGCCGGCAAGGCCTGGACGCTCGCCATGAAGGGCATCTCCGCCGCGCTGGCCCGGCGACCGGACCTGCGCCTGGCCCACAACGCCCTGCGCTACGCCTGCGAGCTCGCCCCCGAGGACCGCTCCATCGCCGCGCTCAAGGACCTCCTCCTCAACTGGAACCCCGAGCTCGTCGGCGCGGACCCCATCACCCCCGGCATGCGCTTCCTCGCCTTCAAGCGCTTCGTCGCGCTCAACTTCATCTACGACGGGAAGTACGACCTCGCCATCCAGGCCCTGGGCGACATCCTCCAGCTCGAGCCCGACGACCTGCTCTCGCTCAAGCGCCTCGGCTCCGCCTACTTCTCGCTCGGCCAGCGCCCCCAGGCGCGCGCGGCGTGGAAGCGGGCGCTGACGCTCTCCCCAGGCGACCCCAAGCTCGTGGAGTTCCTCCGCAAGCTCGATCTCCCCCCGCCCTCGGGCGCCGTGAAGGCCCCGGAGGACAAGGTCCTCATGGACGAATCCCCCGCCCCGGCCGACGCCGAGGAAGGGGACGAAGAAGAGACCGACGAAGCCGACGAGCCCGCGCCCCAATAAGGATCACGCCCATTACAGTTCCCTATCTCCCCTTCCCTTCGGGAAGGGGCAGGGGTAGGGGGCGCCTAGTCTTCCTGTTGCCTGTCACTCAACCGGTCTCCCTCCCTCTCGAGGGAGGGCTGGGGGAGGGTAGAGTCGCCGCATCCTAGATCCTAGTGCCAGGCACTCACCTTATGGAACCAAACCCTTCCGGCGCCGCCACCTGAGAATCACGAAACCCCTACGCCAATAAGGTCAATAAGGTGAGTGCCTGGCACCGGACTCCTGCCGTAGAGGAGAGGTTTCTGCTGCACGTCAGGAATTCGTTCAGGAAGCGTACGACAACGGCTTCGGCCCCGTGGAGATCGCTCGCTTCATCACCCGCTCCTGCACCGACGCCTGCAAGATGCTCCGCAAGCCCCCACCCCGAGTTAGTTCAATTAGTTAAGTGCCTGGCACCGTAAGTCCGTCCGCTGCGGCTCTGCGCCGTCTGCGTCTGAGAACGATCCGGCGATGTAGTTGTAACTCAACCCGGATGGAGTGTCAAGGTGCTCCCCATGGGTGGTTCCCGGACCCCACCCGACCGGCCACGGCACCGTAGTGGGAGGGGCCGCCGGCCCCTCCCCTACCCTCTGGCGCCGTCGGGACGCTTGCGCGTCCCAGGACGGCTGTCACCCTCCACTAAGGTGCGGCGGGCCATGCCGCCGCCAACCAATACCCTCCCTCGAAGAGGGAGGGGTGTTTAAAAAGAGAGGGAGTAGCGGAAGGAGGCGGTGGACTCGCTGTAGCTGCGCGAGACGTCGGCCTTGTCTTTGTTGCGGTTGTAGCCGAGGCCGAAGGTGAGGCTGTTCTGCGGGCTCACGGTCCAGGTGAACTCCGAGTTCGAGGAGAGCAGCGTGGAGTCCGCCGCGAGGGTGGGCGAGGTGCTCTTGTTCGAGGTCATCGACCCCCAGATCTGGGCCGTCCAGCTCCGGCGCAGGGGGAAGGCGAGGCTCGGCGAGACGGAGAGCGAGGTCCGCTGAGAGCCGTCCACCTTGTCGCGCGAGAGGGTGCGGCTGGCGCCGAAGGTGGCGTTCCAGCGCGCCGGCAGGGCGAGGTTGCTCGAGAAGGAGAGCGTCTGGGTGTCGAGGTCGTGGGCGAGCTTGTTCTTGTCCTTGAACTGGCTCATCTGGGCGCCGAGCGAGACGCTGTGGGCCTTGATCGCCTGCGAGAGGTTCAGGCCGGCGGTGACGGTCTGGTTGTCGAGCGCGGTCGCGGGCTTGCCCTTCGCGGTGTTCATCGTGCCCGTGAGACTCAGCCCCGTGCCCGTGGGGAACTGGAAGGCGTTGGTCAGTCCCACGAGGCGCTGGGTCGTCGTCACCTTCGCCGGGTCCCCGCCGAGGTTGTCCTGGTACTGGTTGCCGATGAGCGAGAGGGTGTAGCTGCGCAGGGGATAGAGCTCGAGCATGAAGTCGTAGGTCATGCGGTCGCCGACCACCGCGGGCGCGCCGAAGGAGACGTACTTCGGCCCCGTGCGCTGGAGGTAGGTCTTGAGCTTGAAGACGGGGCGCGCCCAGCGGAACTCGGCGCGGTAGGCGGAGTCCTTGGCCCCCACCTTGCCGGCGTCGGCCTGATAGGAGGTCTGCTCGTAGTCGACCGTCAGCGAGAGCTTCGGGCGGGGCTCCCAGGCGAGGGTCAGGCCGTAGCCGCTGTTGCGCTGGGGGGTCAGCGTCGGCCCCCGGTAGTTCCCCGAGCGGGGGTCGTTGCTGAGCGAGCCCGTCTCATCCGCGCTGAGGAAGGCGTTGCCCGTGGCGGAGAGGGTCTCGAGGAACGAATAGCGCCCGGAGGCGGCGTACATCGTGCGCGCGAAGCGGCCGTTGGTCGTGCTGTCGCCCGGGACGGAGCCCACGGTCTGACCGCCGGCGAGACTCCAGCTCCAGTCGCCGCGCCGCTGCTCGAGCATGCCGCCGCGCATGCCCAGCCCGGAGACCGAGAGCGGGCTCATGCTCGGGCTGATGTCGCCCGCGGAGACGGTCCCCCAGGGCGCGTAGTAGTTGAGCACGATGATGAAGGGGTCGAAGACCTTCCCCGGCTCGTGGAGCAGGTAGGCGTTGAGCAGATAGGAGGAGTCCTTGATCTTTCCGACCGTGTTCAGCGTCGTGGCGCCGGAGTGAGAGCTCCACTTGTTGCGGCTCGAGTTCTTGTAGGACAGCGTGAGGTTGCCCTCGATGCGGTAGTCCACGGCCTCCGGCGCCGGCGGGATGGGCTTCTCGACGATCTGGAAGGCCTTGTAGTCCGAGACGAGCAGCTGCTCCGTGCCCTTATAGAGGAAGATGCGGTAGAAGCGCCGACCGACCGCCGTCTCCGGGATGAAGAACGGCACCGAGACCGACGCCACGGCCCCCGCCTGCACGGTCTCCTGGGGGGTGACCTGGCGGCTGCGCCCCGCGTACTTGTGGTCGAGGTCGTAGACCTCGGCCACCCAGTAGTAGGAGCCGGGGGGCCAGGCGTCGGTCCCGGTGTTGATGGCGAGGGCCTGGAAGAGCACCGTCTCGCCGGCCTGCGCCGGATCGGGCGCGGGCACGGTGAACTGGAGGTTCGCCCCGTCCATCGCACGGACGGGCGCGGCGAGCCCCAGGAGGAGCGCGAGTACGGCGAGAGCGCGTTGTCGTTTCATGTTGTCAACCCATCGGCCCTACACGAAGACGCGTCCGGGCGAAGCCCGGAAGCGCCTATTTCTTCTCGAACTTGAGCTGGATCTTCTTCTTCTGTCCGCCCTTGTCGAGCTCGAGCTCGAGCGCGCGCGTCCGGACCGCCTCCTTGTTGAGGCGCTGGATGTTCTTCTCGACGTCCACCGCCTTGAGGCCGTTCTGCCAGTCGCCCACGTCCCCGGCCGCGAGCGTCTTCGGCGCCTGGGGCGCGGCCCCCGGCCCCGTCACCTGCGTCATCTGACCCGCGCTCAGCGACTGCCGGCCCTGGTCGTTGAAGACGTCCACGAGGCCCTCATAGACCTTGACCGTCATCCGCTCGCCCACGTCGATGTCGGCCTCCGTGCCGCGCACCGAGCAGACCGCCAGCGCGCTGCGCACCTGGACGGTCGAGCGGCCGTGCAGCAGCCGCGTCCACGCCTGCCCGACCTTCGTCGAGAGCGAGGCGGGCTTGCGGCCTCCGCCGGATTCCATGACGAAGACGGAGCGCTCGTTGATGCGGACCTCGGCCCCTCCCACCAGCGCCACCGCGGCCTTCTCGCCGGAGGAGGTGCGCAGGGTGTCTCCCTCATAGACGAACTGGTTGAGCTTCAGCTTCTCCCAGGCGTCGCTCCCCGGAACCTGCAGCAGCGGACGGCCCGTCATCGCGATGAGCACCCCGGCGACGACGCGGTTCGCGCCCGCGTCCGCTCCCTTGAGCAGCGGGGCCAGCGTCAGCGCGAAGGTCCAGACCGCGGCGACGACTCCCGCCTTGATCCATGTCATCTTCGTCATCTCACTCTCCTCCCTTTTCGACTTCTTCGAAAACGACCCGTCCGCCCAGCCGCCGGACGACCCTCATGCGGAAGGGCCCCTGCGGACGGTTCTCCCGCTTCCCGCCGACTTGCGGCGCCGGCGCCTCGCGCACGAGCCGGTAGCGGACGACCGTCCCGGCCAGGCCGCGCCGGATCTCCACGATCTCCACGCTCGCGGCGCGGCGGACGCGCGGAGCCGTCAGCGCGAGCACGACGTGCTCGCGAAAATCGACGTCGGGGACCTCGTCCTCCCCCGTCTGGCGCCAGACCCGGCGCCAGGTCTTCTCGTCCTCGACGACGAGCGTCCGCATGTCCTTGGCCGGCGCGACCGTGAAACCCCACCATTCCGAGCCGACGGGCACGGCCGGCCGAACGTCCGCCCGCGGCTCCTCGAGCGGCGCGAGGGAGTCCTCCACGGGTCCCGCGACGGCGGGGATCTCCTCGCCCGGTCCGGTGACGGAGACGGACGCCCTTCCTTCCCGCAGCGCGTCGCCGAGCCCGGAGAGCTCCTCGTCCGAGAGCTCCCCGTCCATCCCGACGAGCGAATAGTCCTCGAGGTCCGCGACGTCCTCGCGTCCGCGCAGGAGCCCGCGCAGGGCCTGCCAGACGTCCTCCGCGGTCGGCCCCTCGCGCTCGGCCTCCTCCGAGACCGCGGCGCGCTCCCCCTCCTCGGAAGGCGGAGCCCCCACCCCCGGCAGAGAGGAGACGGGCGGGATGAGGGAGGCGGAGGGCGGCGGAGCCCCGGGAGCCGGCCCGGTCAGAGAGACGTTGGCCTGGTCCTGGCGCAGCGCGTCGAGCAGAGCCGCGAGCTGGTCGGCCGTGAGGTCGCCGTCCATGCCGACGAGCGTGTAATCGTCGAGGATATCGACGATCCCGCGGTCGCGCAGAAGCTCGCGCACGGCCGCCCAGACCTGGTCGGGGGTCATCGGCCCCGTCGGCCCGAAGATCGTCCCGCCCGCGGTCCCCGTCGAGGCCGAGGGCGGCCGGGAGACCTGCAGGGTCTTGCAGTTGTTGGCGACCGTGTCGTCGAAGAGCTCCACGCAAGCGATGGCGAGGCTCTCGCCCTGGTCGACGGGCAGCGAGGCCGTGAAGTCGAAGGTCCGCTCGTCGCCCGGGCTGAGGCTGAGCGACACCGGCGAGCCCGCGGCGGGGAGGCCCCCGAGGCTGAAGCGCAGGGGCACGTTGGCCTCGCTCGTGTTCCCCTGGTCCTTGACGACGACGCGGAAGGGCAGGGCGCCCCCGACGGGGGGCCCGGAGATCTCGAGGGAGAGCACCGCGAGGTCCCGCGCCATCGCGGAGCTCTTGACGGAGAAGCTGTACGGGGAGGCGCTGGCGCCCGCGACGTTCCCGCTCGGGTCGAGCCCCTCCACCTTCCACCAGTAGACCTGTCCGGCCGCCAGACGCTGGCGGGCGTCGCTCGGGTTCTGCGGGTAGGTGAGGTAGTTCTCGGCCCCCGAGGTCTCCTGGCTGAAGAGCGCGTTGTAGAGCGAGGGGTTGTCGCCGACCGTGACCCGGTAGCGCGTCGACCCGCTCGCGACCCAGCGGAAGGTCAGCGGGCTGTCGGCGAGGTCCAACGCGCCGTTGGGCGGATAGATGAGCAGGATGTTGGGGGAGGAGACCGTGAAGTCGGCGGTCTGCTCGACGGTCGCGCCGTCGAGCGAGGCCTGCGCCAGCAGGCGGTAGACGCCGGGGCCGCCGTAGAAGCCGGCGATGGAGATGCCGGAGACCTGGCTCGCCGCGTTGCCCACGCTGCCGGGGACCGCGTTGCCGGCGTGCTCGAAGACCTGGGCTCCGGTCGGGGCGAGGACGGAGAAGCGGAAGACGATGCGGTTGGCGCTGGCCGCGCCGTTGTGGATCTTCACCTGGAAGGTGATGCGCTCGTTGTTCGAGAAGGAGGCGCGCGGGGAGCGGGAGGCGTCGAGCACCGCCACGCCCTGCGCCGTGAGCAGGCCGGCGCGCGCCGGGACCGCCCCGAGCACGACGAGGAGCAGGGCCGCGCGCATCATCGGACCACCGCCAGCTTCTTGATCACTTTCGCCTGTTGGCCGCCGGCTCCGCCCCGGACCTTCACCATGAACAGATAGACGCCCGACGCCACGTCCTCGCCCCGCCCGTTGCGCAGGTCCCAGTCCGCATGGTAGAGCCCCGGGGACGGGGAGGCCATCTCCGTGCCCGCGATCTCCCTCACCAGGTTCCCCGCGATGTCGAAGATCGCGACCTGCGCCTCCAGCGGCGAGAGCCCGCTCGTGAAGCGGACCGTCGTCGCGCTGCGCGCGGGGTTCGGGAACGCGAACACCGCCCCCTCGGGCAGCGGGTCGAAGAGGAAGCCCACCTCCTTCGTCTCCCCTTCTCCGACCTCGACGTCCATGACGTCCGTGTACTCGAGACCGTTGTACGCGCGCACCCCGTAGCGTCCGGGCAGCAGGTTCGAGATGGTCCAGCGCCCCGAGGGGCTCACCGGCACGCTCAACGCCTGGCGCCCGCGCGCATAGAGCTCGACGCGGCTGTCCGCGAAGGCGCCGGCGGCCGCGCGCGTCCCGAAGCCCGCCGGAGCCGCGGCCCCGACGCTCTGCAGGCTCCCCGTCAGCGTCGCCAGAGTGTAATTGATTTGCAGGACGAAATCGACGTTGACGGAACCCACCCCGATGCCGTCCTGCCAGACGGCGCTCGTCACGTCCCCCGCCGTCCAGGTCGCCTGGACGCGGTAGGTCCCCAGGCCGAGTCCGCTGAGAGCGTAGGTGCCGCTCCCGTCGGCGAGCGTGAAGGTCGTCGCCTGGAGCGTCCCGGCGGCGTCGAAGGCCTCGACGAGCACCGCGGTGATGCCTTCGCTGCTGACCTTCACGACGTGCCCCGTGAGGGTCGTCGTCGACTGCATGCCCGCGTAGGCCGTCGCCCCGTTGGAGAGCGCGGACCACTGCCCCGCGCTGTCGGCGATGAAGGCGCGCAGGTAATAGGTCACCCCGGGGCTCAGCGAGCCGATCGTCCGTCCCTGCCAGGAGCCGGGCTGCACCGCGGAGGTCGAGAAGGCGACCTGCGCGGCGGAGGTGCTGAAGGCGGCCGCCGCGTCGGTCGAGTAGTGGATGCGGTACTGGCCGAGCAGGATCGTGCGGACCGAGCCGTCGTCGCCCGGGGCCGTCCAGGTCAGCCGGAGCTCGCCCGGTCCGGTCCCCTCCAGGGCGCTGAGGTCGGTGATGGCCGCGGGCGGCGCGGGGTCGCTGAAGGTGAAGGTCGCTCCCTGGAGGTAGAAGTCGCCGGCGTTCGGCGGCGACGCGTTGTCGGAGGCGCGCGCGGAGACGTAGTAGCTGGTCCCGTGCGCGAGACTCGCCTGCAGAAGGTCCGAGGGCGTCAGCGACCAGGCCGTGCTCCCCGCCGGCACGCTCGAGACCGGCAGGGCCGACCAGGTCTCCGTGGCGAAGTTCCACCACAGGTTGTCCGTGTTGCGGCGCAGGCGGACCTCGACCGAGGAGATCCCCGAGTCCGTCGGCGCGGGGTCGGCCGCGGTGCCGGAGATCACCGGCAGGGAGTTCACGGTGGACCCGGAGACGGGGGCCTGCACGACGAGGGTCGGCGTGGACGCGTCGAAGACGAAGGCCGCCGTCGAATACGGCGTCGAGTAGTTGTCGAGGGTGCTCGAGGCGCGTGCGACGACCTGGTAGCTCTGGCCGTTGACGAGCGTCAGGCCGGGGGCGTAGGACCAGGAAGTCGTCCCCGAGGCGACGAACCAGACCGGCCCGCCCGCGAGGAAGCCGGCGCCGTTCCAGTACGAGCCGCCGGGCGGGTTGTTCTGGATGCTGACCTCCACGCCCTTGACGCCGCTCAGAGGCGCCGACGCCGTCCCGGAGACCGTCGTCAGCGCCGAGAGGTAGGCGGAAGCCGGCGCCGTGATGCGGACGGAAGGCCCGGCGGTGTCCTTGAGCACGTAGAAGGCGTCGACGACGGTCGTCGTCGAGCCGGCCGCGTCGATGGCCCGCACCGAGACGTAGTTCGTCGTCCCCGAGGCGAGGGCCGCGAAGTCCACCGGCCAGTCGGCCGTGAAGGACTTCAGACCGGCGGAGCCCGTGACGTCGGTCCAGGCGACCAGCGCGGCGTCCCCCGCCGCCGGCGCGAGGCTGACGCTGTACTGGAAGTGCGCGAGCCCGCCGCCGGAGTCCGCGGCGTCGACGTCGTAGACGGTCCCGCCGGCCGAGCGCAGCGCGGTGTCCCCGGATTGGTTATCGCTCACGACGGGCGTCGTCGTGTCCTTGAGGACGTAGAAGGCGTCGAGCAGGGTCGTCGCGTTCCCGAGCCCGTCTTCGACGCGCAGGGCGACGTAGTTCGTCGTCCCCTCGAGCATCGCGGTGAAGACCGCGGCGGGCAGCCCCCAGTCGGCGGCGTAGGTGTCGGAGCCGATGGCGACGACGACGTCGGTCCAGCCGAGGAGGTCGGTCCCGGCCCCCGCCGCCGTCGTCGAGGCCTTGGCCTGGAAGCGCGCGAGGCCCGAGCCGCCGAGGTCCGCGAAGTCGACGTCGTAGGTCCCGTTGTTGGCGCGCCGCCAGACCCCGTCGCCGCTCAGGTGCACGGAGATCGTCGGCGAGGAGTGGTCGACCGCCGCGTAGGGGTAGGCGCCCGCGACGCCGGCGGGCGCGAACCCGCCGGGCGCGACCGCGAGGGCGTAGCGGTAGTAGGTGGCGTTCGCACTCAGGCCCGTCTCCAGATAGGTCTTGACCGCGCCGACGCCCGGTGAGGCCGCGATCGACGCGGTGCCGGCCACGACGGTGTAGGGCCCGGTCGCGGCCGCCGCGCCGTAGAGCGCGAAGCCCAGCTCGTCGTTCGAGCCGTCCGTCCAGCTCCACTGCAGGGTCGTCGAGGAGACCGCCGTCCCGCTCATGGCGTAGGGCGCCTGGACCATGGAGCGCGCGCCGCCGATCGGAGCGCTCAGGCCCGCGCTCCAGAGCGCGGAGCGGACCTGCGCGGAGGCGCCGTCGGCGTAGACGAGCGTCACGGCGCCCGCCGCGTCGAGCGCGAGCGCGGACTCCGCGCCCTGCTCGCCGAAGCCGTCGACGGTCATCGTGCTCCAGGAGGTCCCGGTCCAGCGGGCGAGCTTGAGGTCGAGGACGGCCGGGTCGCGGTCCCCGTAGACGGCGACCGGCTTGCCGGTCCCGTCGAGCACGAGGCCGCCGACGCGCGCCTGCGGTCCGCCCTGGTCGACGAGCGCGGCGGGGTTCCAGCCCGACGCCGTGCGGCTCGAGTAGCGCAGGGCGCCGCTCGTCGAGTCGCCGTAGACGGCGTGCAGGACGCCCTCGCCGTCGACGGCGAGGGCCGTCGTGCTGCCGACGTCCACGCCCGTCCCGTCGACGAGCTCGTCGCTCCAGGCCGCGCCGGTCCACCAGGCATGGCGCAAGTCGCCGTTGCTCGCGTCGTAGTAGAGGATGTGAGGCAGCATGAGCCGGTCGAGCGCGAGCGCGCTCGCGCGGCCGACGTCGCCCGCGGAGGCGACGGCGCTCGTGCTCCAGGCCGTCCCATCCCATAGGCCGTACTTGAGGTCGCCGGCGGCGGCGTCGTAGTAGCTGATGTGCTCGCGGTCGGCGGCGTCGACGGCGATCCCGCCGGCGACGAGGTTCCCGTCCTCGACGGTCGCGGCCGACCAGACGCCGGACTTCGTCGCACGCTTGAGCTTCCCGGAGCCCGCGTCGCGGTAGAGGAGCGCGGGCCGCCCGTCGTTGTGCACCGCCAGCGACGGCGCGGCGGCCGCGACGCCCGGGTCCGGAGACTCGACGGCCGCCCAGAGCCCGCCGTTGCGCGCGAAGTAGCGCAGCTCGCGCGCCGCGCCGCCGATATGGGCCTCGTGCAGGATGCCGAAGCGGTCGGCGGCGAGCGAGACGGCCCCGCCCGCGCCGCCGACCGGGGCGTCGAGACCGGAGAAGGCGAAGGGTGAGACGAAGCCCGTCGCGAGCGCGGAGGCCGGCGAGAGGTTGCCCGCCGCGTCCTGCGTCCAGACGCGGACCCAGGCCTTGCTCGCGCTCGGCAGGCCTCCGAGGTAGGCCGAGGAGGAGGCGCCGGGCACGACGGGCCCCGTCGAAACGCTCGCCTGGGCGTTCCCCGTGCTCCAGGTCACCGCGGACGGGCTGCCCGTCGTCCACTGGACGTAGAAGCGGCTGCCCGCGAGGAGTGTCCCCGTCGTCCCGTCGTCGCCGGGGGCGGTCCAGGTCACGAGCACCGCGTCGGCGTTCCCGGCCGGAGCGACCGCCAGGCCGGTCGCCGCCGCGGGGGTCAGAGCGTCGGAGCGCGTGAGAGTGGAGACGGCCGCATCGAAGGCCGTCGGGAGCAGGTCGCCGTTGAAGGCGCGCACGCGGACGTAGAAGGTCGTCGCGCTCGCCAGGCCGGCGAAGGCCGCGCTCGTCGAATAGGTGACGCTCGTGCCTACGACGTTCGCGAAGGCCGTCAGCGTCGCGACCTGCACCTCGTAGCGCGTCGGGACCGGGTTGGCGCCGCCCGACCACTCGAAGGAGAAGCCGTCGGCGGCGACCGCCGTGAAGGTCGAGCCCGAGGGCGCCGCGGCGAGCGTCCAGGTCGAGCCGATGAAGCGGAAGGCGCCCTCCCGCCCCAGCCCGTCGCGGGACTGGACGCGGAAGCTGTTGGGCGCGTTCGGCGCCAGCGGGTCGAAGGCGTAGGAGAAGGCGGCGGCCCACGCCGAGGAGGTCAGCGTCCCGCCGAAGTCGGCGGAGCTCGCGCGCTGGACGCGGTAGGCGACTCCGCCGGGGTTGCCGCCCGCGGCCCACGCGACGGTCACCGAGCCGAGTTGGACGTCCGTGAAGGCGGGCGTCGTCAGAGCCGGGGGCGCCGAATAGGTCCGCGTCGAGCCCAGCGGGAGCACCGAGGTCGGCGTTCCGTCCGCGCTGAGCGCGCGCACCTGGAGGTAGTAGATGCGGTCCGGCGTCAGGCCCGTGAACTCGCGCGCGACGCCGGGGCGGTAGCCGGTGGAGCCGTAGTCCACCGTGAAGCCGGCGTCCTGGGCGCGCTCGAGCTGATAGAGCGTCCCGGTGAACGAGGAGACGAGCACCGTCGAGAGCGCGCCGCCGCCCGCGTCGCCGCCCGCCGCGTAGACGCGCTCGCCGGCGAGCGCCGCGGCGGCCATGTAGCGCGCCCCGCTCAGGGGACCGGCGTCGCGCCAGGCGCCTACCGTGCCGTCCGTGGAGACCGCCGCGCTGTAGACCTCGGCGCGCGGGGAGGCCCCGTCGTGGCCGCCGAGAAGGTAGAGCCGTCCGCTCGTGGCGGCGAAGGCGGCGCGCGTGCGCGGGGCGGGCAGCGGGGTCCGGACGCTCCAAGCGGCCGGAGCGCCCGCGGAAAGGTCGCCGCGCCAGAGCGTGTCCTCGACGCCCGCGCCGGTTCCGCCGGCGACGAAGAGCGCGGCGCTGGAGACGGCCATGCCGTGCCCGCTGCGCGCCGCCGGCAAGGCGGCCGCGCTCTGCCAGAGCCCGAGCGAGCCGTCGCCGCGCGCGTCGGCGTACCAGACGGTGCTCTGGGCCGCGATGCCGTTGTCGCCGCCGCTCACGAAGACCCGGCCGCCGTACGCCGCCGCCGCGTGGCGGTAGCGGGCGGCCGGCAGCGGCGTCGTCTCGCTCCAGGCGCCGAGCGAGCCGTCCGCAAGGATGGGCGCCTGATAAACGTTCGCGCGCACCGTGCCGTCCGTCCCGCCGAAGGCGAAGAGCTTCCCTCCCGAGACGGCCAGCGCGAGGCCTTCGCGGGCGGCGGGCAGGGAGGAAGCGGCCGTCCAAGCCCCGACCGTACCGTCCGGCGCGAGGACGGCGTACCAGACCGTGGAGCGCGGAGTACCGTCGCTCCCGCCGGCGGCATAGAGGCGCCCGCCGGAGTGGACGAGCGCGAGGCCGCTGCGCGAGGCCGGCAGCGGCGTCCCGGCGGACCAGGCGCCGAAGACCTCGCCGCCGCCGTTGCCGCTGTCGTCCCAGCCCGCGCGCAGGGAGAAGGCGCCGACCTCCTCGAAGGCCCCGCCCGAGGGCGGCGAGACGCGCGTCACCGTCGAGCCGACGAGCAGGGGAGCGGAGAGGACCCCCGCGCCGTTGCGCGCGAGGACGCGGAAGTAGAAGGTGGTGTTCCCTCCGAGACCGGCGACGTCCGTGCTCACGGCCGGTCCCCAGCCGGAGGCGGACCAGATCCCGCCGAAGGTCGCGTCGGTGGAGGCCTGGGCGATGAACTCCGTGCCGGGCGGATTGCCGCCCGAGGTCCACTGCAGGGTGACCGAGCTGATCCCCACGGCGCTGTAGGTCGAGACGGCGGTCCCGGGCGCGGCGGCGAGCGTCCAGGTCGAGCCCAGCGTCGTGAACGGCGTCTCATGAAGGGACGCGTTGCGGGCCTTCGCGCGGACGTAGTAGAGCGAGTTCGTCGAGAGTTGGACGAAGCCGGTCGTCAGCGCGACGCTCCAGCCGCTGTCGGGGAGCTCGAAACCTGCCGAGAAGCCGGAGTCCGAGGAGACCTGGACGAGGTACTCGGTCCCCGCCGGGTTGCCTCCCGACGCCCAGCCGACCGTCATCGAGCTCACTCCGGGGGCCGCGCAGGAAGAGCAGCCCGCCGGGAAGAGCGGGAGCTCCGCGTAGGTGAGGGTGGAGCCGAGGGCGGCGAAGGCGCTGGGGACCCCGTTATGGTTGTACGCGGTCATGAAGAGGTAGTAGGTCGTGTTGGGCACGAGTCCGCCGGGCGTGGCGTGGGCCGGGACGGAGACCGGCGCGGTCGACAGGGTCCGCGTGAGGGCGAAGGCGTTCGGCCAGGCGTTCTCCGTGCTCAGCGCGAGAAGGAAGCGGGTCCCGACCGGGTCGCCGCCGGCGGTCCACTCCACCGTCATGGAGCTCTTCCAGACCTCCGGGAAGCCCGCGCCTGCGGGCTGATCGGCGAGCGTGGAGGTCCCGGTCACGACGAGGTTGTTCGAGGGCACACCGCCGTGGTTGAGCGCGCGCAGGCGCACGTAGTAGGTCGTGTTGACGAGCAGGCCCGAGAAGCTCGCCGCCGGCCCCGCCGCGGGCGCCGTCGAGAGGGTCACGAGCTCCGGTGCCGCCGTCGCGCTGAAGTCGGGCGCCGTGGAGGCCTGCAGCTCGTAGGTCGTGCTCGCGAGCAGGTTCCCGTTCGGGCTCCACAGCACGCTCAGGCCGGTCGTCGCCAGACCCGCGTACGAGGCGCCCGTCGGCTCCGCGGCCTGAGAGGAGGTCGAGCCCAGCGCCTGATACGCGGTCGCCGCGCCGTCCCGCCCGAAGGTCCTCGCGTGGAGGTAGTAGGTCGTGTTCGGTGACAGCGGGGTGAAGACCGCGGACGGCGCGCCCTGCGGCCGCGTGCTCACGAGGACGTTCCCGCCGTCCGACGCCGTGAACAGCGCGCTCGTCGAGAGGACCGCGTCGTAGCGGGTGCCCGGACCGTTCCCGTTGGCCGACCAGGACGCCGTCATCGAGGAGGCCCCGATGAGCGAGAACGCCGGGACCATGCCGGTCGGAGCGGTCGAGAAGGTCACGGTCGTGCCGGCGGCGATATAGGCGGTCGGGGTCCCGGCCCGATTGAGGGCGGAGACATAGAGGTACCAGGTCGTGTCGGCGAGGAGGCCGTCGAAGGGTGCGGCGGGCGCCCCGTAGCTGTCGGTGGTCACGACGACGTTCCAGGCCGCGCCCTCGCTGTAGCTCGCGGCCGTGCTGAGCACGGCGCGGTAGCGGGTGCCGGCGACGTTCCCTCCATCGCCCCAGATGCCGACCACCGAGGAGGTCGAGCGGTCGCTGAAGGCGTCGCCGACCGCGGCGGCCGGGTCGTTGACGAGGGTGACGGTGTCGCCGAGCGTCACGAAGCCGGTGGGCACGCCGGAATGGCTGAAGGCGCGCACGTGCAGGTAGTAGGTCGTGTTGGGCGAGAGCGGGGAGAAGCCGGCGGAGGGCGCTCCCTCGGGCCGGGTCGAGACCGGGACGTTGGTCGGGTCGACGGCCGAGTAGGCCGCGCTCTGCGAGACGACGGCCTCGTAGAGCGTCCCCGCGCCGTTGCCGTTGGCCGACCAGTGTCCGCTCAGCGAGGTCTTCTGCACCGCGCTGAAGGTCGAGACGGCCGTCGCGGGGTCGGCGGCGAGCGTCGTCGTCGAGCCCAGCGGCACGTAGCCGCTCGAGACCCCCGCGCGATTGAGAGCGGTGCCCCAGAGATAGTAGGTCGTGTTCGCCTGCAGCCCGCTGAAGCTCGCCGAGGGGAAGGCATAGAGCGGAGCCGTCGAAAGGACGCGGTTGTCGAAGGCGTTGGGGAAGACCGGGGAAGAGGTCATCACCACGGTGTAGGTCGTGAACGCCTGCGGGTTGCCGTTGGCGCTCCAGGTCACGGTGACGGAGTCGAGCGCCACCGCGAGGAAGGTCGGCGCGAAGGGCTGAGGCGGATAGGCGAGCGTGGCGGCCGAGCCGAGGAAGACCTCGTCGGTGGGGACCCCGCCGTGGTCGCGGGCCCGCACGCGCAGGTGGTAGGTCGTGTTCGCGGCGAGGTCGCCGGCGGAAGCCGCCGGACCGGCCGTCGGGACGGTGTCGAAGCCGAGCTGATAAGGCAGGCCGCCCGCGCTGAAGTCGGCGGCGGTCGAGAGCGTCACCGTGTAGGTCGTGACGGCAAGCGGGTTCCCGTTCGCGGACCAGAGGAGGTTCAGGGTGTCGGTGGAGACCCCCGTGAAGGTCTGCGCGCCGAGCGCCGGGTCGGCGGCGAGCGTCGAGGTGCTCCCCCCCGCGAGCGAAGCCGTGCGCACGCCGTTGAAGTTCACGGCGGTGAGCGAGACGAAGTAGGTCGTGTTGGGGACCAGGCCGGCGAAGCTGGCGCCCGGCCAGACGGGGACGGTGTCGAGGGAGAGCTGATACGGGGCCCCGCCCGCGCTGTAATCCGGAGCGGTCGAGAGGACCACCGTGAAGGTGGTGGCTGCGAGCGGGTTGCCGTTCGCGCTCCAGCGCACGGTCGTCGAGGAGCTGCCGAGGTCCTTGAAGGTCGGCGGCAGGAGTCCCGGCGTCCGCGCCAGGGTGGCGGTCGAGGTGAAGACGAGGATCGCCGATGCGACGCCGCCGTGATTGATGGCGCGCAGTCGGAGGTAGTAGGTCGTGTTCACGAACAGGCCGGAGAAGCTCGCGGCCGGACCGGCGAGCGGGACGGTGTCCAGGTCGAGCTGGTAGGGCGCGCCCGAGCCCGAGCTGAAGTCCGCGGCGGTGGACGCCTGCAGCTGATAGGTCGTCTGGCCCAGCAGGTTCCCGTTCGCGGACCATGAGGCCGTCAGGGCGTCGGACTCGACGGCGCTCCAGGAGGCGGCGGTCGGATCGGCGGCCAGCGTCCAAGTGGAGCCCAGCGCCTGATAGGCCGTCGGCGTCCCGTCCCGCGCGAGCGTCCGCACGTACAGGTAGTAGGTCGTGTTCGGATCGAGCCCGGCAAAGATGTCGGAAGGCGGCGACTGCGGTGCCGTGCTCCTAAAGACGTTCTTCGGGTCCGTCGCCGAGAACGGCGCGCTCGTCGAAAGGACGGCTTCGTAGCGGGTCCCCGGCCCGTTCCCGTTGGCCGACCAGGACGCCGTCATCGAGGAGGCCCCGATAAGCGAGAACGCCGGGACCATGCCGGTCGGAGCGGTCGAGAAGGTCACGGTCGTGCCGGCGGCGATATAGGCGGTCGGGGTCCCGGCCCGATTGAGGGCGGAGACATAGAGGTACCAGGTCGTGTCGGCGAGGAGGCCGTCGAAGGGTGCGGCGGGCGCCCCGTAGCTGTCGGTGGTCACGACGACGTTCCAGGCCGCGCCCTCGCTGTAGCTCGCAGCCGTGCTGAGCACGGCGCGGTAGCGGGTGCCGGCGCCGTTGCCGCCGTCGCCCCAATAGCCGACCACCGAGGAGGTCGAACGGTCGCTGAAGGCGTCGCCGACCGCGACGACCGGGTCGTTGACGAGGGTGACGGTGGCGCCGAGCGTGACGAAAGCGGTGGGAACGGCATTGTGGCTCACGGCGCGCACATGGAGATAGTAGGTCGTGTTCGGGGAAAGCGGCGAGAAGTCGGCGGAGGGCGCGCCCTCGGGCCGGGTCGAGACGGGGACGTTGGTCGGGTCGACGGCCGAGTAGGCCGCGCTCTGCGAGACGACGGCCTCGTAAAGCGTCCCCGCGCCGTTGCCGTTGGCCGACCAGTGTCCGCTCAGCGAGGTCTTCTGCACCGCGCTGAAGGTCGAGACGGCCGTCGCGGGGTCGGCGGCGAGCGTCGTCGTCGAGCCCAGCGCGACGTAGCCGCTCGCGAGGCCCGCGCGATTGAGCGCCGTGCCCCAGAGATAGTAGGTCGTGTTCGCCTGCAGAGCGCCGAGCGTCGCGGCGGGGAAGGCGTAGAGCGGCGCCGTCGAGAGCACGCGGTTGTCGAAGGCGTTGGGGAAGACCGGGGAAGAGGTCATCACCACGGTGTAGGTCGTGAACGCCTGCGGGTTGCCGTTGGCGCTCCAGGTCACGGTGACGGAGTCGAGTCCCACGCCGAGGAAGGTCGGCGCGAAGGGCTGGGGCGGATAGGCGAGCGTCGCGACGGAGCCGAGGAAGACCTCGTCGGTGGGGACCCCGCCGTGGTCGCGGGCCCGCACGCGCAGGTGGTAGGTCGTGTTCGCGGCGAGGCCGCCGGCGGAAGCCGCCGGACCGGCCGTCGGGACGGTGTCGAAGCCGAGCTGATAAGGCAGGCCGCCCGCGCTGAAGTCGGCGGCGGTCGAGAGCGTCACCGTGTAGGTCGTCACGGCGAGCGGGTTCCCGTTCGCGGACCAGAGGAGGCCGAGCGTATCGGTCGAGATCCCCGTGAAGGTCTGCGCGCCGAGCACCGGGTCGGCGGCGAGCGTGCTCGTGCTGGGGCCGGAGAGCGTCGGACTGCGCAGGCCGTTGTGATTCAGCGCCGTGACGGAGAAGTAATACGTCGTGTTCGGCACCAGCCCGGAGAAGGAGGCGGTCTGGTCCCAATACGCGGGGACCGTGTCGAAGCGGACCTGGTACGGCGCGGACGGAGCGCTGAAGTCGGGCGCGGTGGAGAGCGTCACCGTATAGGTCGTCCGCGCGATGGGATTCCCGTTGGTGCCCCAGTGGATCGTCGAGGAGGAGCTGCCCAGGACCGGGAAGTCGGGCGCGAACGAGGCCGGGAGCTGGGCCAGGGTCGCCGTGGCAGGGAAGAGGAGGTCGGCGGACGGGATCCCGCCGTGGTTGAACGCCCGCAGCCGCGCGTAATAGGTCGTGTTCGAGGACAGCCCGGACAGCGTCGCCGCCGCCCCGCCCGTCGGCAGCGTGGAGATATCGGTCTGGTTGGGGGTAAAATCCTGCCCGGTGAAATCCGGCGCCGTGGAACACTGCAGATAATAGCTGGTCTTGCCCAGAAGATTGCCGTTCACGTTCCAAACGAAAGTCAGCGCGGTCGCCTGCGCCTCCCCGTACGCGGGGGCGGAAGGGTCCGCGGCCAAAGTCGAGGTCGAACCCAGCGACTGGTACGCCGTCGTCGAGCCGTCGCGCGCGAAGGTCCGCACATGGAGGTACCAGGTCGTATTCGGGGAGAGCGGCGTGAATTCCGCCGAGGGCGCCCCTTCGGGCCGCGTGCTCACGGAGACGTTCCCGGCGTCCGTGACGGTGAAGAGCGCGCTCGATGAAAGGACGGCGTCGTAGCGGGTGCCCGGCCCGCTGCCGTTGGCCGACCAGGACGCCGTCATCGAAGAGGCCCCGACGAGCGAGAACGGCGGGACGACGCCGGTCGGAGCGGTCGAGAAGGTCACGGTCGTACCGGCGGCGAGATAAGGAGTCGGCGTGCCGGCCCGGTTGAGGGCGGAGACGTAGAGGTACCAGGTCGTGTCGGCGAAGAGGCCGTTGAAGGGCGCCGCGGGCGTGCCGTAGCAGTCCGTGGTCGTCACCACGTTCCAGGCCGCGCCCTCGCTGTAGCTCGCGGCGGTGCTGAGCACGGCGCGGTAGCGGGTCCCGGCGCTGTTGCCGTTGGCGCCCCAGTAGCCCACGACCGAGGCCGTGGAGCGGCCGCTGAAGGCGTCCCCGACCGCGACGACCGGATCGTTGACGAGCGTGACGGTGGCGCCCAGCGCGGTGAAGGGCGTCGAGCTGCCGTTGTGTCCGATGGCCTGCACGTAGAGGAAGTAGGTCGTGTTCGCGTCGAGCCCGGTATAGTCGGCCTGGGGAGCGCCTTCCGGCCGCGTCGTCACCCAAACGTTGGCGGCGTCGAGCGTCCAGAAGACCGCACTCGTCGCCAGCACCGCATCGTAGCGGGTGCCGCCCGGGTTGCCGTCCGCCGACCACTGCGCCGTCAGGAACGTGGTCCCGAGGGCCGAGAAGGTCGAGGCGGCGCTCGCCGGCGCCCTCGCGCCGGTGGCGGTCGCGATCGTGACGGTGTAGGGGCCCTCCCCGACCAGGTTCCACGCGATGGCCCTCATGTGGAAGGTCGTATTGGCCGAGAGGTTGGCGAAAGCCGCATAGTTCGCCGCCGTATAGGAGGATTGGATCGTCCCGGAGAAGTCGGAGACGGTCGACAGCTCCAGGCGATAGCCGAGGACGGGGTGCGTGGAGTTCGTGAGGAAACTCCAGACGCCCGCCGCGGTACCCGTTCCGACCCCGGCCGCGGCGAACACGGGAGGAGCGGAAGGCACGCTCGTGTCCACGAGCACCTCGTAGGCCGCGGTCGAGACGTTGCCGGCGTAGTCGGCCACGCTCACGGCCAGCAGGTTCGTGCGGACGCCGGGGGCGGTCGTCGTGACGAAGGGCACGCTGCTGACCAGCAGGGTCTGAGGGGTCCGGTCCGTGTTCGAGCCGCTCAGCGCGACGCTCGAGGCCTCGACCGGCCTCCAGGTCGCGCCCGCATCCGTCGAGTACGCCACGGAGTAGGCCTTCCCGCGCGCGTGCGCGGCGAGGGTGTCGCTCTGGTATTGCGCGAGGACCTCCGCCGTGGAGAGGGCGGTCCCGTAGACGCGGAGCTCATCGACGCTGCCGTCGAGCGGCCAATAGGTCCCGTCCGGATAGCTCTGCCGTCCGACCGTCAGCGGATACGTGCCGACGTCCGACGTGTTCAACGCCTTCGCGGCGCTCACGTCCAGAACGCCGTCGACGTACAGGCGGAGTTCCGCCCCGTCGTAGACCGCCGCGACATGATGCCAGGACCCGTCGGCGATGACCGCGTTGCCCGCGAGATCCGCGGTATTGTAGCCGACGAAGTAGAGCCTGCCGCCTCCGAGCACGCCGGATTCCACGTTGAACGCCAGGCCCGTTCCGACGCCGCCGTAGCCGAAGTACGCCATCCTCGTGCCGGGGAGGGCGCCGTTCGAGCGAACCCAGGCGGAGACCGTCCGGGGGCTGGCGCCCTGAGGCATGAAAGCCGAGTCGGGGACGCTCGCGTAGCTGCCGTCGACCCCGCTGAAACTGAGCGCGCGGCCGCGCCGGCCATCCACCCGAGATGCGCTGTTCAGCCGCGCGGTCCTGGTCCCCGTGGAAGCATCCAAGGCGTCCTGGCCGGAATCCTCGTCGAAGTGCCATTGTCCTCGAAGCCCCTGGGGCAAGCCGGTCGAGGTGAAGAGGCCCGCGTCGGGATCCTGAGCCGTCACCCGCAGGGAGACGACCGTCGAGGACATGTAGACGCCGCTGGCGACGCCGCTCCAGACCCCGCTCCCCGCGTCGGTGCTGACCTGCGGCAGCGACAAGAGCGGCGCGGCCGTGTCGACGACGACCGTAAAGGCCGGCGAAGCCGAGGCCTGCCACCAGACGGTCGTAGCGAAGGGCAGAGTGACGGTCGTGACGTGGAAGCCGCCGAAGGTCTTGGAGTCTTCGTGGACGCCGACGAAGCCGGCGTCCTCGGAGAGCCGATAGCGCCGCAGGCCCGCGCCGTACGAGAGGAAGACGGGGGTGTTCGTGCTCACCCAGGCTCCGTCCGCGGGCGCGACGGCCGTACCCGGATACGACCGCGAGGCCTCCGCGGTGTTCCCGTAGGAGCCCAGGTTCACGAAGCCGCCGTTGGCTCCCGTTTCCGCCGAATGATCCGCGCCGGGAGCGCCCGCATCGATGCTCGGAGACTGCTGGGCGTCCAGGAAGTCGAAGCCCGTCGTAGCCGGGTTGTAGCGTCCGTTCAGCGACTTCGGGTGGAAGTCGTAGCCGGGGTCGGCCCAGAGCGGATCGGCGAGGATGGAGTCGAGGTCCTGCCCCGAGACCGCCTGCCAGGCGCCGGGGAGTGCGACGTGAGCACCGTTCCATTCCGCGTTGTTCACCCCGTTCGCGCTGTAGAAGAGGTTGTGGTTCGAGCGGAAGCCGGGCATGCTGTCCACAGAGACGACGAGCGTCCAGGTCGAGCCGCTGGGAGGGGCGAACTCGCTCAACTCGCCGTAAAAGATGTTGTGGCGGACTTCGACGTTCGGGGAGGTCTCCGACACCACCAGGAGCGCGGCGCTCGAGAGCAGCGTCCCGGTCGAATAGAAGTCGTTGTACTCGATGACGCCGCCTGGAGACTGGGAAAGGAAGAGCGCCGCGAACGTACCGTCGGCGAGCATCATCCCGGGGTTCGAGACGCGGTTGTGCGCGATGAGCAGGTTCGCCGCCGCCTGGGCGAAGATGCCCTCCGTCTCGCCCGAAGCGCCGCTCGTCCCCGAGGCGCGCAGGAGCACGTCGTTGCCCCAGACGACCGCGCCGGAGGCGCCGTGCAGGCAGAGGCCGCAGGTCTTTTCGCCGTTGACGATGCGGGGGTAGACGACGTTCGAGCTGATGAAGACGGACGCGCCGGCCGCCGGCGTCGCGACGTAGACCCCCATCTCCGCCGCGGAGGTGACGACGTTGCCGAACAGAGAGAGCAGTCCTCCCCCTCCTTCCCCGATGAAGACCCCGGCCCCCTGCGCTCCTCCCGTAAAGGTGTTCGTCCCCAGGTAGAGGCCGCTGCCGCCGCCCAGCATGTGAAGCGCCGAGCCGGCGTTCGTCAGAGCCGTCAGCGTGCTGCCCGTGACGACGGTCCCGCTCGATGCCAGGACGAAGACGGCCGTCGAACCGCGGATGGCGGAGGCATCGATGGACGCCGAGGACGCCTGGACGACGACCCCGCGCCCGATGGTGTTCGAGATATAGGAGCGCGAGACGGTGTTGGATGAGGCGCCGTTGATCCACAGCGCCGCCGTACCTGCGCCGACGATCGTCAGAGTGCTCTGCGTCAACAGGTTATCCTCGGCCCCGGTGCTGAAATGCACCGCCGGAGCGCCGGTGTTGTAGATGAAGTCGTCGGTGATCAGATTGAAGCGGGCCTTCGGCGAGGGGCCGTCGATGGAAAGGGCCGGCTGGCCTCCGGCCGCCGTGAGCGTGCTGAAGCTGATGGTGCTGTGGCTCGCATTGTAGAGCCAGAGGGCATATCCGCCGCCGGTCGCGGAGATATAGCTCTGCGTCACGAAGGTGTAGTCGCTCCCGTTGACGATCTCGACGCAGCGGCTGTTCCCCCCTCCGCCCGCGGTGACGGTGCTCTGCGCGAGCGTGTTCCCGAACCCTGAGAGGGTCACGCCGTCTCCGAGCGGGTTGTAGAGGAAGTCGCCGGTGAAGCTGTTGTAGCTCGCCCCGACGAGGCGCAGAGCGTCCGTCCCGAAGAGGTTCCCTCTCATCGAGGTCTCGTCGATCCGATTATAGGTCGCGGGGTTGTCGAGGGAGACGGCTCCCCCGCCCATGTTGGTCAGCGAGCTTCGGACGACGACGTTCGAGACCGCCGAATGCAGGTAGAGCGCATAGGAGCCCGCGGAGAGGTTCGTCACGGTGCTGTAGGAGACCGTGCTCCCGACGCCCGTGACGTAGACGCCGTGCGTGTCCTGCACCGCGATGCTCGAATGCGAGAGCGAGGTCCAACTGCTGACGCGGATGCCCGCCGTGTAGACCAGGCCGCCCGCGTCGAGCACGCTGACGCTGCTGAGCACGAGCTGGGACGAGGAGGCGAGGATGCCGTAGGGCATGGCGCTCGTCGGAAGGATCTGGAGCCCGGAGATGGACACGCTCGCGTTCTGAACGATGAAGGCCGCCGTCGAAAGCGGGAGCGGACTCACGACGGGCGCCGAACTCGTGAAAGACGGGTCGCCGAATATGCGGAGGAAGTAGTCGTTGTTCGTGATGTCGCGCAGCCACATCGTCTCGGAGTACTTCCCCGCGTCGCGCAGGACCACGCAGGCGTCGCCCCCGCTGAAGGAGGTCGGAAGCAGGCCGAGGCCGGCGTTGATGCCCACGGCATCGCCGCAGCCGTTCTGAACGACGTTCTTGGTCTGGGCGGCCGAGCAGCCGGCGGGGACCGCCCAGGTCGGGCAGTAGGTCTTCGAGGCCTGGGCGGTGCGGCCGTAGGAGCCCAGATTCGCGCGCAGGCCGTTTGAGGCCGGCTCGAGTCCGAGACCCAGGTCGACGAGGACGCCGTCGACTGGGTCGCCCGCGTCGATGAGCGGCGAGGCGAGGGCGTCGGTCCGGTCGAAGACCCCGGTCGCGGGGTTGAAGCGTCCGTTCGACGCCTGGCTTCGCGGATGGAAGTCCTCGACGCCCGCTCCGGGATCGGCCCAGAGCGGGTGCGCCGAGATGGAGTGCGCGTCCATGCCGGTGAGGCCCTTCCAGCCCGCCAGGTCCGTCGTCGCGCCGCCGCCCCACTCGAAGGTCGTCAAGCTGTTCGAGGAGAAGAAGTCGTTGTAGTCGGACTGGAAGCCGCTCTGGCTCGCGGCGTCGACGAAGAGCGTCGCCGAGCTCATCGTCACCGTCCAGGAGCTCGAGAAGACGTTGTTCCGAAGGAGGAGCCCCGTCGAACCGGCCTCCGCGCCGACCAGGCAGGCCTGGAGGAGACCGGTGCCGGTCGAATGGAAATCGTTGTAGGCCGCCAGGACGTCGTCGGCGTCCGAGAGCCAGAGCGCGGCGTAGGAGCCGCCCGTCAGCAGGCCCGGGTTCGAGACGCGGTTGTGGTCGATGACGAGCTTCGCGGCGGTCTTGGCCATGATGCCCATCGCGGAGAAGGCCCCGAGGTCGCCGCCCTGGCGCAGGACGACCGCGTTGTTCTGGACCGTCGCGCCGGTCGCCAGCCCGTCGAGGAGTATGCCGATGGTGTCGCGGGCGTTGTCGGCGTTCACGAGCACCGTGTTGGAGGCGATGAAGACGAAGGGACCTGCGATCTGCGTCGTGACTTCGATGCCGAAGCGCGCCCCCGAAACCGTGTTGCTCGTGAGCTGGAGGACGCCGGTATTCCCTGCGCCGACATAGAGTCCCTCGGCCTGCGGGAGGCCGATGATGCGGTTGCCGCCGACGTCGGTGGTCCCGTTGTTCCCCTGGAGGACGACGGCGCGGGCCTGGGCGCCGGGCCCCGGGAAACCGCTGCCGCCGGTCCCGGAGTAGACGGTGTTCGCCGTGAACGCGAGCGTCGTGTTGGCCAGGGTGTACAGGCCGTCGCCGCCGGAGCCGCCCGTGTTGAAACCGCTGGTGCCGCCCGCGGCGCCGACCAGGATGCTCCGCGCGACGAGGCTCGCGGTATTGGAGCCCAGCTGGGCGCCTTTGCCGCCGACCCCGGGAGTGCAGCCGCCGGAGCCGCCGGTCCCGCCCGTCATCGTACTGACGAGCACGGTGAGCGAGGAGCCGTTCATCGCATAGAGGCCGGTGCCGCCGGCTCCGCCGTTGCCGCCGTTGCCGCCGCAACCCGCGGTGCCGGGGCCGCCGACCCCGCCGGTCAGCACGCCGCCGAGCACCGTGGCCGTCGAGATCATGGTGAGGCGCACGCCGTGTCCGGCATTGCCGGCGCCGTTGCCGGGCGCGTTGGTGTTGTTTCCCCCCGCGCCGCCGGTCGCGCTGCTCCCGATGAACTCGAAGCCGTCGCTCGTGTCGCCGATGTCGCCGGCGTCGGCGCCGTAGCCGCCGCCCGTGCCGCCGCTGTCGCCGCCCGCCCCGCCGACCAGCGCGCTCCGCAGCACCCGGGTCCCCCGGCTGCTCGTCTCCGCGCGCAGGGCGCTGCCGCCGAAGCCGCCGCCGAAGCCCCCGGGCTGGCTGCCGCCGGGGCCGCCCCGCAGGACGCTCCGCTCGATCGTGTTCGAGGAAGAGCCCATGAGATAGAGCCCCTTCCCGCCCGACCCGGTGTTCGCGCCGTCCGCGCCGTCGCCGCCCGCCGCTTGGATGCGGTCCAGGGAAGAGTATCCGCCGCCCGAGAAGACGAGACCGCTGCCGCCCGGCCCCGACACGCCGGTCCCGTGCCCGCCGATGAAGACGCTCTCCTGGAAGGTGTTCGATGAGCCGTTGGAGACGAAGAGGCCGCTGCCGCCGTCGCTCGCGGCGAAGGTGCTCCGGCGCACCCGGTTGAGGTCGGACCCGACGATGAACAGCGCGCCGTTCCCCGCGGAGTTGCTGGCGAAGAGGAGGTCGAAATCGTTGTTCTGCGCGCCATACACGTAGAGGGCGTAGCCGGCGCCGTAAGCCTGCGCGGTGCTCGCGTAGACGGCGGTGCCGGAGCTCCCGCGCAGCGCGAGCGCGGCGGCGTTCTGCGCCGAGACGCTGGAATACGACAGCGTGCTCCAGCTCGAGAGCTGCAGGCTCGCGGTGCCCACCCGGCTCTCGGGGTCCTCGATGGTCACGCTGCTCACGTGCACGTAGGCCGAGGAGGCGAGCACGGCGTACTGCTGCGGGAAGGCGCGGAGGATGATGTGCAGGTTCTCGAGCGAGACGCTGGAGTTGGCGATCTCGAAGCCGGCGTAGTCGGTCGGAGTGTCGTTGGGCTGAAGGACCGGGCGTCCTTTCCCGGCGGCCGTCAGGCCGATGAAGCGGATGAGCTGGGAGTTCGTGAAGCCGCGCACGTCGACGTGCTCGATATAGGGTCCTTCGTCGCGGATGACGATGCAGGCCGAAGTGCTCAGTACAGCGGGCAGCGTCGCCAGCGCCCCGCTGATGCTCGTGTAGGCGTTGAAGCCGTCGAGACGGACGTTGCGGGTCTCGCCGCAGCCGGGCGGCGGGACGCTCGTCGTGTCCACCATGACGGTGTAGGTCCGCGTCGCGACGTTGCCCGCGTAGTCGGCGGCGAAGAAGGAGACGAGGTTCGCCGCCGAGGAGGGGCCCGAGGAACTCGTCAGCGTCATGCTCGAGACCGTCAGGTACTGCATCGTCCGGTCGGCGTCGATGCCGCTCAGCGTCACCTGCGCGGTCGAGGCGCGCACCCAGGTCTCGCCGCCGTTGGTCGAGTACATCACGCGATAGGGGGCCGTCCCCTCCAGGGCGTTATAAGGACTCGACAGGAAATCCTGCTGGATCTCCGTGGAGGAGCGGGCGAGGCTGAAGACGCGCACCTCGTCGAGACTGCCGTAGAACTTCTGGAACGTCTCCGGCGAGCTGCCGATACCCAGGCCGGAGCCCGCCGAGAGGACGTTGCTGCCAGTGAAGGTGCCACGATAGGTGCCGTCGACGTAGACGTGGACGTTCGTGTTCTTGCGGACGGCCGCAAGATGGTGCCAGGATCCGTCGTTGAGCGGCGTCCCAAGCTCGGCGGCGGTGAGGACGTTCAACCCCCCCGCATCGGAATAATAGAGCGAGCCGGAGGGATAGCCCGTCGGATTGATGCCGAACCTGAACCCCTGGGAACCGCCTACGACGTAGTTGCTGAGCACGGCCATATCGTTGAGCCCGTAGAACGACTGGGCCCAGGCCTCGAGGGTGAAATCGGCGTGCAGGTCGAGCTGCGGTCGAGGCGGCACATACATGGGGACGCCGGGAAACGGCATCGGCCAGAAGCTGGAGGCGTTCCCGAATCGGCCGGGTACGCGCGCAAGTCCCGGCATGAGCTGGGCGTGAAAGCCGTTGGTGGAGGAGTCGTAGGCGTAAGGCCCCGAGGACTCGTCAAGGTGCCAGAGCCCCACGAGCCCCGTCGGGTAGCCGGTCGTGACGCGCAGGCCGGCCTCGAGGTCGCGGATCTCGACGCGCAGGGAGACCGTCGTCGTCGGCATGTAGGTATCGGTGCTGTAGCTCTTCCAAGTCCCATTGACGGGATCGGTGCCGAGCTGGGCCGCGAACATGGCGGGGCTGTCGACGTCGACGACGAAGGAGCGCCCGCTCATCCCCGAGATGCGCCACCAATAGGTCGTGAGGCTCGCGAGCGACATCGGTGCGGAGAAGCGCTCGGAATCCGTCACCGTGTCGAAGAAGATGCCGCTGAAGGCGGCGTCGATGGAATACTGATAGCGGTAGGGCGGCTGGCCGGAGACGAGCAGCGCCGGGGTCCGGGTGCTCACATAGGTCCCATCCTCCGGTCCGACCACCGTCTCGGGCACCGAGTAGGAAGCTTCATAGGTTCCCCCGTACGAGCCGGCGTTGGGGAGCAGCCCGTTGGGGTAGGGTTCCGCCGTGTAGGAGTCGGTCGGGGCTCCCCGGTCGACGGCGGGCGAATCGATCGCGTCGTTGACCCAGCCGAGGGCCGGGTCGTAGCGTCCGAAGGAGGAGCGCAGGTGGAAGTCCCCCGTCCCGACGTCCTTCCAGAGCGGGTCCCCCTGGTAGGAGTGGCGGTCGAACGCGGTGCCGTCGCGCCAGAGGTCCAGCGAATTGTAAACGGGTCCGTTGAAGATGAACTTGCTCTGGCCGTTCGGGTTGAAGAAGTGGTTGTAGTCGGAGGCGAAGCCCGGGGAAGCCCCGACGCCGACATCGTAGAGATAGTTCGCGGCTGCCGTCATGTTGAACGAGAAGATGTTGCCGCGAACGCGGATACCGCTCGAAAGACCGCCCGCCCGGAAACCATAGCACCAGGACGCCGCGCCCGTGCTGTGGATGTCGTTGTAGAGCACGTCGTTGTTCGGCGAGTCCTGGAAGTCCATCGCGACGTAGAAGGGATTCGCGTTCGTCCGCCCGGGGTTCGAGATCCGGTTGTTCCGGACGAGCAGGTACTGCGAACCCACGGCCTCGAGCCCGCGGATGTAGAACGCCGTGTCGGTCAGACGCGAGAGGAAGACGTCGTTGTTGTGGACGGTCGCTCCCGTGACCAGGCCGGCGAAGCGGAGGCCGGCGGTGTCCCCGAGCGTGCTGCTGCTGAGCTCGACGGCGTTCGAGGAGATCCAGACCTGGGCGCCGGCGCTCTGCCCCTGCCCGGAGATGCCGTAGCGCGCGCCGAACGGGAAGACGCTGCTCGAGACGCTCAGGATCCCGTCGTTGTTGAAGCCGAGATTGACTCCGGAGCCGCTCTCGATGCCGCCGCGCAGGGTGCAGGAGGAGACGGTGAACGCGACGTTCCCGGAGCCCAGGCCGATGCCGTCGCCGGAGCCGCTCGTCGCGGCGAAGGTGCTCCCCGCGGCGGTGAAATTCGGATGGTTCCAGATGTAGGCGCCGGTCGAGCCCTGGATGTAGCTGTCGGCCACGACCGTCCCCGAGGAGCCGACCAGGACGAGGCCTCCCAGCGTCCCCCACGCCGCCGCCGCCAAGGTGCTGCGGGAGACGACGTTGCCGACTCCGGGCGCGTTGATCCGCAGCGCGGGCCCGTTGGAGTTGTAGACGAAGCTGTCGCCGATCGTGTTGGAGGAGCCGGAGAGGATGAAGGCCCCCATGTTGTCGCTCGCGGCGGCCGAACTGAGCAGGATCGAGTTGGAATCCGAGGTCCCGTCCATCTGGACGGCCGTCCCGGAGATGTTCTCGAGACGGCAGCGGCTCAGCAGGTTGTCGCTCGAGGCGGAGACATAGACGGCCGCGCTCCCGACGGCGCTGTTGGCGACGGTGCTCCTGAGGATGGTGTTCCTGTCGCTGGTGGTGAAGAGGACCGCGGAGGCGCCGAGCGCTCTCAGGACGCTGTTCTGCACCGTGTTCGAGCTCACGCTGGTGAAGCTCATCGCGACGCCCGAGCCCGTGGGCTGCGGCCGCCAGACCTGGTCGAAGAGGTTGTTGTACGACCCGGCGCCGAGCGAGATGCCGTCGCCGGCGGCGGCGAAGTTGCGGATGAGCGTCCGCGTGACCGTACAGGACGAGGCGCCCGCCAGGGCGAGCGCGGGGGCGGCGGCGGAAGCGGCGAACGTGCTGCCGAAGATCGTCGTCATGTGCGCCCCGGCCCCGAGGAAGAGCGCGGCGCTGTTCGGGCTGACGACCAGCGAGGAGGAGACCGTGTTCGTGCCGCTGTCGATCCGGAAAGCCGGATTGGCCGAGGGGGAGGTGATCGTGCTCCCCACGACCTGGTTGCTCACCGCGGAGTCGTAGAGCCGGGCCCCATAACCGTTCACGCTCTCCAGATACGACTCGCTGATCACGTTCCCGCTGCTGGCGATGGCTCCCCCCCACACCTTGAGCCCGCTGTAGCCCGCGAACGCGGCGAGGCTCGTCGCCGTGCTGCGCTGCACCGAGTTGAAGCTGCCGGTGATGCTGACGGCGTCGCCGTTCGAGTTGCCCGCGAAGCTCTCCGAGAGGGTGTTGTAGCCCCCGCCGAGATAGACGGCGGCGAACGTGTTGTCGTAGTTCGTGACCGTACTGAAGCTGATGGTATTGGTGCTGCCGACGACGTAGATCCCCGAGCCCGAGGGATGCGTGAACGAGCTCCGGGTCACGAAGTTGTCGTCGCCGCTGAGATGGAGCGCATAGGTGACGTTCTGCGCGGTGACCGTCGTGTACGAGATCGTGTTGTAGGCGCTCCCGTTGATCGAGGCGCCGTTGCCGACGATGCTCTGCGTCACGGTATTGGTCGACGAAGCGATGATCTCGAGGGAAGGCCCCCCGCTCGTGATCGTACTCCGGTCGATGAGGTTGAAGCGGGAGCTGTTCTCGATGCGGACGCCTTTCGCCGAGGCGCCGACGTTCAGGTTCCGAATCATCGTCCAGGCGAACGTCCCCGACGAGCTGCCGTTGAGCCAGAGCGGGAACTGACCGCCGGTGTTGCTGTTGTTCGTCGCCGTGCTGTGCGCCATCATGACCGTCGAACTCTCCGCCAGATAGAAGGCGTTCGCGCCCATCATATCGGAGCTCGAGTAGGCGATCGTCGTCCAGCCGGTGCTGGCGATCTTGACGCCGGAGTCGTAGATCAGCTGAGAGTGCACCGCGACGCTGCTCAGGGTCACGTACGCCGAGGAGATGTGGATGCCGAACGGGATCCCCGCGCCGTTGTCGGAGACGTCGATCTGACGGAGGGTCACGCTCGCGTTGCGGATGGTGAACGCGGCCCCGAGTCCGCCGCCTGGAGCGCGCACCGCGGTGCGCGCGGCGCCCCCCATCGCGGGGTCGGCGGCGATGATGATGCGGTTGCCGTCGGTGTTGATGCCCTCGATGAGGACCTGCTCGGTGTACTGCCGCGTCGGGGTCACGTCGATGTAGATGCAGTAGTCGCCTCCGGCGAACGACGGGCCGATGCCGTTGACAGCGGCCTGGATGGTCCCGACGGTGACATAGACCGTGCTGACGCAGGTCGCGGCGTGGGCGGCCTCATAGCCGCGCGCGAGCGCGAGGACGAGCAGGAGGGCCGCGCCGAGGAGCCTCCTCACGGGGCCACCCCCGAAGGCGTGGGAGACGCGGGAGGAAGGGGCAGCGTCCGCCCCCACGCACCCCCCGTATCCTCTTGCCGGAGGGCGGGGGCGGGCGTGAAGGCGGGGAGAGAGGGCGACGCAGGGACGTCCGTCTTCGCGCCCAGCCCGTTGCCCCCTGCGGGATCGGAAGAACGGCGCCCTCCGGGGACGGCGGCCCCTTGGCCGCCGAACTTCACGCTCAGTGAGAAGCGGTGGGCGCTGCCCAGCTCGCCGTAGGGCAGGATGGCGTAGTCCATGTTCCAGAGCTTCGAGCGGAAGCCCGCGCCCATGAACATGCCGTAGAACTCGGCCATGCCCGAAGCGCTGCTCCCCAGGGCCCGGCCGAGGACGGCGCTCCGCTGGGCTCCGGAGGCGCTGCGGTAGCCGGCGCGAAGGGCGAAGGGCCCGAAGCCGAGGTATTCGAGGCCGACGCGGACGGCGGGGTCGTTGTCGCGCGGCAGGTCGAGCTGGAAGCACAGGGCGTGCGGGAAGCTCTTCGTCATGCCGAAGGCCGCACCGAGGCGCCAGGTCAGCGGCAGGGGGTCGCTGCGCTCGATGAAGCGCACGCTCGTGCCCAGGTTGGACATCCCGACGCCGAAGGTCACCGGCCAGTTCTCGAGGCGGTGCAGCGCGCCGAGGTCCGCCGCGTAGGCCGAGGCCGAGTGCTCGCCGATGGTCTCGCGGATGACCTTCACGGTGGCGCCGACGCCGGTGGGCCCGAAGCGGTGGCCGAAGCTGAAGCCCACGGCCAGGTCGGAGGCCCCGAAGCTGCCCTCCGGCGCGGCGGTCTCGGTCGTGCGCCGCTCGATGCCGTCGAGGGTGAGGTGGGTGACGCTCACGCCGTAGGGCCGGCGCAGGAAGCCGGCCTGCGACATCCGGATGTCCTGGATGTGCAGGGCGTGGGAGAAGAGCATCTCGTAGGGCTTGGACCCCGCCGCCCCGGAACCCGCGGAGGGGAAGGCCAGGCCGGCGGGGTTGTAGTGCACCGCGGAGACGTCGTCGGCAAGGGCCACGAAGGCCTCGCCCATGGCCATCGGTCGCGCTCCGAAACCGAGGGTCAGGAAGGTCGCGGCCGAGGTCCCCGGTCCGGCCGCGCGGGCGGCCGGGACGAGGACGAGCAGGAGCAGGAGGGTCCGGAGGAACTGCGGATACGGCATGGGGGAGGCCGCACTCGGCGCTCCAGGTAGGATAGCGTCCCACCGGAGACCGGTCAATGCGACTTTAGGCGTCTCTACGCGCGCGCGCATGCGTTCTGGAGGGGCGGGGGAAGGCCTTCCCCCGCGCACTATTGGGAAGTATGGAAGGTCGAGGTTAAATCATCACGAAGAAAGGACGAATTTCGTGTTACAAAAACATAAAACGCATAAAACGGAGCGGCCTGGGAGGACAAAAAACACCCCCTCTCCCGCATGGCGGGAGAGGGGGTTTGGGGGTGAGGGGCGAGTGGACTACAGGGTCGCGCCCGTACGAGGCGCGCTCGTCAGTCCACGAGCCGGCAGATGTCCTTCGCCGAGAGCGCGCCGGTGGCCTCGGTGATGTCCGCGATGGAGCCCTCGCCCGAGTCGCCGAGCGGGCCCGCGACCTTGACCTTGGCGACCTTCATCTCCTCGTTGCCGAGGGAGAGTCCGGTGGTCGGATCGACGATCTCCTTGCCGAGGTGGTAGCAGTCGAGCTTGAGCCCGTTCTCGACGCCCATGTTCGGGCCGGCGTTGAGATAGGCCTTGTTGCCGTTGACGGCCGCGACGCGGCAGGACCAGGGCTTCTTGTTGAGCTGGCTGACGATGTTCTCGGTGAACTGCGCGATGGCGGCCCGCAGCGACTTGCCCTCGAGGGTCTCGTCGTAGCCCCCGCGCGTGCCGAGCCCGAGGATGGAGCCCTTGCCGCTGGCGGCGCGGCCCTTGCCCGAGTCCGCGAGGAGGACCTGCCCGGTCTCCGCGTCGACGATGCGGATGTCGACGGTGGCTTCCGCGGTCTGCCGCTTGCTCTGGACGATGAGGTACTCGCTGCCCTCGGTCTTGACGCCGAACTCGCTGATGGCGCCGGTGACGATGGCGTTGAGGCCGAGGATCTTGCCGACCTGCACCGCGGTGCGGGCGTCGATGGCGCCCGAGGCCTGGAGCTTCTGCTCGTCCATGATCTTGTGCAGCTTGTCGCGCTCGACGACGACGAACTTCCCGGTCTTCGTCAACTCGGTGATGAGGATGTCCGTGGCCGCCGTGCCCAGGCGCTGCTGCCCGTAAGCCGTCTTGTTCTCGAAGTCCACGACGCCGATGCGGCGCTTGGGGCCGGCGAACTTCGAATCCACCTTCTCGGTGACGTTCGCGCTCACCGCCTGCTCCTTGCGGATGGAGACGCTGGGCGCGCAGGCGCCGAGCATCAGGGCGGCGGCCAGCGCCGCCGACATCGTCCGGATCGTCCGTTGCATCTTCAATACCTCCTGGGCATTTCCGCCAGCGCCGCGAACACGGCTTTCTCGGCTTCGGCGGCCAAAACTTTCCCCGTCATCTTCGACAGCGCATCCTGGACCAGCTCCCTGACGAACTCGCGCCCCGCGTGCTGGGGCCGGGCGAAGCTCTGCGACGAACCCTTGCCTTCCGCTTCCCAGAGCTTCTCGCCGCTCGCCCCTTCCACCAGCGTGAGACGCACGACGACCGTGCGCCGCACGTACACCCCCAGATTCTGGATCTGGAAGCTCTCGACCGAGCCGTAGAGCAATCCGTCGGCGCCGACGGCGCGGGCCAGGTCGGCCGGCGCATAGGCCTTCAGCTGCCCGCCGTCGGTGACCCCGATGGCCCGGAGGGCCTCGTCGGTCCCCTCGACCGGACGCACCGACAGGCCGGTCGCGGCGAGGTCCCGCTCCACGACGCCCCGCACCACTTTCGGAGCGTCGACGTCCGTCGAAAGATTGTCGAACGGCATCACCGCGACGCTCGCCGGCATCCGCGCGGGGAGGTCCGCCGCCGCGTATCTTACCGCCTTATGCCCGCACCCCGCCAGCGCCGCGAGCAGGAGGACGCTAGCGGATCTGCGGCCGGACATCCAACACCACCTCGTAGGGCGAGACGGCGGCGATCGTCAAAGAGTACTTGCGCATGCGCAGCATGGCCGCGGCGAGCTCGTCGCCCGGGGTCTTCTCCGTCGCGACCGCGAGCTCGGCGCCCTTCTCGCGGTCGAAGGAGGCCAGCGAGACCTCGAGGACCTCGGGGATGAGACGCACGTCCTCGGCGAAGCGCTGGAGCTCGGCGAGGGACGCGACGCCCAGGACGCGCAGCGTGACCTGCACGCGCGAGCCGAGCGCACCGGCGAGGTCGTTGGAGAGCCCCTCCCCGGAAAGCAGTCCGGCCGTGTCGAGCGCCTTGCCGGCCGCGAGAAGCGGGGACGGGTCGAGCGCGGAGGCCTCCTGCGTCCTCGAGGCGACGACGCGCCCGTCGGGGCGCAGGACCTCGAGCGAAACGGTCGCACGGCTGGAGAAGAAGCCGCCGAGCCGGACGTCCCGCAGCGGAACGGCCTCGGCCTCGCCGCGCACGACGAGATCGGCCGCGAGCTCGCGCCCGACGCCGACGGCGCTCGCGCTGTCGGTGCTGCGGCGGCTGCCGAAGGCGAGCGGGTCGTTGCGGTCGACGACGGCGAAGCCCTTCTCGAGCAGGCCGCGGCGCACGCCCTGGGCCGCGCGCCCGTCGGCCGACTCGGCGTATTCGCCGCGCGTGGCCATGAGGACGACGATCTTGGGGTTCCCGGCGGCGGGGCTGCGGCCGAGCAGGCCCGCCTTGCGCAGGTCCTCCCCGACCTTCTCGTAGAGCACGACGGCCTTGATGCGGGTCTTATGGAAGCCGCCCTCCTCCCTTTCGGAGAGGACGTCGTACTTCCGGACGTAGCCGCCGACCTTCGCGAGGATGTTCTGGTCCACGTCGACGGCCTGGGCGACGCGGGTCTTGGCGGAGATGTAGACGCCCACGACCCGCTCCACGGCCTTGCGCTGGGCCTCGGCGAGCGCCCGGGTCTTGGTCCCGAGCGCGTCCTTCGCGTCGACGGGGGCCCAGCCCTCGGATTCGACGACCTCCCCTTTTTCTCCGGGGGCCAGCGAGAGCCGGCCGCCGGAACAGGCGCAGAGGCCGCCGGCCAAGGAGATCAGGAGGAGTCTTCGAAGCATGATCCGACTCGCCGACGGCGCCGGCCTCCCCCGACGGGGGGAAAGACCGGCGCCGCGACGGGGTCGAGGCTCTATTTGAACTTGACGCCCATCATCTGCTCGAGGCGGACCTTCGGCAGATGCAGGGTGACGACGGCGCCGCCGTCCTTGGTGAACTCGGTGTTGACGATCTCCGCGCCCTTGATGCACTCCTTCACGGTGGCCTGGAGCTTGGAGTCCGTCTCCATCGCGCGCTCGACGGTGATGCCGCCCTCGATCTGCACGCCCTTGACCAGGGTGAGCAGCTCGTACTGGGCCTTCACGATGGCCGCGTCGCGCGCCAGCGCCTTGCGCTGGGTGTCGGTCGGCAGGGCCGGATCCGAGGCGCCGATGCCGATGGCCTCGATGTAGCTGCCCTTGACCATGTCCTGCTTGATGGTGTCGGTGACGCGTCCGTCCTTGACCATCTTCTTGCCGCAGCCGACGGCGACGAAGGCGCAGACGAGGACGGCGGCAATGATCTTGATGCTCTTCATGTGTTCTCTCCCTCCGAAGGACGACCTTCAGATTTTAGCTTATCCGGACGCTCCTGCAAGGCGACTTTGGACACGGGGACCTGAAAGAAGAAGCGGGTGCCCTTCCCGGCCTCGGACTCGAACCAGATGCGCCCCTCGTGCTTGTCGATGATGGAGCGGCAGATGGCGAGCCCGAGCCCCGTCCCCGGCGTACGGAGCTTCTCGCGGTTCTTCCCGCGGTAGAACTTCTCGAAGATGCGCTCGCGGTCCTCCTCGGGGATGCCGATGCCGCTGTCGCAGACGCGGACCTCGACGCACTCCCCCTTGTTCTCGAGCGCGAGCTCGACCTTCCCGCCCCTCGGCGTGAACTTGACGGCGTTGGAGAGCAGGTTGTCGAGCACCTGGGCGAGCCACTTCTCGTCGCCGTGCACGGGCGGCAGGCGCTTGGGGGCCTCCAAGATCACGCTCACCCCCCCCTTCTCGGCGTCCCAGAGGTGGTTCTCCACCGCCAGGCGCGCGAGGTCGTCGAGGGCGACGGAGGCGAACTCCATGCGCAGGCCGCCCTCGAGCTTGGAGATGTCGAGGAGGCCGCTGACGAGCAGACGCAGGCGCTCCGAGGCGGCCTTGCAGGAGGTCAGGAAGCGGCGCTGGTCCTTGCTCAGCGGGCCCGCCTCCTCGTCGAGGACCACCGAGAGGAAGCCCGTGATCGTCGTCAGCGGCGTCTTGAACTCGTGACTGACGGTCGAGACGAAGTCGTCCTTGAGCCGGTGCAGGTGCGCGAGCTGGCGGTTCATCTCGGCCAGGCGCTTGGTCATCATCGCGCTCTCGATGAGCACCGCCGCCTCCTCCGCGATGACCCGCACGAACTGCAGATGGCTCTCGTTGAAGAAGTTCTTGCGGAAGCTCCCCACGCGCATGACGCCGATGCGGCGGGCCTCGATCTTCAGCGGCACCACCGCGAGCGAGTGACAGCGCCACAGTCGGGCGTAGCGCGCGAGGACGCGCGGGTCGTTCTGCGCGTCGCCGGTCATGAACGCCTGCCCGGAACGGAAGACCCGCACCGAGGAGGCCATCTCGTTCTTCAGCGAGATGCGGTAGAGAGAGCCCTCGTCGTCCTCGAGGCCGAAGGCTCCGGGCTGGGTCACGAGATCGCCGGCCGTGTCGTCGAGGAGGAGGAAGGCGCAGACGTCCGCCTCGAGGGCTTTGGCGACGGTGGAGGCGATGGCCCCGAGCACGTCGGGCTGGTCGGGGTGCTCGCTGATGGCCTCGGTGACTTCCTGCACGGTGCGCAGCTCGCGCGTCTTCTGGATGAGCTGGAGGTTGGTCTCGTCGAGCCGCCGCATCGTCAAGTGAAGGCCGCCCTCGAGGCGCTCGCGCGCGTGCCGCTGCTCCCAGGAGCGGGCGGCGCGCTCGGCGAGGGCGCCGCAGTGGGCGGTGAGGATGTCGAGCGCGCCCGCCCCCTCCCCGAGGGAGGAGGCCGCGGGGTCCGCGTCGAAGGCGCCGAGCAGGCCCCAGACCCGCCCGGGCGTCCCCCAGGCGCTCAGGCGCAGCGCGCGCAGGCCGCAGGCGGCGAGACGCTCGCGCAGGGCCTCGGGGAGGTCCTCCTTCCAGAGCACCGTCCCCTCGCGCGCGGCGCGCTCCCAGACCTCGACGGGGAACTCCAGGTCCACGGGCTCGAGCGCCGCGAGGAAGCCCGTGCGCAGGGCGAGCTCGGCGCGTTCGTTCGAGAACGCCCCCCCCAGGCCCATGCGGTACCAGAGGCAGAGGTGGAGATTCTCGAAGCGGCGGCCCAGCTCCTCCCCGCCGGACTGCAGCGCGCCGGCCAGCAGCTGAGGGGTCTCCGGCTCTCCCGGGTCCGAGAGGAGCTCGCGGGCGAAGGCGCCCAGTCCGAGCGCGCGCTCGCGCTCCAGGAAGAGCGCGCGGTCGAGCGGGAGCAGGAGGCGGAAGCGGGCCCACCAGTACGCGGCGGCCGCGCAGAGCGCCGCGGCGGCGGTCCCGGCCGCCAGCGCCCCGAGCGGCGTCGAGGGGCTCAACGCAGGGCCTCGGAGACGTCGAGGTAGGCGCGGAACACGGTCCCGGGGTCGTTGAGCAGGGAGAGCGGCAACCAGCCCAGCGCGACGCCGGCGTCGGCGCTCAGGTGGCCGACGGCATAGTGGAACTCGTCCTCGCGCTGCGCGAGGTCGCTGCCCGGAGGCGGTCCGACGAGGAGCGCCGTGCGCGCGCCGGCGGCGCGCAGAGCCCCCGCGACGACGTAGGGGGTGCCGAAGACCTGGGAGGGGTCGTAGATGCAGAGGGGACCGACCTTGAGGGGGCAGGGCCAGCCGTTCTGGCGGGCCGTGTCCTGGACGCGGCGCAGGCCGAAGCGCGCGTAGTCCTCGAGCCCGACGGGGAAGCAGAGCGCCGCGGCCTCGGGCCCGTCGAGCAGCAGCGTCTTGGCCGCCAGCACGGCCTGGACCTCCTCGGGGATCGGCGGCGCCGCCGTGGGCGCGGCCATGACCGCGTTCACCATGTCCTGCAGGGCGACGGGCTGCTGGGCCTGCGTGAGCAGCTCCTGCATGCGGAAGAGGCGGCGGGCCAGCAGCGAGGCCTCGGCCAGCGTCCCCCCGAGCCGCGTGCAGAGCCCGTTCGCGTCCTCGAAGGAGATGTCGAAGCCGGTCTTCTGGAAGAGCCGCCGCAGGACTTCGACCTGCTGGTCGCCGGCCGGGGGCTTCAGGTCGCCGGTCCAACCCGAGCTGAAGCGCAGCTGCAGGGCCTGCTCGAGCGCGCCGAGCAGGCGCGCGGGATAGGCCGAGGTCATCATGACCTGCCGACGACCGTCCATGAAGGCGTGGACGATCTTCACGATGAGGGCGCGGTTGGAGTCGTTGAACTCCATGAGATGCGCGTCGTCGATGAGCAGGGCGCGCGCGTCGCGCGCGAGCGCCTCGAGCTCGCCGCTGCGGCCGTTCGTCTCCGCGGCGGCCGCGGCCGCCGCGAGCCGGCCTCCCGAGGTCAGCCAGATCTTCTCTCCGGGATACTGCCCGGCGAGCTGACGGGCGACCGCGTTCAGAAGATGGGTCTTCCCCGTGCCCGGGCCTCCGGAGAGGAAGATCGGGTTATAGAGCTCGCCGGGGTTGGACGCCGCGGACGCGGCCGCGGCGTGGGAGAAGCGGTTGAACGAGCCGACGAGGAGGTTGTCGAAACTCATGTCCGCGCGGGGTTCCACGCACGCCGCGGAGAGAGCCGGTCCGGCGGGGATGGGCGCGCCCCGGACCGCCGCGGGGGCGGGGACCGCCGACGGGGACGCGGCCTTGGGCGGGACCACGGACCAGGAGGCCGGGGCCTCCTTCGGCGGCTCGATGGGCTTGGGCGGCTCGGTCCGCAGCCTGATCGGCGGCATCCCGGACTTCGTCTCCGCCGGTGGAGCGGCCTTGGCGGGCTCGCTCATGGGAGCCGGCGTCGCCGCGGGAGGCGGGGAGGCCGCTCCCGCCGACGTGAGGCCCGCAGGAGCGTCGTCGAAGAGGGAGACCAGGCCCAGGTCCGCGGGCGCGGGGACCGGCGCGGCGTTCGTCGTCGGCGGCTCGAGCTTCACCGGCGGGGTCTTCGGCGCCGACGGCTCGAGCTTGACGGCCGCAGCGGCCTCCGGCGCCTTCGCCGCGCCGGCGGCTCCTTCGGCGGGGCAGAGAGCGCTCAGCTCGGCCCGAAGGGCCTCGACCGCCCCCTCGTCGGCGGCGCTCAGCCCGAGGCTGTAGGTCCAGTGCGAATGCCCGCCCTCCTTCTTCGGTCTCCCGCAGAGGGAGCCGAACTTGCGGATGAGCCCCTGCACGTCGGAAAGGGCGGCGTGGAGGAAGAGCCGGCGGCGGCGGGAGTCGCGGGCGGTCGGGGCCGGCTCGATGCTCCAGCGCTTGATCATCCGGCCTTCAGCAGCATGAGCTCGAGCATCATGTCCATCGCCAGCGTCCGCTTCTGCGTCTGGTCGAGCGGCACGCTGCGGAAGAAGAAGTCGGCCTTGGCGCAGACTTCCTGGAGCTCCCCGACCCGCGCGTCGGAGAGTCCGGAGAGCACTCCGACGGCGCCCACGGCGCCGGCGGCTTTCATCGCCTCGAGCACGGCCTCCGGAGCGGCCCCTTCCCCGACCTCGGCGAAGAGGGCGCTGCGGATGTGCAGGGGCTTCTTCGAGAGCTTGAGCGCCGTGTTGCGCAGGAACTTCTCGAACTCGGCGCACTTCGCCTCCTGTCCGGGTCCGAACAGGAAGGCGAGGCGGCGGATCTGCGCGACGGGGACCTTCTTGGGGTCGTCCGGCGGCGTCTCGACCGGGACGACGCGCAGGCCCCCCGTCGGGCCCGCGGCCGCAGGGGCGGGGGCCGGCGCGGCCGGCGGCGGGACGGCGGGCGCAGGCGTCGGGGCCGGCGAGGGCGCGGCGACGGGCGCCGGTGCAGGCGCGGCGGCGGGCGCCGGTGCAGGCGCGGCGGCGGGCGCCGGTGCAGGCGCGGCGACGGGCGCCGGTGCAGGCGCGGCGGCGGGCGCCGGTGCAGGCGCGGCGGCGGGCGCCGGTGCAGGCGCGGCGGCGGGCGCCGGTGCAGGCGCGGCGGCGGGCGCCGGTGCAGGCGCGGCGGCGGGCGCCGGTGCAGGCGCGGCGGCGGGCGC
>JBAZVI010000009.1 GCA_041660925.1 Elusimicrobiota bacterium
CCATCTTCGGCCGTCTGCGGCGTCGCTCCTCGCTCACATAGCTTCAGCTATGCTCGCTCGTCGCTCCTTGCATCCAATCCGAAGCTGGGCCCCCAAAACGCACGCTATTACTCGGACGGACTCCTAGTCGGCGATCGCCTCGAGCGGCAGCCCTTTCGCGAGCCAGCCGCCGGAGCCGAGCGCGAGCAGGCGGCCGTCCGAGACCAGCCCCGGGAAGCGGAAGAAGACGGAGAGCGTGAGGCCTTCCGAGCGCGGCGCTTCGCGCAGGGAGGGCCGGGTCCTTCAGCGCAGAGGGAAGGCGAAGAAGGCCATCGACGGCAGGATCCAGTCGCGCACGACGAGCGCCGCGGCCTTGAAGGGGTTGACCTTCTTCCCCTCGGCCGGCTTCGAAGGCTGGTCGCCGTACTGCGCGCGCGCCCGCGCCATCAGGGCCTCGGACTCCGCCTTCACCTTCGCGGGGTCCTTGAGCGCCTCGTCGAGCGCCGCCAGCGCCTTCGTCTCGTTGTAGAGCCCGGCGCCGACCTCGTAGGACTTGCCGAACATCGGGTCCGCGGTGTCGCGCACGATGCCCTCGAGGAAGAAGCTGTAGCCGTCGGGCAGGGAGCCGAACTTCTCCTTCATGACGGCGGCCATGCGCTCGATGAGCGCCGCGAGCTTGCCTGTGCTGTGCGGCGCCGCCATGGAGGTGCCCGACATGTACTGGTAAAGCGGCTGGCCTTTCCACTGCTCGGTGGTCGGCGCGTCCGCGAGACTCTGGGCGAGCCGGGTCGCGAGCGTCGAGACGATCTCGTAGGGGTTCGGGAGGCCGAAGGAGACGCCGCCGCCGAAGTCCACCCAGGAGATGTCGAGCTTGCCGGGCACGCCGCGCGAGGAGTAGAAGGTCAGGTTCTTCTTCTTGTCGGCCGCGCCCACGCGGATGGCGAGCGCGGCCGCGGCGGGCGCCCCGATGGTGTCCTCGCCGGGGCCCTCGTTGCCGGCGGCCGCGACCACCGTGATGTTCCGAAGGCGCAGCTTGTTGACGAGCAGGCTCAGCGGGTCCTCGGGAGTGCCGGGCCCGCCGAGGCTCATGTTGACGAGCACCGGGGTCTTGAGCGGGTCCTCCACGAGGCTCGCGGCCCACTCCATCCCGGCCATGACCATCGCATCGGTGCCGCCGTTGGCGCCGAGCACCTTGCCGACGGCGAAGTCGACGTCGGGGGCCATGCCGACGTAGGGGGAGCCGTCGACGCTGCGCGCGCCGACGATGCCCATCCCGTGCGTGCCGTGCCCGATGCTCTCGGTCTCGACCTCCGCGACGCCGCCCTCGCCGGAGAAGTTGCTCTTGAACTTGATGCGGTCGGCCCCGAGGGCCGGGTGCGCGGTGTCGCCGCCCTCGTCGAGGTAGGCGACGAGCACGCCCTTGCCGGTCGGGCCTCCCTGCTTCCGGATCTCCGGCATCCCCGACATCGGGCCGGTCTCGTGGACGAGGCCATAGACCGGCTTGGCGCGCCGCACGCGGAAGCCCTTCGATTCGAGCTCGGCGATGAAGGCGACGACCCTGCTCTCCGGGATGTTGACCCAGACCGTCTGGGAGACGGGCATCGCGACCTGGAGGCGGGCCTCGAAGCGTCCGAGGAGCTGCGGCTCGAGGCCGAAGTCGGCGGTCGAGGCGTTCTCGGCCTTCAGCGGCTCGCTGCGGTAGTCGCGGTAGCGCTCGATGCGCGGCGCGGCCGCGCCCTTGAGCGCCGCCGTCTTCGGCATCTCGACGAGCAGGTGGATGGGCCCGAGGTTCGGGTCCACGCCGGCGACGCCGGCTCCTCCCTTGTCGGGGGCGGGGGTCGGCAGGTCGAGCGGGACGTTGAGGATGCGGGCGAGCAGTTGGACCATCTCTCCGAGCGCGCCGGGCTTGGCCGCGGCGGCCTTGTGCTTCTGTATGAAGGCGGCGACCGGCCCGTGCAGAGGGTCGGCCTTGAGCCGCGCCTTGAACACGTTGAGGCGGGTCGCGGTCTTGAAGAACTTCGAGATCGTGCGGGTGAGCGCGAAGTTCTGGGGCCCGGAGGCGTCGAGCATCGCGACGACGGCGTTGTCGGAGACCGCGGCGGAGTTGATGTTGACGATCTCGGTGAGCGAGGCGGCCGCGAGGTGCCGGATGTTCCCGCGCTCGTCCTCCTTGCCGATCCGGTTCGCCAGCGCGTCGGAGGTCAGGGTCGTGGCGCGGCTCCCGATCTGGCCGGCGACCCAGGCCGCGGTGAAGCGGACCTTCTTGTCCGCGTTCTGCATCTCCAGGTGGATGCGGTCGAGGTGGGAGGCGTCGCCGTGGCGCGCGAGCGCGTAGGCCGCGTAGACTCCCACGTCGGCGCGGGCGTCGGAGACGGCCTTGCGCAGGAGCTCGTCGGCCGCGTAGCTCGGCGTCTCGGCGAGCGCGAGGAAGGCCATCTGCCGGACGCGCCCGTCGTCGTCGTTGAGCGCCGCGTCGACGAGGTCGAGCGCGGCCTCCGGGGACTTCAGGTTGAGCAGCGCGAACGCCGCGTAGAAGCGCACCAGCCAGACGGGGTCGGTCAGGGCCGAGCGCAGCGCCGGGGCGACCTCCGCGCGGACCTCGTTGAAGCGCTTCTGCAGCGCGGCCTGCGCCTCGGGGGAGTTCGTCTCGCCCTCATCCTTCTCGGGCGGGGCGGGATCCTCGGGATTCTCCGCGGCGGCGACCTGCTGGCGCGCCTTCTCGATGACGTTCTGACGAGCGGTCTCGGCCTCCTGATAGGCCTTGTCCTCGAGCGCCTGCACCCCGGCGACGCGCTCGAGCCAGGCCCAGGAGGCCTCCTGCGCCTGCGCGGGGGCCGCGGCGAGGCCCGCGGCGGCGGCCATCGTGCGCAGCATCCGCAGGGGCGCCAGGCCGAGCGCCGCGCCGAAGGTCTCGACGGCGAGCTTCACCGCCCCCATCGCGTCGACGAAGCCGGCGCCCTGGAAGAAGACCGGGACGCGCATATCGACCGACGAGCGCATGAGGACCATCTTGATGGAGAACGGGAGGTGCTCCATGAACCAGGCATACGCCGCGGAGGCCTTGTCGAGGCCGGCCTTCACCGCCTGCTTGACGAGGAGCGCGATGCCGGCGACCTGCGGGTTCGACATCGAGGTCCCCGACATGCGGGTGTGACGGCCGTCCTTCGCGTCGGAGGGTCCGGCGGGCATGTCCTTGGACTTCACCGATTCGATGCCGTGGGCGTAGACGTCCGTGGCGCCGGGAGGAGTCGTGACGTCGCCGCCGAGCGCGGTGAGTTCGGGCTTCATGCGCAGGCGGCGCAGTCCGCCGTAGCGGTTGTCGGCCGCGGGCCCGACGGAGGAGTAGAAGGCGATCTCGGGGACCCCGTCGTCGAGGCTCTTGGCGGCCGCGGCGACGGCGATCATGTTGGCGCCGACCGAGGGCTGGCTCAGCGTGCGGTTGAAGGGCCCCGAGTTCCCGGCCGAGCCGGTCCCGATGGGGGACTCGCCGGCCTCGTTCTTCTTCTCCATGAGCTTGGAGAAGAACTCGGCGAGCGGGGAGTCGGAGGAGCCGGGGCTGCCGAGACTGAGGCTGATGACGTCCGCGCCCCACTTCATCGCGTCGACCGCGGCGGCCATGATGTCGCCGTCGGAGGCGCCGAAGCCGGACTGGGAGAAGACCTTGCCCATGCGGCCCTCGGCCGCCGGGGCCATGCCCTTGTAGATCGTGCCGTTGGCGTAGGAGATGCCGGCCTTGTGCGTGCCGTGGCCGATCCAGTCCTCGGGGCCTTCGTTGACGAAATCGATGCACTTGAGCAGGCGGTCGGCGAAGTCGGGGTGCGTCGTGTCGAGGCCGGTGTCGATGTCGTAGATGCGCCCGCCCTCGCCGCGGATGCGGAGCTTCCAGACCGGGTTCACGTTCTGGAGCGTGCCGCTCTCGATGAGATGCAGGCGGTAGCCGCCCTGGGAAGCGGTGAGGCGCGCCCCGTCGGAGCTCGTGTAGCGCTTGAGGAATTTGGAGAAGGGCTTGAGCACGCTGACGTAGATGCGCTGCTGGCCGACGTCGTCGCCGAACACGTGGCGCACGCGCAGCCCCGCCCGCTGGAAGACCTTCATGTCCTTATCGGAGAAGCCGAGCAGGCGCATCACGTCGTCCTGGGACATGGCCTCGGGGTCCGTGTCGAGGTTGGTCTCGGAGACCCGGATGCGGGAGGCGCCCTGCGGGAGGGTCAGCCAGAGGTTCACGCGGGGCTCGAGCTTGCGCGCGACGAGGACGTGCCCGCCCTCGGCGAGGTCCACGCGGCGGACCTGGAAGGAACCCTCCTGGCGTCCGACCCAGGCGCGCAGGATGCGCTCGACCGTCGTCACCCCCGGGTCCCCTTCGGCGAAGGGCATGAGGACGACGCCGCGGTCCTCGAGGGCGTCGTAGGCCGCCTTCAGCGTGTCGACGAGGGGGAGCCCCTCGATGCGGGTCTGGGCGTATTCGTACTTGAGCTGGGAGAGGACTTCTTCGACCCCGTCGCTGGACTGCATCCGGTTCCGGTCGACCCGCACGCCGGCGTTGTCGGCCAGCGCCTGCAGGCGCCGGGCCTCGGGCCCGCCGGGCCGGAAGCCCTCCTCCTCTCCCGTCTTGTTCTTCAGGGAGAGGGTGTAGATCTCGTCGAGGAGCTTGATGGCCTGCTCGAGCTTGATCTGGTCGTAGGTGCCCGCCTGCGGGAGGGTCGCGTGCATCCCGGGAAGAACGACCACGCGGTAGCGGCCGCTCTGCTTGAGGCGATCGTTGAGGAGGCGGCGGAGCGCCGAGGGGCCCGCGGGGACGGCGTTCTTCTCCGTGGGGACGGCGAGGCCGTCCATCCAGCGGAGCTCGGCGCCCTTCTCCCCTTCGACTTCCCAGAGCCCGTGTACGCGGGCCTTCCCGTCCGAGAGCTCGCGGTAGAGGGACGGATCGAGCAGTTCGTCGGAAGATGGGGAGAGGAGGAGCACGTCGTAGGGGGACCGCAGACGCAGGGAGATCTGGGCCTCGCGCAGGACGCGGTCGAGCACCGGCATGCGCATCTCGCGCAGCGTGCGGCTCGAAGCGAGCTCGCTGATGCGCGCGTGGGCCTCGTCCACCATGTAATGGAAGAAGCCGCCGAGGCCCGAGCGCGGCGCGGGCGGAGCGCGCGAGCCGCGGCCGAGGAAGTGGCTGAGCTCGTGCTTGAGGGCGGCCCGGAAGAGCCAGGGGAAGCACGCGAGCTCGGGACGCATGTAGATGGAGCCGCCCTGGGTGAGGCCGAAGGCGAAGCCGCTGAAGCGCCCGCCCGCCGGACGATAGACCTTGAGGATGCCGCGCCCCGGAGCGTAGCCCAGGAGGCCCGAGATGACGCTCGGGTGCAGGCCCATCGACTGCAGATGCTCCTTCGCAAAGATCCAGAACTGCTCGTCGCTCACCTGGCCGCCGCGCGTCACGGTCCAGGCGAAGGTCGCGAGGTCGTAGACGCCCCAGGCGGCCAGCGCGGCGGTCGCGAGGCCGGAGAGCGTCGCGATGACCGCGGAGGCGTCGACGACGAGCTCTCCGACGAGCGCGGCCCAGAAGCTCTGCAGCGAGGCGGTCGAGAGCACGTGCACCGCGGCCCAGCCGGAGAACAGCGGGACGCCGACGGAGGCCGCGCAGAGCGCCGCTGTGAGCGCGGCCATGACGATCGGGAAGAAAGCCCAGCGGTAGCGGGCCTTCGCCTCGGGATCCGCGGCGCGTAGGACTGGATGCGTCTGCGGCGCCGGGGTCGAAGCGGCGGGGGCTTCCTTCCCGGAGAGGCCGGGACGCAGAGAAACGGCGGAGGGAACGGACGCGGCGGAGCCCTCGACGGCGCCCGCGAGTGCGCCGGCGTCCGCGGCGTCCGCGCCGCCGGCGCGGCGGACGAACTCGGTCTCGGCCAGGCGGCGGGACTCCTCGACGCCCGCGCCGGACCGCAGGAAGCCCAGGAGGGAAGGCAGCCTCAGACTGGAGAGCAGGGAGCGGCGGACGGGCTCCTGCGCGGCGGCCGCGGTCGCCGCGGAGTTCCCGACGGCGTCCTTGAACTCCGCCGGGAGGACCTTCCCCGGGACGACCGCGACGGCGCGCGCGGGGACGACGGCCGCGGCGACGGGGACCACGGCGCCGGGAACGGAGGCCGCGGCGGCCGGGACCCGAACGGCCGGAAGGGAAGCCTCCGAGGCGGCCGCGGAGGTCCGCACGGAGGGCGCGGCGGAGACGACCGGGAGAGGCGAGAGCGCGGGAAGGACCGCGGAAGCGTTCAGGGAGGAGTTCCCCGTCAGGGCGCCCTGGACGGCCCCGACCCCGACCGGCAGGACCGGGACGACCGGGACCTGGACGCCCTGGGCGGCCGGCGCCGCGACGACCTGCTGGGCGAGCAGCTCGTAAGGACCGAACCCCGGGGCCAGGGCGGTCATCAGAGCGGCGAGCAGGACGGCGAGGGCTCGTTTCATCATCGGACGAAGAAGAAATCGGGCGCGCTCTGGCCGGGGACGCTCGGCTCCTCGGTCGGCGTCTCGGCGGCGCGGTAGCGGCGGCCGCTTTCCGGACTCACGCGCGGAAGGCGCAGGGAGCGGCTCTCCTTCTCCGGCACCCAGCCGGAGCGCAGCGACCGCTGGACCGCTTTCCCCGCCGGCTCCCGGTCCTCGGAGCTCTTGAGCGCCAGCTCGTGGCGCTCGAACTCCAGGGCATGGGGGTTGTGCTTGGAGAGCTTCGCGCTGCCGGCGCCGATGCGGAAGGGGGCCGCGACGCCCGCCATCAGGACGAAGCCCCGGAAGGCCTGCGTCCCCATCGCCTTGACCTCGCAGTTGACGAAGTAGCTCGGGAAGGCGCCGTCGTGCTGGGCGCCGAAGATCAGGCGCCCCTGATAGGGTTCGGGCTTGCCGCTGGCCTCGCCATAGGAGGGCGAGATGAGCGGCGTCTGCCAGTCGGCGCGCAGGTGCCCGTAGACGGAGCCGACCATGTGGTTGAGGCCCATGCCGAAGAACGGCGTCCAGTGCCCGTAGGTCTGGCTGAGCGTCGCGTTCATGCCGTAGCTGCGGACGTCCCATTCGAGGCGGCCGGTGTTGACGCTGCTCGCGATGAAGCCCGGAGTGAGCTCGACGTCCTTGAACTCGTTGCGGAAGTTGAAGAGCCCGTAGACGCGGTTGAAGGCGCCCGTGAGGCTCAGGGTCGGCCGGCCGCCGCCGAAGAAGTGTTTGCGCACGGATACGCCGACGGTGTTGATCTGCCCGTCGCCCTTCGTGGATTCGCTGAGGCGGTAGCCCTTGGGGATGGTGACGTTCACGAGGCGCAGTCCGAGGTCCATGCGGCCGGGCAGCCCGAGGCGCAGGTGAGTGGTCAGGTTCGGGAAGGCGACCTTGTCGGGCAGCATCGCGCCGGGGTTCTTGTCGGCGAGGGCCTGCACGTGCATCGCCGGGAACACCGTCTTGTCGTAGGGGAGCACGCCGATGCCGAAGCTGATGTCCGGCTGCATGCGCCAGACCTTCATCTCGTTGGGAGGATCGAAGGTGGAGCCGGCGTTGAAGGCCAGTCCTTCGGCCGTCTGCTTCGTCAGCCAGGTCATGATGCCCGTGAAGTCGTCGGACATCGTGGGGTTGGCTCCGAAAGCGGCCGCCGCGGGGCAGAGGGCGAGAAGCAATGCCGCGGCTCGGGCGGACCGCAGGACGCGGGGTCCCGCCCGATGGGATCTCACTTAGCGCGCCGTCCCGGCCGCGGGGGCCCGTCCGATGCGCCAGAGGAACGCCTGTCCGTCGTCGCTGGATTGAAGATGGACCTTCGGCCGCTCCAGGGAAACGGGAACGGCCCAACGCGGGAGCCCATCCGCCCGCTGCCCGGCTCTTCCGTGCTTTCTCATCTCTTCTCCATCCGGGGGACAGACCACCCCCGTTCCCCCCTATTGTACCGGGAGCCCCCCCCGGCCGCCTGTGCCGGGGGTCCCAAGGAGGAGCGGGTAAAGGGCCTACCCCCCCCGGCCCCTATAGGCCCAAAACCGGGAATGGTCAAAAGAGAAAGCGTTATTCGTCCGGAAGAGACCTGCAAACTCCATAAAACACGGGACCCGACGCCTTGCGGCGTCGGGTCCCGTGCCCGGGGGAGTCTTCCGCCTAGCGGGCGGCGCTCTCCTCGGCAGAGATGATGCCCATCTCGATGCCCTTGACCACCGCCTCGGTCCGGTTGCTGACGTCCAGCTTCTGGAAGATGCTGTTGAGGTGGTTCTTGACCGTCTTGACGCTGCAGCCGAGCGTCGCGGCGATCTCCTTGTTCGACTGGCCGCGGCCGAGCAGCGCGAGGACGCGGATCTCGGTCTTGGTCAGAGCCACGAGCGTGGCTTCGGCGGTCGCGCTCGACATCTGGCGCAGCCCCTGGATGAGCTTCCCCATGACCGGCTGGGGGATCATCACGCCCTCGTTGGCGAAGGTCTTGAGCGCGTTGACGAGCTCGGAGGCCGGGAGCATCTTGGAGAGGTAGCCGTTGGCGCCGGCCTGGATGGACTCCATGACGTGCGCCTCGTCCTCGTAGGAGGAGAGGATCAGCACGTTGGTGTCGGGGCACTCCTTGCGGATCTGCCGCGTCGCGCTGACGCCGTCCATGTGCGGGAGCTTGATGTCCATGAGGATGACGTTGGGCTTGAGCTTCTTGGCCATGCGGACGGCCTCGTTGCCGTCGCCGGCCTCCCCGACGACCTCGATGGACTTCTCGTTCTCGAGCAGGTCCTTGATGCCCTCGCGGAAAAGCGTCTGATCGTCGGCGATGAGGACCGTGAGTCTCTTCTTGCCTGCCATTCTCCCTCCGTTGGACGGCTGGCGCTACGATATCAAAAAAGCGCCGCCTTCTTCTACTTTTTCTCCTTCTCGCGCTTCTCCTTCTGCGCCGGGACGGTGAAGTAGAACGTCGCTCCCTGCCCCAGGCCCGGCGACTCCACCCAGATGCGGCCGCCGTGGCTCTGGAGGATCTCCTTGGAGATGGAGAGCCCGAGGCCGAGGCGGCCCTGGTTCCCGCCGCTCGTCTGATAGAAGCTCTCGAAGATCTTCTGCAGGTCCGCCGGTGCGATGCCCTCGCCGGTGTCGCGGACCGCGAACTGGACCTCCGTGCCCTTGGACTCGACGAGGAGGGTGACGGCCCCCCCCTTCGAAGTGTGGCGCAGCGCGTTCTCGAGCAGGTTGTTGACCACCTGGCTCAGGCGCCGTCGGTCGGCCTCGATGGTCGGCAGCGACGGGGAGATCTCCGCTTTGAGCGTGATGCCGCGCTGCTGCGCCTTCGCCTGCGGTCCGCCGAGGAGCTCCTCGACGAGCTTCGCGGGCGCGAGCGGGGTCTTCTCGAGGCGGAACTTGCCCTGCTCGATCGAGGCCCAGTCCACGAGGTCCTCGATGAGACGCGAGAGCTGCGAGATCCCGCTCGAGATGTAGTTGATCCGCTTCTTCTGCTCCTCGGTCGGCTTGAGGCTCTGCTGGAGCATCTCGAAGGAGACCTGGAGCGTCATCAGCGAGTTGGAGAGGTCGTGCGACGACATCGAGAGGAACTTCGACTTCATGTTCGAGAGGTAGAGGAGCTGCTCGTTGGCGCGGCGAAGGTCCTCGACGAGCCGCTTCTTGTCCTGCTGGAGGCGGAGGTTCTCGATGGCCTTGGAGATGACGCGCTTGAGGTGGTCGAAGTCCACGGGCTTCACGTGGAAGTCGTAGACCGACTCCTGGATGGCCTTGAGCGCCGTGTCCAGCGAGGCGTGCGCCGTCAGCATCAGGATCTGGCTGTCGGTGTTGACCTTGCGGATCTGGCGGATGACCTCGATACCCGTCGAATCGGGGAGGTTGTAGTCCATGAGGATGACGTCGAAGAAGTCGGTGACGACCGCCTTCATCGCCTCCCCGCCGGAACCGGCCTCCGCGACGGTGTAGCCCTCGAGCTCGAGGTTGTCGCGGATGCTCTCGCGCAGGTGCGCGTCGTCGTCGACACAAAGGATCTTGGCGTTCATGAAGTGGGTCTCGTCTGGGTCTGCGGGATGACGCGCGCGCTCTCCGGAGCGGGCGCGGGAGAAGGAGCGGGCGCGGGGGGCGGCGCCGCGGGAGCGCCGGCGGAGCCCTGGGAGGGCGCGGGGTTCGCGCCCTTGTTGGCCAGCGGCAGGAAGATCTTGAAGGTCGTGCCCTTCCCGACCGTGCTTTCGACGTCGACCTTGCCTTGATGACGATCGATGACCTTGCGCACGACGGCGAGCCCGAGGCCCGTGCCGCGGGCCTTGGTCGTGAAGAACGGGGCGAACACCTTCTCGAGGATGTCGGGCGGGATGCCGCTGCCGGTGTCGGAGACGTCGACGCGCACCCACTCGCGGTCGACGACCTCGCTGGTCAGCGTCACCCGGCCGCCGTTGGGCATGACCTCGACGCCGTTGCCGATGAGGTTGCGCAGCGCCTGACGCATCTCGTCCTGGTCGATGTCGACGATGGGGTCGCGCGCGTCGAGGTTCTTGACGATCTCGATGTGCGAGGGGAAGGGGTAGATCGAGAGCAGCTCGTCGAGGAAATGATTGAGCGACATGACCTCGCACTTCATCTCGCGGCTGCGCGAGTAGGTGAGGATCTCGCTGATGATGCTGTTGGCCTGCTTGATCTCGCTCTCGATGATCGAGATGTGCTTCTCGACCTTGGGGTCCGTGGGGACGCCGGACTTCGCCAGCTTGGTCTTGATGAAGAAGGTCGAATTGTTGATGACGGCCAGAGGGTTGCGGATCTCATGGCCGACGACCGAGGCCATCTGTCCGATCGCGGCGAGCCGCTCCTTCTTGATGAGCTCGTCCTGGGCGGCCTTGAGCTCGCGGGTGCGCGCTTCGACGCGCTTCTCGAGGAACTTCGTGAACTTCTCGAGCTCCTCCTTCGCGTGCACGAGCTCCCCCGTCTTCTCCTTGAGGGAATCGCTCATCTGCACGAAGGACTGGGCGAGGTCGCCGATCTCGTCGTTGGTGGTGATCATCTCCGGCAGGTCCTCGAACTGCCCGGCCTTGAGGCGGTCGGCGGCCTGCTTGAGCGCGCGGATGGGCTGGGTGATGTGGCTGGCGACGGCCAGCGAGAGCAGGATGGTCACCCCGATGACCCAGAAGATGACGCGGTAGATCTGCCGGCGCATCTCGTGGGCGGCGAGGTAGGCGGTCTCGAGCGGCTGCTGGATGTAGACGGCCCAGCCCAGGTCCTTGACGATGGCGTAGGAGCCGAGCACGGCGGTGCCGTCCTTGAGCTCGATGCGCCCCCCGCCCTTCTCGGAGACCTGCGTCGTGATGACGTCGAGGATCTCCTTGGGCATGCGGGCGTTCTGGCGCCAGGCCTCGCTGGGGTTGGAGTGCGCGACGAGGAAGCCGTCGACGGCGACGACGCTGGCCTCCATGCGGCTCTTCTCGGGGAACTGCTGGTGGAGCATCTGGGAGAGGCCGTTGAGCGAGATCTTTCCGACGAGCACGCCCTTGCGCTGGAGCGCGCCCGCGAGCGCGGGGTTGGTCTCGCGGATGAGGACGGCGATGGTCAGCGTCGGGTAGAGGCCCTGGAAGCGCTCGAGCGCGCCGACGTACTCGCCGGCCTGCTGGGCGATCTGGAAGGAGGTCTGCTCGGAGAAGTCGCGCATCTCGGGCTCGGGTCCGAGGAAGCGCCCCATGCGCAGCGTCTCCTTGCCGTTGAGGTCGAAGACCGAGAGCTCGAGGAAGGCGGCATGCTGCTGCATGACGCGGTTGAGGTGCCGCTGCTGCTGGACCGGGTCCATCGTCGAGAACCCTTCCAGGCGCGAGGCGACCGCGAGCACGTTCTTGAAGGTCGTGATGTAGTTGTAGACGGTCTCGGAGAAGCCGACGGCCTGGGACTCCTGGTTCCGGATCGATTCTTCCTTGAGGACGTTCTGGGAGATGGTGACGAGCTGCCACCCCACCACCGCGATGGGCGCGATGGAGATCATGAGGAACCAGAAGATGAACTTATAGGCGAGTCTTCCCCGCCGGACGGCCGTCGACGCCATGGCCCTCTCCTACGATGTCGGACCGACGTCCTTCAGCGGCTAGGCGCGCCCCCGGGAGAGCAGCTGGCGGATGCGGACCGTCAGCTCCTGCAGGTCGAAGGGCTTGGTGATGTATTCGTCCGCGCCGAGCTGGAAGCCCTGTGTCTTCTCCTCCGCGGAGAGGAAGCGCCCGGTCATCATGATGAGGATGGTCTCCCGGGAGTCCTTGCGCAGAGTCTGGAGGATCTGGAAGCCGCTGGAATCGGGCAGCTGGATGTCCATGATGACGACCTTCGGCTTGTGCTTGCGGGCGGCGTCGATGCCGTCCTTCGCCGTGGCCGCCTGGACGCACTCGAAGCCCTCCATGTCGAGGACCTCGGCGAGGCTCTCACTGAGATGGGCGTCGTCGTCGATGATCAGGAGCTTCGTGGCGGCGTTCATGTCAGACCTCCGACCCCGGCGGGATGAGCTTATAGCCGACGCACGGCACGGTCGTGATGAGCTTCGCGGCCTTGCCGAGCTTCTCGCGCAGGCGCCGCACGTGGACGTCCACGGTGCGCGGCGAGCCGAAGTAGTTGTAGCCCCAGACGCGTTCGATGAGGTAGGGCCGGCTGAGCACCCGGTTGGGGGAGCTCAGGAAGACGTAGAGCAGATCGAGCTCCTTGGAGGTGAGCGGCACGTTCTTGCCGCTGACCTTGAGGGTGTAGCTCGTGAGGTTGAGCTCGATGGGCCCCATGCGGACGACCTCTTCCTGGGGCTTGGTCAGGACGCGGCTGAGCACGGCCTTGACGCGGGCCAGGCACTCGGCCACGTCCTGGTCGAGGGAGAGGCACTCGTCGGCGCCGGCCTGGAAGAAGGCCAGGCGCAGCGAGGTCTTCGAGCCCCCGGCCGCCGCGCCGGCGAAGGCCGGAGCCGTGGCGCGCGCGGGCTGGCCCGGCGAGCCGTACGCGGGCAGGCGCCGCAGCAGCACGGGGTCGTTGCCCGAGGAAGGCGCCGCCACGGGGTCCACGAGGGCCACGATGGGGAGCTGCCGCGTCGGTCCGCGGGAGCGCAGCGTCTTGACGAGCGCGAGCCCGTCCTCGTCGGTGAGGGTCTGTCCGACGAGCAGCAGGTCGCAGCCGCGCTGCGCGAGCAGGCCGTGCACCTCCTTGGCCCGCTGCACGACGGTGAGGACGTAGCCGTTGCGGCTGAGCGTCTCCAGCAGCACGCCGGCCCGGTTCGGGTCGCGCGCGGCGCAGACGATGTTGACTCTCATTCCCCTTCCGCTTGCCCGCCTTCGAACTCCACCGTGATCCCGCCGAGGGTGCCGCCGAAGAAGTTGTAGAGGGCCGCGACCACGAGCACGAGCGCGTCCATGAGCACCATGTAGAGCACGGTGAACAGGAGCGTCGAGAGCAGCTTCATGGGCAGCGACATGTCGGCGGTCTGCATGTTGGGCATCAGGACGAAGGTGACCAGCCCGCCGAAGAGGCCGAGGCAGCCCAGCACGAGGGAGAGGGCCGGCTTGGCGGCGAGAAGGACGCCCACGGCCATCGCCAGAGCGCCCACGCCCGCGATGAGCATGTTGCCCTTGGTGTAGCCGAACATGGCGATGACGGCGCCGATGATGGCGACCGCGAGGACGACGGGGCTGGCCTTCCAGAACGGATCGATGCGGCGGATGTTATAGCTCATATTCCCCCGGAACGAGGATGTTCTGCCTGCGCCTGTTTTTAGCAGTTAATCGCCCGTTCCGCAAGAGGGCTATAAGGATGTATATAGGCGCCCCCAGCCCCCGGAAACGCCTAAACCATGGGCATGCCGGGGGAACCGGCCTTCTTGGGCTCGAAGAGGATGAGCGTCCGGCGCAGCTCCCCCTCCTCCTCGAGGTGGACGGCGCGGACGTGGCAGGCCTCCTGGCGGAACATCGTGTCGGTCTCGACGACCTGGTTGGGACGGTCGAGGGCGACGCCGACCAGGCGCAGGACGTCCTGCTGCTGGCTGTCGATGACGTCGAGGAGGTGCAGGCGCGCGTTGGGGTCGCTCGTCGCGGCGACCGGGAAGTTGGTGTAGAGGACGGTGTTGTCCTCGTCGACGACGATGGCCCGGTGCGCCTTGGCGACGATCGTCGTGAGGATGGACTGCCACCAGCGCTGCTCGGCCACGCCGCGCTGCTTCTCGCGCACCATCGTGTTCGCCCGGTCGGCCTTCACCTTCTGCAGGAAGACCGCGACCACTCCGGCGACGTCTCCCACCTCGTCCTTCCGGGGCGGGAACTTGAGGTCGAGGTTCTTGAAGGAGATGGCCTCGACGGCGTCGCGCAGGTGGAGCAGGGGGTTGATCACGAAATGGTGGAGGAAGAAATAGAGCGGGATGCCGAGCAGGAACAGCACGCCGATGGCGCCGAGCACGTACTTGCGCATCGCCTGCCCGATGACCTCCTGCACGCTCTCGCGCGAGACCTGCATGTCCACGATGCCCACGACCTCCCCGCGCACGGCCAGGGGGATCGCGATCTCGTAGAGCGGCTGGCCCGGGACGGCCCGGACCTTCGGGGTCTTCGAGAGGTAGGCCTGCTCGACGGAATCGGTGGGCAGCGGGATGGCCTTGGTGAACTCGTCGAAAGGCTTGCCGATGTAGTTGGGGTCCTTGAACCAGCGCACCTCGCCGTAGCGGTTGAAGTAGACGAGCGCCGCGACGCGCTCGTCCTTGGCGATGCCCTCGCTGACGATCTGGTACTCCTCCATCTTGATCGAGCTCTGGCGCTCGCTCAAGCCGCGGATGAGCTGATAGGCCTGCGCTTTGACCAGGTCGATGGCCTCCTGCTTGAGCTTCTCGTCGAAAGTCCACTTGAACAGGTTGTAGTAGAAGATGCCGCCGAGGCACATGACGTAGATGCCGATGGAGAGGTACCAGAGGAACCACTTGGTCGCGAGCTTCATTTCCCTTGCCCCGACGGATAGAGCCCGTCGATGCGGCTCAGGCCCGCGGCGCAGTCCGCGTTCTCCGGCGCGGCGTCGACGCAGGCCTTCCACTCGTCGCGGGCCTTGGCGTAGTCGCCGCGCTGGTAGGCGAGGAGCCCGTCGTTCCAGTGCTGCGCCGCGGTCCGGTCGTCGGCCGGGGCCGGCGCAGGCGCGGGCGTGAAGGCCGGAGCGGCGGCCGCCGGCTTCTCCGCCGCGGGCGGGCCGTCGAGCGAGCCGTCGTGGATGACGCGCGAGCCGACGCGCAGGCCGACGACGAGGGCGACCGCCGTGAGGACGGCGAAGCCGGCGGTGGCGTACCAGATCCCCCTGGGCAGGCTCCCCTCCCCGCTCACGGTCCGCCTCCGTAGGTCTGGTCGATGCGCTGCAGGCCCGCCGAGCAGTCGGAGTTGGAGGGATCGAACTGGGTGCAGAGGCGCCATTCGTCGCGCGCCTTCGTGTAGTCGCCCTTCTGGTAGGAGACGAGCCCCTGGTTCCAGTGCTTGATGGCGGTCTTCTTGTTCTCCTCGTTGCTCGGCGCGGGCGCCGCGGTCTTGGCGGCCTCGTCGGCGGAGGGTTCGGCGCTGAGCTTCTTCTTCGAGGCCTCCTCCTCCTCGCGGCGCTTGGCGTCCTCCTCCTCCTCCTTGCGGCGGCGCTCCTCGTCGGCGGCGGCGCGCTTGGCGTCCTCGGCCTTGCGTTTGCGGAGGTCGGCGTCCTTCTGCATCTGCTCCTTGGCCCGGGCGATGAGGAGGTTGGCGCGGCGCGGGTCGTAGCCGTAGTCGACGGCCTTGTTCCAGGACTCCACGGCCTTCTTGTACTGCTTGTCCTTGTAGCTCTCGCGGCCCTCGGCCACGTGCTGGTTGGCGATCTCGAGCTTGATCTCGCCGATGAGCTTCTGGGCCTTGGCCTCGCCGGGCTCGATCTGGAGCACCTCGTCGAGGAGCTTGAGCGCGCCCTCGCTCTGCCCCTGCCCGTAGAGGCCGAGCGCCTGCTGGAGCTTGTCGTTGGCTTCCTGCCGCCGCAGCTCCGACTCGACGCGGGAGATGGTGGCCACGAGGCGCGGGTACTTGGGATTGAGGACGAGCGCCGAGTACCACTGGTCGAGGGCCTCGCGCATGCGGTGGAGCTGATAGGCCTTCTGCCCCCGCCGGAAGTGCTCGTCGGCCAGCTCGCTGCGCGTCTTGCGCAGCCAATAGCGGGCCTTGAGGTTGCCGGGGGCGAGCTTCACGGCCTCCTCCCAGCGCTGGGAGGCCTCGACGAGCCGGCCCTGCCGGTAGAGGGCCATGCCCTCCTCGAAGCGGTCCTCGACGAGGCGCCGCTCGGAGAGCCGGGCTTTGGGAGCTCCGTCGAGCTCGATGGAGGCCCGGTGGAGTATGGCCGCGTCCTGGAAGGCCGGGTCCATCGCGAGGATCTTCGCGGTGAGCTCGCGCGAGCCGTCGAAATCGCCCTGCCGGTAGAGCTCGTAGGCGTTCTCGTAGACGGTGCGCAGCAGCCGGTGCATCATCCGCGACTTCTCGAGCTGGATCGTGTAGAGGTACTTCTTCTTCGCCTCGTTGGTGCTGAGCGTCCCGAGCTGGGTCTTGGAGAAGTCGAGGAAGAGCCCCTCGACGGTGGGCGCGGCGGCCTCGTCCTTCTTGGCCTGGGTCGGCGCGGCGAGGACCAGCGCGCAGAGCGCGGCCGCGGCGAACGTCCTCGAGAGCCTCCTCGTTTCGGGCGCCATGTCTTCTCTCGCTAGAAGCCGAGCCCTCCCTTCTGGAAGATGCTCATCGCCATCGGGGCGAGCATGAGGATGAACACCGTCGGGAAGATGAAGAGGAAGATCGGGATGAGCATCTTCGTCGACGCCTGCGCCGCGGCCTTCTCGGCGGCGTTGAGGCGCCGGAAGCGCATGTCCGCGGAGAAGTTGCGCAGCAGGTCGACGAGACTGGTGCCGAGCTCGTCGGACTGGATGATGAGGCCGACGAAGCTGCGCACGTCCTGCAGGCCGGTGCGCATGGCCAGACGCCGCAGCGCGTCGCGCCGCGAGTAGCCCAGCGAGACCTCGTTGATGGTCTTCTCGATCTCCTGTTCCAGTTCGGTCTTCCTCGTCGCCGCGGCGATGATGCGGTCGAAGGCGCTCATGTAGTCGAGGCCCGACTCGATGGTGAGAGCCGCGAGGTCGACGAGCGCGGGGAAGCTGCGGATGATCTGGCGCTGGCGCTCCTGGATCTGGCCCTTGAAGAACATCTCGGGCAGGAAGAAGGCGGCCGGTCCGACGATGACCGCGAGGACGACGCTCTCGGTCATGAAGTAGATGAAGCCCGTCGTCACCACCGCGCAAAGCTCCTTGTAGTGGAGGATCTGGAGCGGGTTGGGCTTCTCGGGCTTGCCCATGAGCATGTGCATCGTCTCCAGACGCGGCCCGAAGCGGGCCTGATGGACGAGGAAGAAGTCGATGCGCTCCAGGAGGCTGCCGTGCGGGTTGAGGTTCTCGAAGGGAGAGACCTCGCCCTGCTGCTTGCCGGCGATGCGCGCCAGCGAGCTCGGCTCCTCGACGGGCGGCGCGAAGATCCGCTGCACGAGCGTGAACACGGCCATGGAGCCGAGGAAGCCGATGACGAGGAGCGCGATCTGGTTCAGGTCCATGCCCTATACCTGGATGTCCGCCAGCTTGCGGACGATCCCCATCCCGATCGACATCCACAGCACGCAGAAGCCGATGGTCAGGAGCCCGATGACGCTGAAGTAATAGGCGTTCATGACCTCGGGCTGGAAGATCCACATCAGCCCCATCATGCCCCAGGGCATGATGCCGACGACGATCGCCTGGATGCGCTGCTGGGCGGTCAGCGACTGGGCCTTCTCTTCGAGCTTGCCCTCGTCGCGGATGTTCTCGACGATGCGGTCGAAGATCTTCGTGAGGTTTCCGCCGACGCTGCGCTGGATGATGACGGCCTTGATGAGGTAGGAGACCAGGCGGCTGGCGATGCGCTCCTCCATGCCGAGCAGGGCCTTCTCGAAGGGCGTGCCGAGCTGGTAGTTCTTGATGACGAGCCCGAACTCCTCGGAGATCGGCGGCACGAGGTCGCGCTGAACGAGCTCGAAGCCCTGGACGATGTCGAGGCCCGACTTCAGCGCGTTCGACATCAGGATCATCGCGTCCATGAGCTGGGCCTCGACGCGCTTGCCGCGGCGCAGGCGGATGCCCGTGAGCACCCACTCCGGGGTGCGGATGCCGAGGTAGATCCCGGCGGCCGTGAAGATGACGAGCCCGAAGATGTTCAGGGTGATGATGCCCAGCAGCAGGCCCACGGCCATCGGCGTCAGGATCATGTACTGCACCTTGACCGTGACGAACTGCCGGTTGAACTCGTTGGCCCAGTGCTTGCCGCGCTCGATCTGGCGGTCGATCTCCCCGTAGAACTGGTCGGACTTGGACTGCCCGTAGAGCCAGCCGGCGAGGAAGATGAACGTGAGCCCGAGGAGCTTGAGGAAGAGGGGCCCGAGCTGTCCCGCCGCGGAGGGCTTCATGGGCGGCTCGTACCCGCGCGGAGCGCGGTGCAGGATTTGAAAGACCTGATGGGTGAGGGTTCCGACGGCCATCACCGATTCCTGGTAGCGCTTGGGGTCCTGGCTCGTGAGCGCGTCGAGCGTGGACTCCATCTCGCGCAGGATGAGGTCGTAGCAGGCGAGCAGCGCGCGGCCGCGGCCGCCGAGGGAGTCTCCGAGGCGCGCTCGGTAGAGGCGGTCGAGCGCCATCTGGAAGCGCACGCGGCTGTCCTCGTAGTCCTTGATCAGGGCGCCGGGAGCGGTGAGCGTCCCGTTGAACTCCGGAGGGAAGGTCTTGCGGGTGTGCTCGAAGTACTCATAGAGGACGGAGACCGGCGCCTGCCAGAGCTGCGCCTCGTTGAGGATGCCCTCCTCGGGGTCCTGCCAGACCGGACGGCTGAGCATCGCGTCGAGGATCTCGTCGACCCAGGCCGGCGGCTTGAGGTTCGGGTCGCGGTCCTTCTTGAAGTAGTGGTAGATGTACTGCGCGCGCGCCTCGGCGCCCTCGTTGGGGTCGACGAGGTAGCTGATCTGCTGGCGCGTGAACTGCGCGGCGGCGGGCGCGGCGAGCGCCGGCGCGAGCAGCAGGAACGCGGCCAGCGCGCTAGACCGCATTGCGGGCCTCGAAGCGCGCCATCTCGGGGTTCTTCTTGAAGAGCTCGACGGGGACGTTGACGCCGGCGAGCTTGAACTCCTCATAGAAGTGCGGCGGCTTGCCGCAGCCGGAGAAGAAGCCCAGCGACTTGCCCTGCTCGTCGACGCCGGTCTGGATGTACTTGAAGAGGTCCTGCGCGAGGATCGTGTTCTGGTCGCGGCCGGTGACCTCGGTGACCCAGGTGCAGCGGCGCACGCCGTCCGGGAAGCGGGTGATCTGCACGACGAGGTGCACGGCCGAGGCGATCATCTCGCGCAGGGCCCAGATGGGGAGCTCGGCCGAGGCCATCATGCACATGGCCTCCAGGCGGGTCAGCGCGTCGCGCGGGCTGTTCGCGTGGATCGTGGCGAGAGAGCCTTCATGGCCGGTGTTCATGGCCTGGAGCATGTCCAGCGCCTCGGAGCCGCGGCACTCGCCGACGACGATGCGGTCGGGACGCATACGAAGGCAGTTCTTCACGAGGTCGCGGATGGTGACCTCGCCCTTGCCCTCGATGTTCGGCGGGCGGCTCTCCAGCCGCACCCAGTGCTCCTGGATCAGCTTGAGCTCGGCGGTGTCCTCGACGGTGATGATGCGCTCGTCCTCGGGGATGGCCGAGGAGAGCATGTTGAGGAAGGTGGTCTTCCCGGTGCCGGTACCGCCCGAGATGATGACGCTCTTGCGGATCTTCACGCAGTTCTGCAGGAACTCGAGCAGCTCCGGCGTGAGGGAGCCGAAACGGATGAGGTCCGCGCCGGAGAAGGGCTTCTTGGAGAAGCGCCGGATGGTGAGCGTCGGCCCGCTGACGGCCAGCGGCGGGATGATGGCGTTGACGCGGGAACCGTCCTTCAGGCGCGCGTCGACGAGCGGCACCGACTCGTCGATGCGGCGGCCGATGGGCGCCACGATGCGCTTGATGACCTGGATGATCTGCTCCTCGTCGCGGAAGCGCAGGGGCGTGAGCACGAGCTTGCCCTTCTGCTCGATGTAGACCTTGTCCGCCGCGTTCACCATGATCTCGTTGACGCTGGTGTCGCGCATGAGCTCTTCCAGGGGTCCGAGGCCGAGGATCTCGTCGAGCAGCTCCATGACGAAGCGCTGGCGCTGGTCGCGCGAGAGCGGGAGGTTGCTCTCCTTCTGGAGCAGGGACTCGATGATCGAGGCGATCTTCGTGCGGATCTCGGCGTTGCGCTCCTCCGACTCGGTGATGCGGATGCGCTCGGTCTCCATCGCCGTGACGACGCTGCCGTGCATGCGCATCTTGAGCTCGTCCCAGAAGGCCGGGACGTCGCCCGCCTTCGCGACGGCCTTGCCCTTCGCCGCCTCGACGTCTCCGGCGGAGCGTCCGCCGACGGCGGTCTCCGAGGCCTTCCAGAGCATGTTGGAGCCCGCCGCGAACTCGTGGTCCTCGACCGAGGAGTAGCTCCAGGCCTTCGGCGAGGGCCGCGTCTCGAGCACCTTGCCGAGCATCGGGCGCAGCGCCTTCACCCAGTCCGAATGGGGCTGCTCGACGACGAGGATGCGCCCGGTGTTCGCGAACTCGGGGAGGAGGTCCTCCCAGGGCATGTAGGAGAGCACCCGCCGGTTCATCGTCGCGAAGAAGCGGTCGACCTCTTTGGGCGCCAGCGCTCCGGGGAGGTTCGCCTCGTTGAGGACGATCTCGAAGCGCTCGAGCGGGAAGTGCAGGGCCTTGAATTCCTGGAAGAGCGAGTAGGTCGCCTCGAAGTGGCTGCGCTGGGGCAGGCAGGTCCAGAACACGAGGTCCGCGAGGTCGAAGGAGAAGACCTGCATCGGGAAATAGGGGTCGACGTCGAGGAAGAGGTCGTAGGACTGCGAGAGGCTCTCGAGGATCGGGATGACGACGTGCGGGGAGACCTGGAGGACCTCGGCGCGCTTGGCCGCGAGCGGCAGCACGCCCACGCCCCACTGCGAGATGGGGATGCGGCCCTTGAGGAGCTTCCCGAGCACCGCGACGTCCTTGCCGACGAGCTGGGTGAGGCTCGCGAGCGTCGGCGGCTGCAGGCCGAGCTGAAAAGCGAGGTCGTTGCGGCAGAGCGGGTCGAGGTGGACGATGAGGACGTTGCGGCTCTGCGTACCGGCCCAGGCGAGCGCGAGGTTCAGGGCGATCGTGGACTTGCCGACGCCCTCCTTGGGTCCGGAGAAGACGACGACGCGCCCGCTGACGCGGGGCTGCGTGGCCGTCGCGGGCCGCGGCATCCCGGCCGGGACCGGAGGCGAACCGCCCGCCGGGACGGGGGGCATGGAGCCCGGAGCCCCCCCCTGGGGGCCCGGTCCGGTCATCGGAGGGAGGTCGTTCGCCATGCGTTCTTCCTACTTGACGATCTCGAAAGTGACGAACAGGAAGAGCGACTTCTGCTCCTCGATGATGCTGGTCGTGGTGAAGAGGCGTCCGATGATCGGCAGGCGGCCGATGACGGGGATGCGCGTCTGCGTCACGTTCTTGTTGCTCGACTTCAGGCCGCCGATGACGATGGTCTCTCCGCTCTTGATCTCGACCTCGGTCTGGATCTGCCGCGTGACGATCGAGGGGACCGCGGTGTTGCCGACGGTCACCGGCTTCGAGAAGTCGGGATTGGAGACCTCCAGCTGCATCTGCGCGTCGATGTAATCCTTCTTGTTCGGGTTCGCCACCGGAAGGATGTTGAGGATGACGCCGAACTTCTTGAACTCCACGCCGACGCCCTGGTTGTTGGTGACGGGATAGGGCTGGTCGCCGCCGACGACGAAGTTCGCCTGGGTCGCCGACTTCGTGATGACCTTGGGGTTGGAGAGGAGCTGCGCCTTGCCCTCGGTCTCGAGAAGCTTCAGCGAGGTCTGCAGCTGCGTGAGGCGCTCGAAGTCGCCGATCTTGATGATCCCGGGGATGGGCGCCTTCTCGGCGAAGTTGATGCCGGTCTGGAAGGGCCCCCAGCTGAAGCCCACGTCCTTGGAGATCGAGCCGCTGATCTCCACGACGTCGGCGCTGACGGCGATCATCACGTCCTGGGCCTCGCCTCCGCCCTCTCCGCCGCCCCCCCCTCCGCCCTCTTCCTGGGCGTAGGCCCGGGGAAGGGTGAGGAGCAGGACGAACGCGAGGACGAGCCGCCCGGCGCTTTTCCGCGCCTCCCTCCACGCACTCCTCTGTTGCCGTTCCATGGTTGCCGTACCGTTGTCGTGCGAGTTTAGAGCGTCGCGATCACCGGAAAAGCTTTCGGAAGCTCGCCATCTCCATCGGGTGCATCTCGACGTCGCCCAGGCCGCGCAGCAGCGGCGTGATCTCGCCCTGCTTCATCGCCAGCGAGAGGTACTGCGCCTCGTTGGGGTTGAGGGCGACGCTGAGGATGCCCTTCTCGGCGAAGGCCGCGTTCTGCTGCTCCTTCTGCTCCTTGTCGGCGAAATCCTTGGACGCCATGCCCTGGCCGAGGTTGCTGCCCACGCCGAGGACGAGCACGTTCTGGAGGATGGTCGCCGTGACCTTCTCCTTGCGGCTGTCCTGCATGAGCGCGTCGAAGGTGACGAGCACGTCGATGCGGTCCCCCGGCTTGATGAGCTTCAGCATCTCGTTCTCGACCGGGATGACCGCGCCGCGGTAGCCCGGGGGGATCTTCACGCTCAGGCCGGCGGTCGGGGAGAGGGAAGTCACCAGCGACTGCGCGATCTGATTGCCCTTGGGGATGCGCACGCGGGTCACGAGGTTCGTGATGAGCTTGATGTCCGACTGGGTCTTGATCTCGAAGGCGTCCTGGGAGACGAACTTGCGCGGGACCGCCTGCGTCTGCACGAGGTCCTCCTTGAGCAGCGTGCGCTCGGGGAGGTCGACGCGGGCGACGAGCACCGTCGCGTTCTCGAAGGACTTCGAGAGCTGCTTCTCGCGGCTCGTGAGCACGAGCAGATAGAGCGCCGCGGCGGCGACGGCCAGCACCAGCGGGATCATCATTCCTTTCTTTTCCATATGCCGTCTCCTTTCCTCGAGCTCCTACTTGAAAAGCGGCCGTTCGATCGGCATGCGCACCGTCGCCTTGAGCAGGCGCGCCTTGCGTCCCTGCGTGTTCCCCAGCACGACCCCCGTCAGGGGGAAGACCATCGGGACGGCGCGCCGCACCTCGATGGCCACGTCGTAGTTCATGCAGCCTTCCTGCTTGTCCAGCAAAGTCGGGATCGGCCCGTACATCACGGCGGTGGCGGCGTTCGGAGATTTGAACATCGCCTGCGTGACTTTCTTATAGTCGTTGGTCAGCTGCGGCGCGGCGCAGCTGGCGCTCGGGACCGTCCGAGCCGTCAGCGACGCCATGCGCGCCGCCTCGTAGGCGGCGTGGTGGAGAAGGATCGTGTGGAAGGCCAGCAGTCCGATCTCCATGATCGTGAAAACGAGGAACAGGAACACCGGCAGGATCAGCAGGACCTCGATGAGCACCTGTCCGCGCGCTCGACCGCCCCTGCGCACCTCGCTCCTGACCACCCCTCCCCCCTGCCGCCGTCCCCCAAGGGGACGGCGGCGCCACCGAACGGCGTCCGCCGGCTTACTGTCCGGAACCGACCGTGGACGCGGCGCCCGAGATCATGGCCATGATCTGGTTGAAGACCTGGCTGATCTGCGGCTTGAACATCTTGCCGATCACGAGGATGACGCCCACGATGACGGCCAGCATCATCAGGTACTCCACCGTGTTCTGACCGCGTTCGCTCCGGATCCACTGCTGCAGCTTCCGCACGTTCGTCATGGCGTTCCTTCCCTCCTTATACCGTCAGCGTCCCGATCGGTCGACCGCTAGTAGTACGCGGTCAGAATCGCTACGCCGGCGTTGGTGAACAGGCGCTTCGTCTGCGACGAGAGCAGGCGGTACAGCGTGGTGAAGATGAACAACAGCATCAGCGTCATCAGCAGATACTCCACCAGGGCCTGCCCTCTGCGTCCGAAACGCATGTTCCTCCGAGTCTATCAGAATTTCACCTTCAAAGACATCATGTCCGCCGTCCCCAGCGCGCCCATGGAAATCAGCGAATAATCGAACGCGACGCCGTAGCCGAACGCCTGCGCGGTGTAAAGCCCGATGCCGAAGCTCCAGCGCGGGGAGCCGACCAGCGGATAGAGGAAGCTGCGGTCGTTCTGCATCACCTGACCCATGTCGTCCGAGTTCTGGAAGCCGGCACGCAGCTGGACCTGGCCCACCTGGAGGAAGTCCTCGGGCAGCGTGAACTCCGCCCCGATGCCGGCGCGGGTGGCGTTGTCGCTGGCCTTGCTGAACTCGGCCGAGAGGGTGAGCATCTCCATGAGCCGTCCGGAGGCCCCGAAGCGGGAGATCTGGGCGACCTTGCTGCTCCCCGCCCCGAGGTTCTGAGCGGCGAAGCCGAAGGTCACCGAGGAGTTGGGCCGGAACAGGGCGCCCAGGTCGCCGACCAGCGAGCTGCGCGTCGTCCCGGCGTTGTCCTCGTGCACGCCCTTGAGGCTGGCGCCGAGGAAGACCTTCTCGTACCAGAAGGAGCGCGCGGCGCTGAAGGTCGCGAAGCCGTCCTGCACCCGCACGTCCGTCTCGTCGGTCCTTCGGCCGAGCTCGTCGCGGGCGTCGAAGCCGTCGATGGAGAGGTAGGCGAAGTTCGCTCCGAGCACCGTGCGGCCCAGCGGGTGGGCGTAGCCCATGTACATGGGAGAATCGATGTTCTGGATGTAGCGGTAGTAGGAGTAGGCGAACTCGCGCTGCTGCGCGAGCGCGAGACCCGCCGGGTTCCAGGTCAGGGCGTCCGCCCCCTCGGCGAGGGACACGTAGGCGCGCCCCAGGGCCAGCGCGCGCGCGCTGCCGAGGCCGAGCTTCATGAAGGAAGCCCCGCCCGTGCCCGCGGCCGGGTCGATGGCGCGCGCCGGCGCCGCGCACAGGAGCGCGCAGCCCAGGGTCCAGGCGAAGAGTCGAGTCGTCGCTCGCGTGCTCACGGGATCAGCACCTTGCGCACGCTCTGCAGAGGCGTGCGCTCGCCGCGGGTCGGATCCTCGCGGATGAGCAGGAAATAGACGCCGGGGGCGACCGTCCTCCCCGCGTTATTGGTCTTCGTCCAGGCGAAATCGACGTAGGTGTCGGAGGCCTGCGCGCCGAACTCGCGGTTGAAGACGTACTCTCCGGCGAGGTTGTAGATGCGGATGGAGACCTTCGCCTCGACCGGCACGTAGATATGGAGGTTGGCGGCCGAGCCGCGCACGGGGTTCGGGTAGACGATGCTGTTGTTCTCGAAATCCCCCGCGGGGTCGGCCGAGCCGCTGCGCACGACCGGGACCTCGGCGATGATGAGGTCCTCGGCGAGCGAGGCGCCCACCCGGACGTTCCCGCTGATGCCGTCGATGGCGGCGAGGTCGGTCGAGGCGACGATCTTGAAGAGATAGTTCCCGTCGGGGACGATGGTGAGCTTCTCGTCGGTCCCGTCCCAGATGTCCGAGATCTCGGTGCGCGCCGGACGGACGCCGACGATGCGCTTGACGAGGCTCTGGCTCTCGGGCGGGAAGGGGTTGCCGTTGCGGTCGAAGGAGGTCCCCGGCTTGTAGATCTTGATGACCGCCTTCATCGTCTCGGAGACCTGGTAGGCGATGAGGGCCGAGCCGGCGTCGGGCCGCAGGGGGCTGACGGCGACGTCGTAGACGCGCAGCGGGTTGACGGAGATCGTCTGCTGCGAGGTCGAGCCCGAGGAGAGGACCGAGGCGAGGTCCTCGGCGATGGCCTGGACGGTGTAGAAGCCCGGCGTGACGAAGTTGCCGGCGTCGTCGCGGGCGTCCCAGAACTCGCGGTTGAGGATGTTCGCGTCGCGCACCTGCCCCGAGATGAGGGTGCGGATGATCATGGGCGCGGCCGAGGTCGTGAGGATCTGGATGGTCACCGACGACTGGCGCGTCAGCGAGTATTCGACCTGATACGGCGGCAGGGCGATGGTCTGGCTCGAGTTGAAGAGGGTGGGGATGGTCGGCGTGACGTTGAAGATCGGGAACACGATCGAGCCGCGCGCCACGGTCACGTTGCCGAGGATCTGGTCGGTCGCGAAGTAGCGCGGGGTCGTCGTCGACTGCGCCGCGAGGATGAAGACGTAGTTCCCGTCGGGCACGAAGAGTCCGTTGCGGTCGCGGCCGTCCCAGAACTCGGTGATCTTCAGGCGTCCCGGCCGCATGCCCTTGATCGTGATGATCGGGGACACCGGCACGCCTCCGTTGGTGACCTGCCCGCAGGCGCCTCCGGGCTCGATGACGCCGCAGGGCGGCCAGAGCGTCGTGGAGCCGGTGACGATGGTGCCGGGCGGATAGAGGCTCCACGCCGTCAGCATCGGCTGCGAGAGCTGGTAGCTCAGCGTGACGACGTCGGTCGCGCCGGTGAGGAGAGGGGTGTTGAAGACGTCCGCGATGCGGAAGAGGTTCACCGGGAAGAGCGCCGTCGTCGTCGACACTTTCGACGGGAAGAAGGGGTCGGCGGCCGTCAGCTGGGCGAGGTAGGTGCCGGAGGTGATCCACATCCCCGCGTCGTTGATGGGGATGATCCAGCGCTCGCGGTTGAGGAAGTTCGCGGGACGCTGCTCGTTGCTGACGAGGGTCTTGATCAGGTTGACCCCGGTGGCGTCGAAGATCTTCAGCGAGACGACGGCGTCGCGCGAGAGGGTGTAGCTGAAGGTGAAGGGGTCGAGCCCCGCCACCGACGGAGAGGAGCCGATGACGGTCGTGGCGGGTCCGACCTGGCTGATCGTCACCAGGCCGCGGGTGATGGCGAGGAAGCCGCTCTTCGCGTTGGTCGACCAGATGCGCTTGTCGTTGTTGTTGCCGAGGAAAGCGAAGCCGTTCTGCGAAGGCATCGCGGCGTAGACGACGAAGACGTAGTCGCCGTCGGGCAGGATGTTCCCCGCCTGGTCGCGGCCGTCCCAGATCGTGAGCACGGAGCGCCGGTAGTCCTTCTGCTCCTCCATGTGCCGCAGCACCGGGGCGGCGACGGCGTTGAGCCGCGCGTTGAAGTTCTTCGGCGAGTTCCCGCCCTGATCCTGGCAGGTGGCGTTGATGCCGTTGAGCGGGGAGTCGTTGCAGCCCGCGATGGCGGAGAACTGGGTCCCCGGAGGGAAGATGTCCACGTAGACGACCGCCGGCTCGGTGATCTGGTAGCTGAGCACGGCCAGGGAGGTGGACTGGTCGGTGAGCGGCTGCACGCGCAGATCGGTCACCTGCAGGGTGTCCAGCGCGACCTGGCGGGTCACCGGAATGCTCAGGTCCCAGCCGTACTGGTCCCACGACCAGGCCTGCAGGGTCGCCAGATAGACGCCGGGGGGCGCGAGGTCCCCGTTGTCCCAGCGCCCGTTCCAGGAGTCCCCGTTCTGCAGGGTCCCGGAGGGCGTCCCCTCTCCCACGCGCGGGATGGCGGGCACGACCGAGCGGACGACCGGGCTGACGGTGCCGGCCGTATTATGGATAGTGAGGTACATCGTGGCGTCCTTGGAGAGCCGGTAGGTGATGTTGTAGGGCTCCGCGGCGACGCCGGTGAGGTCGCCGACCACGGTCGGGGTCGTGCGGACCACGTGGAGGTTGACGACGTCCACGGTGATGGGCCGCTGGTCGACGTAGGTCCCGTCGCCGTCCTGGGTCGCGCCCGAGGGGTAGGCGCGGGTCATGGTGATGTTGATGTTGCCGGCGGTCGGGCTCGTCTGGTTCGTCGCCACCGTCGCGCGGAAGCCGAACTGCCCGTTGGTCTTGCCGAACTCGCCGAGGATGTTGTAGGAGCCCTCCCACATCACGCAGGTCGGCGGGAGCAGGGCGGGAGAGGTGTCCGAGTTCGAGCCGGCCGGGATGATGCCGGGGTTGTCCACGAAGAAGGTGCGCAGGGGCGGCGCCGACTGGGTGTCGAGCGGGTTCGTCGCGCTGCCGAACTTGAAGATCTCGAAGTTGATGTAGTCGAGCGCGATGTCGGCCGACCCCGACTGGTCGTTGGCCCAGCCGATGGAGGCGCAGAGGAATACCTCGGAGTTGCAGATGTTCGCCGTCGTGACGCCCGCGGGCTTGGCCGCGCCGTTGCAGGTCGCGGTGGGCGTCTGGTCGAACTCGATGTGCGGCTCATTCGAGATGTTGCCGTTGCCCGGGGCCATGTTCGCCGGCGGCGCGCTGCAGGTGAAGCGGCCCTGGCCGTCGATGCTGACGTTGGCGGGGTTGCAGACGTAGAGGCGGTTGATGAAGACCTGCTGCGCCGACGCCGGCGCCGCCCGCACGACGAGCAGGGCGGCCGCAAGGCCGGAAAGGAGCGTAGCGCGCGCGAGTGCGTTCTTCATGCAGGTGTCATGGCCGTACGTGGAGAGTTTAACGCTCCGGCTTTGCTGATTTGTTAATGGGCGGTTAAGAAATTGTTACGCGAGGTGGGCCCGCCCGTTTCCGCGGGCGTCCGGCTCGGCCCCTAGAGGTTAGCAAGGACGGGGGGTCTGGTCGCGGGCCTTTCGACGGAGCCATGGGATGGGCCCATAGCCCCCCCTCGTTCACCGACGGATGACGAAGCGGCGCAGCGTCGCGGCGGCCTGACCGGGCGCCGCGGGCGAGAGGCCCCAGAGCTCGAGCTGCCGGCGCCCCCCCTCCCCGGAGGAGAGCATCAGCGAGAGGCCCTGCAGGGGCGCGGCGAGCGGCGCGGACTTCACGAGCTTGAGCTCGTGTCCCTCCGTCTTCAGCACGACGAGGCGGCGGCCCTTGGCGTCGTAGACCCAGAGCTCTCCGCCCTGCCAGGCCATCGCGCCCGGCACGAGTTCGGGGTCCGCGCGGTACTGTTCGGCGGCCGCATCGCCGCCCTCGCCGAGGTGACGGTAGAAGACGCGGGTGACGGCGTCGTAGGACCAGAGGTTCTTCCCGTCGTGCGCGACGGCGGTCGGCGCCGGCCCGGGCGTGGGCCAGACGACGCGGACGTCGGAGGGACGCCCGATCGCGTGGCGGACGACGCGGCTCTGCGCGGAGTCGATCGAGTAGAGGCCGTCCCCCGAGAGCGCGAGCGCGACGGGGTGATAGGTCCCGGCGGGAGCGGCCCGCATGCGCTCGAGGCCGCGCGCGGGGTCGGCGGGGTCGAGGAGGGTGAACTCCCCGGCCCAGTCGCAGACCCACAGCAGCGAGCCGTCGTAGGACATCCCGGTCGGAGAGGCGACGGGGAGCGCGACCGACGAGATCGGAGTCACGACGAGGCGCCCCCACCAGCGGACGGCGGGCACGAGCGCGGCGCCGAGCAGCACCGCGGCGAGCCCCGCGAGGACCGGACGCCAGGGACGGGAAGGGGCGACGCGGGTGACGGCGGAGGCCGCCGGCGGGGGCGGCGCGGGCGGGGCGGCGGCGGGCCGCTCGGCGGCGGAGCGCAGCAGCCCGGCGACGCGCTCGCCGGCCTCGGAGGACTTGCGCAGGGCCTCGGCCATCTGCGTGGCGTACTGCGTCTCGCGGCCCTCGGCGTCCTGCATCTGCGCGTGCCAGGTCTCGCGCTCCTTGCGCAGCTTCTCCTCCCAGGAGGAGAACTCCTGGCGCTGCGCTTCCCAAGTCGAACGCTCGCGGTCCCAGAGCTCCTGCCACTGCTTGCGCTCCTCCTGCCAGAGGTTCTGCATCTGATTGAGCCGGTCCTCGGCCTCGCGCACCTTCGCGATCGCGGCCTCGCGCTCCTTCTCGGCCGTCTCGCGGTCGTGGCGCTCCTGGAGCAGCTGGGCGAGGGTCTTCTCGACGGCGCCCTTCGCGGCCTTGAGGTCCTCGACCGCCTTGCGCCCGGCGGCCGACTCCGTGCCCGCGCACCGCGAGGCGCGCTCGGCCGCGGAGCGCAGCTCCTGGAGGTCGAGCAGGTACTGCTGCTCGCGCTCGGACCACTGCCGTTCGAGCTCGCGCCAGCGGCCGGCCTCGGCGGCGAGCCGGGCGTTGGCCTGTTCGGCGAGCGCGCGCAGGGAGCTCTCCTCGAGGCGGAAGCGCTCGTCCTGGGCCTTGAGCCCCTTCTGCGCCTGCTCGAGGCGGGCGGCCATCTCCAGGGTCTGCTGGTAGACGACCGCGTCCTCGCGCTGGGACTTGCGGCGCAGGCCGGCGAGCTCCTGCTCGGCGGCCGCGTGACGGGCGCGCAGGTCCGAGAGCGTGGCGTCCTTGGTCTCCAGCAGCCGGCGGAACTCCTCGAGCTGGGCGCGGTGCTGGCGCTTCATCCAGGCCATCGTCTCGGCCGTCGCCTCGCTCGTGATGGAGGGCGCGTCGCTGGGGATGGGAGGACCGAAAACAGGGGACGCCGGCGCGCCGGGCATGCCCGAAGTCACGCGCGACCAGAGTCCGTCCAGCTCTTTCTGCAGCTCGTCCGGATTCATCCTGTGCGATTATACCGGGACTGCCGCGGTTTTCTATTACGGATTTGTTTAAGCGCCGGTCCCGGTCGGGCTTGGGGAAGCAGGGACTCCGGGGAATCCCGGGCCTATCGCCGCTGAAGTCTCTGGAGCTCCTGGTTGGCCTCGCCGAGGTCCACCCCGGTGCCCTTGAACTCGTTGAGGATGCGCTTGAGGCGCTCGCTCAGCACGAGCTCCGAGGCGCCCTGGAGCTTGAGGTCCTGGTAGGCGTGCCAGTCGTCGGTGAAGCGCAGCTGGTGGTTGGCGCGGCGCATGCGCTCCTGGTCGGCCTGCATCTTCTCGAAGTTGCGCTGGGCCTCGCGGCGGCGCTCCTCGAGTTCGCGGAGCCTGATCTCGCGCTCGAGGGTCCGCGCCTTGTTCTCCGCCTCGCCGCGGCCGGCGGTCTCCGAGGAGAGCTGCTTGCGCACGAGGTCCATCTCGTCGCGCAGGGAGCGCAGCTCCTCGGCGAGCTTCCACTGCTTGACCTCGGCGGACTCCAGGGCCTTGGCGAGGTCGCGGCGGTAGCCGATCTCGGACTTGAGCAGGGCCTCATACTCGTTCTCGGGGTTCCAGGTCCCGAAGCGGTAGCTGAGGCTCACCGCGTGGCTCCAGCGCGAGCCGTTGGAGAGCGGGATGCGCAGCGCGTAGTCCACGCGTGCGCCCAGGCGCCGCCAGCCGGCGCCGAGGCTCCAGGAGCGCGCCAGCCCGCCGATCGTCAGGCCCGAGCGCGCGGCGAAGGAGCCGTAGCCGGCCGTGCTCCAGCCGCACTCCGTGCCGAGCGACGAGGAGTAGGAGGTGCGCCGTTCGTAGGAGGGCTCGCGGGCCGTCAGGTCGAGCAGGACCTTGTAGCGGCGCATCTGCTGGGCGAAGCCGAACTTCGTGATGAAGGGCGCGCGGTCCGGGACCCCGGGAAGGTCCATGCGGGGCCCGTTGACGTTGAGCATCGAAAGGCCGAGCGCCTTGTCGTCGCTCAGCTTGAGGTAGGTTCCGAGGTCGAAGGCCGCGCGCATGATCGCGCCGCCCGGCTCGCGCCCGGCATGACCGAGGCCCTTGAGCGCGAAGCCCGCGTCGAGCGTCGCCGCGCCGATCTCGCGCCAGTTGCGCGTGCCGTAAGCGATCGAGGCCGAGCGGTCGAGCGCCCTGCGGCCCACCGCGTCGTGGGTCCAGAAGACGCCGAGCGCCCCGTCGGCCGAGGGCCTCAGCGGGATGCCGAAGCCGAAGGCCATGCCGTCGATGTCGGCGGGAGCGGCGGCCGCGTTGTAGAGACGGCGGGAACCGAGCTCGACCTCGGAGCGCTCGAGGCGTCCGAGCGTCGCGGGGTTGGCCGCGGCCCCCTGCAGGTCGTCGGCGAGGGCGGCCGAGGCGTCGCCCATGCCCATCGTGCGGGCCCCGAAGCCGATGTCCTCATAGGCGGCCCGGGCCGGGAGCGCGAACAGGATGAGCGCGGCGGTCGCGGCGAGATTCCTCATGGTTGTGCTCCCTTCGCGGCTTCGACGCGGCGGCGGCTGGTGAGCCCGTCGCGCCCCTTGGATTTGACCCAGTAGAGCGCCTCGTCGGCCCGCCTCAGGAGCTCCTCCGGGGTGCGCCCGTCGTCGGGGTAGCAGGCGATGCCGATGCTCGCCGTGACCGCGAGCGCGCCCGTCTTCGAGAACTCGACGGGGATGCGCAGGCGGCGGATCTGTTCGAGCAGGCGCGACATGATGGCCAGCGCGTCCTCCTCCTTGGTCTGGGGGAGGAGCACGAGGATCTCGTCGCCGCCGTAGCGCGCCGGGAAGTCGAGCTTGCGCAGGTTGCGCAGGATGACCCCTCCCACGGCCTGCAGGACGGCGTCGCCGATCTGGTGACCGTAGGTGTCGTTGACGGGCTTGAAATGGTCCACGTCCATGATGGCCAGCGCGAGCCCGTGACCGAAACGCTCGGCGCGGTAGAGCTCTTCCTGGAGGCGCTGATCGAAGAAGCGCCGCACGGGCAGCCCGGTGAGCGAGTCGTGCAGGGAGAGCGCCTGCACCTCCTCGAAGAGGCGCGCGTTGTCCACGGCGAGGGCGATCTGCCCGGCGAAGGAGCCGAGCAGCGCCGCGTCGACGGCGCCGATCGGCTGCTGGGAAAGGAGGTTGTCGGCGATGAGGAGCCCCGTCTTCTGCCCCTGGACGACGAGCGGCAGGCCGAGGATGCGGTCCTCGTGCTGCTCCATGAGCGCGTCGCCCCCGTCGCCGTTGAGGGCGCGCACGAGCCGGTGCTCGGAGGCGAGCGGGACCTCCTCCTCGCGCAGGGTGAGCACGCGGCCCCGCACGTCCACGCTCAGCTCGCCGCGCAAAACGCGCGCCTGCCGGTCCACGAGGTAGAGTCGCACGCGGTCGAAGCCGAAGAGGCGCGCGACGCCCTGGAGGATGACGCGCAGGCCGTCCTCCACCCGCATCGAGCCCGCGAAGACCGCCGAGACCTCGTTCATCGCCTTCAGACGCGCGAGGCGCTCCGCGGACTGCTCGTCGGTGAGGGCCTGGTGGAGGTTCTGGGCGAGCTCCTCGGCGAGCAGCGAGGCGAACTCGCGCTCGCGCGGGGTGAACGGATGGCCGGAGAGCCGCTCGAGGCGCAGCACCGCGCCCGCGCCGGGCCGGGAGCCCTCCCAGCGCAGCGGGACGTAGAGGACGGGGTGCGGGGAGGCGAAGGCCAGGTGGCGCCGCTCCCCCTCGGCCAGCCGCCAGAGCGGCGCGGCGTCGTCGAGGTGGATCTCCTCGTCGACCTCGATCCAGCGTCCGCGGTCGAGGCAGAACTCGAGCCGCAGGGTGCGCTCCCCCCCTGAGCAGCTGAACGCGCAGAGGCGGTCGACGGGCAGCTGGCGGATGATCAGGCCGAGCGCGTGGACCATGAGGTCCTCGGAACCGGAGAACGGCCGGTTGAGGGCCTTGTGGAAGAGGTAGAGCGCCTGGTTCACCTGCGGGAGCCGTTCACGCATAGAGCGAAAGGACCGTGTCCATCTCCGAAGCGGCGTGCGCGAGCATGTTCTTCAGACCGTCGTGCGAGAAGCCGCCGGCGGCGACGGTGCGCAGCATGCGTCCGAGCGAGCGCTCCAGCATGCGCCCGAGCGTCCCCGAGAGCGGGAGGTTCGGCATCGTGCGCGCCGCGGCCAGCGAGGTCCGGAAGGCCTCCGCGCAGGGACCGGCGCCCTCGAGGGCCGCCGCGAGGTCCGCGCTCCGCGCCGGCAGCGCGGCGATGTCGCGCGCGTAGTCCGCGGCCGCCTCGCCGCAGAGGAAGCGGAGCAGACGCACGGCCTCCTCGGGGTGCGCGCAGCCGTCGAGCACCGCCAGGTGGCGGGCGGCGAGCAGCGTGGCGGCGGGGAAGGCGCTGGCCCCCACCGGCGGCGCTCCGCGCCGCAGGGACCGGCAGGCGAAGAGGCGGGAGGAGAGCTCGAGCGCGCAGGTCCCCTCGCGCAGCCCCGCGGTCGGGAGCCCCGCGGGCCCGTGCAGCGGGATCCAGCGCTCCGCGAAGAGCTCGAAGTAATCGAGCATGCCCCGGAAGGCCTCGTCGCTCCCGAAGGACGTGCGCTTGCCGTCGGGCGAGAAGAACTCGCCGCCGCGCGACCAGACGAAGGGCGCCACGTGCCGCCAGCGCGCGACCCCGCGGGAGCCGGGATTGGCGAGCGGATGGGGCCGGCCCGGCTTCGCCAGCCGCCGGCAGGCCTCGCGCAGGCCCTCGGCGCCGCCGAAGCTCTCCGGGCGCACGCCCGCGCGCGCGAGGAGGTCCTCGCGATGGTAGAGCACCGAGGTCTCCATCCACCAGGGCAGCGAGAAGACGCCGCCGCTCCCCGGAGGCGAGGAGTGCTCGCGCAGCGGAGGGTGGAACTCGTCGAGAGAGGGGACCTCCTTGGAGAGGTCGGAGAGCAGGCCGAAGCGGGCGAGTTCGGCGGTCCACTGCGAGGGGAGCGCGACGACGTCGGGACGCGGCTGCAGGTCCGGGTTCTTGACGAGGCGCAGCAGGTGGCTCCACATCGACGCGGCGGTGCGCACCGCGAACTCCACGCGGGCGCCGGGGCAGACGCGCGCGAAGGCCGCCAGCCGCGGTTCGAGCGCGGCGGGCGTCTCGTAGCCGGAGTCGGGGAGCAGCCAGAAGCGGAGGACTTTCACGCCCAGCTCCGCACGGCGAGGGAGGGTTCGACGGTCTGGGAACGCGGCACGCGCCCGCGGCGCAGGCGCTCGGCGCCGACGAAGGCGATCATCGCCGCGTTGTCGGTGCACAGGGTCATCGGCGGGAACAGGACCCGCAGTCCGCGCGGGGCGCGCTCCGCGAAAGCCGCGCGCAGGCGGCCGTTGGCGGCCACGCCCCCGCCCACGACGAGGCGGCGGGCGCCGATGCGGCGCGCCGCGGCGAGCGCCTTCTCCACGAGCGTGTCCACGACCGCCTCCTGGAAGGAGGCGCAGACGTCGGCCTGGAAGCGGCGCGGGAACGGGCGCTTCATGCCCGAATCCCGGACGTGGTAGAGCACGGCGGTCTTCAGGCCCGAGAAGGAGAAGTCCCAGGTCCCGGGGAGGGTCGGCCGGGGGAAGCGTACCGCGCGCGGGTCCCCCTCGCGCGCGAGCCGGTCGACGAGCGGCCCTCCCGGATAGCCCAGACGGAGCAGCTTCGCGACCTTGTCGAAGACCTCTCCGGCGGCGTCGTCGCGCGTGCGCCCGAGCACGCGGTAGCGGCCGGGGGAACGCACGGCGATGAGCTCGGTGTGTCCCCCGGAGACGATGAGGGCGAGACAGGGCCAGGGTGCGCGCGACGAGAGTCCGGCGGCGAGCGCGTGCCCCTCGAGATGGTTGACGCCGACGACCGGGAGCCCCGCCGACCAGGCGAGCGTGCGCGCGGCGACTTTGCCGACGAGCAGCGCCCCGGCGAGCCCGGGGCCCTGCGTGTAGGCCACCGCATCGAGCCGCGCGAGGCCCTCGGGCGTCGTGCGGACTCCGAAGGCGTCCTTCAGCGCGCGCGCGACCACCGCGCAGACCCGCTCCATGTGCGCGCGGCTCGCCAGCTCGGGGACGACCCCGAGGTACTCCTCATGCAGGGCGGCCTGCGACGAGACGACGTTGGAGAGGATGCGGCCGCCGTCGAGGACGGCCGCCGAGGTCTCGTCGCAGGAAGTCTCGATCCCTAGGATCTTCAGTTTTTCTCTCAGCCCTCGTTGGATTTCAGGCTGCCGAGCACCTCGCGGGCGCGCAGCAGTTCGACGGCGCGGTCGAGGGCGACGTCCTTGACCTGCTCGGTCTCCTTGACCACCGACTTGGAGTCCTTCCCGGGAGCGAAGACCTCCTCGGACTGGACCTGCAGCTTGATCTCCGTCTCGCGGTCCACCGGCACGAGGATGTCGGGGGTGATGCCGCCGGTGTTCGCCTTCTCGTCGCGCTGGATCGAGCGTCCGGCGGGCGTGTAGTACTTCGCGACGGTCAAGCGCAGCCCGGAGCCGTCGGCCAGAGGGATCACCGACTGCACGCTCGCCTTGCCGAAGGTGCGGTCTCCGACGATGACCGCGCGGCGGTGGTCCTGGAGCGCCCCGGCCACGATCTCGCTGCCGGAGGCCGAACCCTCGTTGACGAGGACGACCAGCGGCATGCCGCCGAAGGGCGCCTTGGGCCCGCCCCGGAAGTCCTGGCGGCTCTCCGCGCGGCGGCCCTGGGTGTAGACGATGAGCTTGCTCTCTCCGAGGAAGTCGGAGGCGACGTCGACGGCCGCGGTCAGCAGGCCGCCGGGGTTGTTCCGCAGGTCGAGGACCAGCGAGGTCGCTCCGCCCTCCTTGAGTTTCGTCAGCCCCTTGTAGACGTCCTCGGAGGTGTGGGCGCTGAACTCGATGATGCGGAGGTAGCCCACCTTGTCGTTGAGGGCGCGGGTCTGCACGCTCTCGATCTTGATGACCTCGCGGACGATGGTGAAATCCTGGGTCGTCCAGTCCTTCTTCGCGGCCTCCTTGGGGTCCCCCTCGGGCGCGCGCGCGACGGTGAAGGCGACCTTCGAGCCCGGCGCCCCGCGCAGCTTCTTGACCGCCTCGACGAGCGAGAGGCCCTTGGTGCTCTCGGCGTCGATCTTGATGATGCGGTCCTGCGGCAGGACCCCGGCCTTGTAGGCGGGCGTGCCGGGAAGGGGCGTGATGACCGTCAGCCAGTCCTCCCGCATGCCGATGCGGATGCCGAGGCCGCCGAACTGCCCCTCGGTCTCGGTCTTGATGTCCTTGTGCAGGTCCGGGTCCATGAACTGCGAGAAGGGGTCGAGGACCTTGACCATGCCGGTCGCGGCGCCGTAGATGAGCTTCTTCGTCTCGATCTCCTCGACGTAGTTCTCCTTGATGTACTCGAGGATGTCGACGATGATCTTGAGCTGCTCGTAGGTCCGGTCGACGGCGGCGTGGGCCTTCGGCAGCGCGAAGAAGCCCGTCGCGGCGACGACGGCGGCGAGGACGATCCCCCGCATCCTGCGGCCCGTGGTGACACTCTTCATCATTCCCCCTTCCGTAGTCCTTCGCGCCTCAGCGCCGCTCGAGCAGCGTCAGCGGGTCCAGCGGAGCCTGCCCCCGGCGGACCTCGAAGTAGAGGCCCCCTCCGTCGCCGGACGCCACGGCGATCTCGCCGCGCGCCGGCACGCGAGCGCCCTTATGGACGAGCGCCTGGTCCAGCCCTCCGTAGATCCCGAAGAAGCCTTCGTCGTGCTCGACGATGAGCACGTTGCCGTATGAACGGAACGGACCGTCGAAGATGACGCGCCCGGCCGAGACCGCGCGCACGCGGCTCCCGGCGGGGGCGGCGATGCGGATCCCGTTCTGGATGCTCCAGGTCTTGAGCCCGGCGACCTGGGTCTTCCCGAAGCGCGAAAGGACCTGCCCCTCCGAGGGCCAGGGCAGCGAATGCAGCGGGACCGGCGCGGGAGCCCTCCCCCCCGCGGCTCGGCGCTTGCGCTCGAGGTCGCCGAGGAGGTTCGCCAGCGCCCGGGCGGATTCCTCGAGCTCGCGGGCCGCGGCGAGGGCTTCGGAGGCCTTGCGCCCCGCCTCGCGCGCGTCCTGCTGGCGGGACTGATAGAGCTGCTCCTGGTGCTCGACGTCGCCCTGCGCCTGCGCGGCCTTCGCGCCGAAGACCCGCTCTTCGGAGCGCGCGCGCTCCTGCTGATGGGCGGCGCCGCCTTCGGCGCGGCGCAGGCCGCCGAGTCGGCGCAGCCGGCCGACGAGCGCGGCGCGCTCGAAAGACTCCTTCCAAAGCCCGGAGCGGCCGTACGCCGGCTCGGTGCGCGCGAGGACCCGGGCGTAGGCGCGGACCTGCTCGACGAGGAGGCGGCGATCGATGCCTTTCGCGTTGCGGATCGCGCCGAGGCGCTCCGAGAACTCCTCGGCGCGCGCGGCGGCCTCGCGGCGGCGGCCGCTGAGGTCGAGCAGCGAGCGCTGTGCGCGCTGCTTGTCGTCGAGGATGGTCGAGAGCTGCTTCTGCGCCTCCGCCTGGCGCCGCTGGTACTCGCGCGCCTCCTCCCGCTTGCGGCTGAGCTGCTCCTGGATGCGCTGAAGCTCCTTCTGGCGTCGACGCGCGTCCGCGGCCCCGGCCGCCGAGGGCAGGAGCAGGAGCGCGGCGAGGAAGGAGACGACCACGACCGGGCGCGCGGCGTGCGGGCGTTCCGAGCCGCGGCTTCCCTCGCCGAGGACCCACCCGGCCGCGGCGCACGCGCCGAGCAGCGCGGCCTGCATGAGCGCCCCCGGCCAGCCCTCGAGGCCGCCGGCGCCCCGCGCCGGCCACGCCGCCAGCAGCACGAGCGCCATCCCGACGGCGGCGCCCGCGGCCACGGGGGCCGCGGAACCGGAGCCGGGGAGCGGCGCGCGGCCCAGCGCGACCGGCCACAGCCGGCGCGCCGCCGCGAGCGCCCAGAGGCCGGCGAGCAGGGCGAGCAGAAGAGTCAGGAGGCGGCGATGGAACTGGAGGCGGAGCAGGGCCTGCGCCTGCAGGGGCTTGAAGACGGCCTCGCCGGTCTCGGGCATGGCCTGCGCCGCGCTCACGAGCTCCGGCAGGCGCCGGAGCCCTTCGTCGCTGAGCCTGAGCTCGGCGGCGTCGGGCAGAGGGTTCTCGCCCAGAAAGGCCACCGCCTGCGCGAGCTCGGGGTCCTCGGCGGCGTAGGTCCGCAGGCTGGCGGCGGGAGGCACGGACCGGAGCTCGGCGACGCCCGCGAGCGCGCGGAGCTTCTCCTCGACGACCGTCCGGCGCGCCGCGTCGAGGCCCTCACGGAAGAAGACCACGATGCGGAAATCCTCGTGCAGCCGCGCCTCGGCGGCGCCGGCTTCCGCGCGCAGGAGGAGCAGACCCTCGGAGAGGGCTCCGAGGGTGAGTCCGAGCAGAAGCAGGGTCCGGGAGCGGCGCGGAGCCGTCCCGACGAGGCGACGCATGGACGGATTACAGCATAGCCCCGAGCATAGCGTCAATGAACGCGCGCCCGCGCGTGTATAGAGCCGGGAATCCCCCCGGGGGATTCCCGGCTTGGCTAAAACAAGCCATCACAGGCGTTCGGCATCATCGTAGCGCGCTGAAAGATCCGGCCCCCGTCCGTCGGTGGGCCGGATTTTTCAGCGACTGCGGCGGTGGAGGAAGAGGGTCCCGAAGACGAGGACCGTCAGGACGAGGGTCCCGATGAGGAACAGCGGCCGCCGCGACGCGGCGTAGTCGATGAAGCCCCGCATGAGCGGCGCGGGCGCCTCTTCGACGACGGGCGCCGCGTCCGGGGAGGGGACGATCTTGATGACGGCGGGGTCCTTGAGGACCCGGACGATGTCGGGGACGGGCACCCGCGCCGAGACGACGGCGACCATCTGGCTCGTCCCGGGGATCGCCTGGTAGCCGATGACCCGGCGCAGGCGGAAGCCCGCGTAGCGGGAAAGGCGCTCGATGACCGGCGGGAGCGCCGCGCTCGGGGAGATCCCGGGCGGGATGCGGATGCCGACGAGGAGATCGGTGGTCGGAGCATCGGGGAGGGTCCGCACGAACGGAGAGCGCTCGACGCGCAGGCGCTGGACGTCCGGGCCGAAGACCTCGCCGAGGCGCTCCGCGGGGACCCAGCCCCGCACGGTCACCTTCGTCTTCGCCGCGTCGACGAACGCGGGAGGGAAGCGCCCGTCGAGCCGCAGCCCCGAGCGGACGCCGATCTCGGCGACCGCATCGCGGTAATCTCCGGGATGCGCCGAGACGTCGAGGTCCACGGAGACGAAAAGTCCTTCGGAGGCCGGCTCGGAGGCCCGCGGCTCGAAAGAACCGACGGAGGGACCGTCCACGGTCCCCGCGCCCGCGGCCGCGCCGGCGCCCAGGATGTGGCTCTCGTAGTCCATCCGGCCGAGGTTCTTGGCCTGGTCGGGGGTGACCTGCGCGGCGCGCGCGGCCGGCAGGAGCATCGGGGCGCTGAGGCCGTTCCAGAGGGAATAGCGCATCGCGTTCGGCGCGTCGCGCAGCGTCTCGCCGTCGGCGGGCGCGGCGGAGACGGAGCCGTCGGCCGAAGCCGCCGCGGCGGGCTCGGCCGCGGGGGTCTCGGCGGAGCGCTTGCGTCCGGGCCAGGGACGCGTCTCCGAGCGTCCCTGCGCGGGCATCACGACCCCATAAGCGGGGGCGTCCGCAGCCGCGCCGCGCGCCTGAGCGGCCGCGGCCTGCGCCGGCGGCCGGACCGCGGGAGCGGCGGCGTCGACGGAAGGGAGGGCCGTCGGTCCGGGCCCCGCGGAGGGCGAGCCCATCGACGACGTGTTCTGGTAATCCGTCTGGTCGGGGGTGTTCGGAGGGGTCTGCCCCCCCTCTCCGAAGAACTTCGCGTTGAAAGCCGGGGATTCCTTCTTATCGGCGGCGGAAACCGCGGACGCGGACTGCAGGAGGCCCCATGCGGCGAGAGTGACGAGGGAAACGCTCAAAGCCCGGGGCCAGGCCTTCATTGAAAGATTCTACCATGCGCCTGCAAATTGTCAACCAGGGAGTCAAGAGAATCGCGGTATTCGGAACCGGGAGGTTATTCGCGCCGCAGGCCGACGTAGAAAAGCCCCAGCGGGATGCCGAGGGCGGCCGCGAGGACCGCGCGCGTGCAGAGCAGCGCGAAGCCTTCGCGCTGGAGGAAGGAGAGCCCCAGGAGCGTCAGCGCGAGGAGCCCGAGCAGGAGGGTCCCGCGGAAAGGGTCTTCCTCCCCGCCCGCGCCGTCCCGGTCCTGGGAGAGGAAGAACCAGCAGCCCGCAAAGAGGGCCGACTGCCCGAGCAGAAGCTCCGGCCAGCGCAGGACGAGCCAGTCCCAGCCGGGCCGCAGGAGGCCGAGCCGAGCGAAGGGCGGCTCGGCGGAGCGCCCCTTCCAGAGCAGAAGCGCCGCCGCGGCTAAGCCGACGGAGAAGAGTCCCCAGCGCGCGAACCTGCCCCCGCGGGGGAGCCAGCGCCGCGGATCCGCCGGGTAGAGCGCGGCCGCGCCCAGCAGGAGCACGCACAGGAGCGCCGCCGCCTCGAGTCCGGGAGGACACAGGCCGAGGCGCCAACTCCGGGACGCCGACAGGACCCGCATCCCCGCGCCGAAAGGGAGCATGCAGGCGGCGGCGGCGAACGCCCCCCCCGCCGTCTCCAGAAGGGGCGACGCGGGGGCCGGAGCGACGCGGGAGAGAGCGCGGGCGGCGTCGAGGCCGCGGCGCAGGGCGAACATCGGGCCGACCGCCGCGAGAAGGAGAAGGAGCCCCCAGAGCAGCAGGCGCTCGAGCGCGGTCGCCGTGCGCTCGAGGCCCCCCCCGGGCCCCGGCTCGGAGGTCTCGAGTCCGCGCAGGACCGCCGCCAGGGAGCGCAGGCGCTCGAAGGAGCGCTCGAGGCCGAGCTCCGGATCCAGCCGCAGGAGCACGAGGTCGGCCCCGTCGAGGGAGAGCCGTCGGCGCAGAGCGGCCGGACCGAGTCCCGCGTCCATCTCCGCGAAAGTCAGGGCCTGCGCGCCCGCGGCGCCGGCGGAACGGGCCCAGGACAGACGGTCGGCGCGGCCGAGCCCGCGCGCGGAGCGCGGAGGCAGAGCCGCCCAGGCTCCCCCGCGCACGACCGCCGGGACCGGGCCGCGATAGGACGACGCGACGAGCAGCGCGGCCGGACCCTCGCCGGCCGCGGCGGCGACGGCCTCCGCATCCGCGTCGTCCTCGGCCACGAAGACGGGGACGAGCCCCGCGGAGCGCGCCCCGGCGGCCGCTGCGCGGTCGTAGCCGACGCGCAGGGACGCGGGAAGGTCCTCGGCAAAGAGGAGCCCCCTCTGCCCGCCCATGACGGCCTTGCGCGAGGAGAAACCCCGGCGCTCGAGCACGCGGTCGACGAGCGCGAGCTCCGCCGCGTCCTTCGACCACACGGAGCCGCCCTGCAGAGGAGAGCGCGCCGCGATGAGCCCGAGGCGGCGCATCTTCTCGACGTCGGCGCGGGAGAAATGGAGGAGCCCGTTCGAGCGCGTCGCCTCCTCCAGCGTGCGGGAGCGCAGGGCGAGTCCCCAGGCCCCGGCCGCACGCGCGCGTTCGCGGAAGTCCTCCAGAGGATAGCCGGAGACGGCGCACAGCGCCGCGGCGTCGGATTCCTCGACGACGAGAGCGGCCGGGCGCGGACGCGGCGCGGACGACGAGAGCGTCCAGAGGCCGCAGGCGGCCGCGAGGAGGAGGAGGAGGCGGAAGAAGCGGTTCATGCCCGGCGCGCGCGCGCTTCCTCGTAGAGCGCGGCGTAGCGCTCGGCCGAGCGCTCCCAGGAGAAATCCTCGGCGAGGCAGGCGTCCACGCGCGCGGCCCACTCCGGGACGCGGAACGCCGCGAGGGCCCGGTCCAGCGCCGCCGAGAGCTCGTCGGCGTCCGGCCGGGCGGCGAGGAAGCCGTTGGCCGGGCGGCCGCCCTCCGCCCGCTCGCGCACCGTGTCCGCCAGCCCGCCGGTGCGCACGGCCACCGGAACGGAGCCGTAGCGCATGGCGATCATCTGTCCGAGCCCGCAGGGCTCGAAGCGCGAGGGCATCAGGAAGAGGTCGCTCGCCGCGTAGAGGAGCCGCGCGAAGGGGTCGTCGAAGGCCGGATGGAAGTGCACGCGGCGCGGGTGCGCGGCGGCGAGCGCGCGGAAGCCCTTGTCGAGCTCGGGGTCCCCCAGCGCCACCATGGCGAACTGCGCGCCCTTCGCGACCGCGCCGGGGACGGCCTCGAGCACGAGGTCGAGCCCCTTCTGGCGGTCCAGGCGCGTGACCGCGCCGATGAGCGGCCCTTCCGCCGGGACGAAGCCGCATTTGCGCCGCAGCAGCGCCTTCGCCTCCCGCTTCCCTTCCCTCCAGCCGCCGGGGCCGAAACGGCGCGGCAGCGCCCCGTCGGAGAGCGGGTTCCAGAGCTCGAGGTCGAGCCCGTTGAGGATCCCGCGCAGGTCGGCCCCGCGCCCGAGGTAGACGCCTTCGAGCCCGCGGCCGAACTCCGCGGAGGAGCGGATCTCGCCGGCGTATGTGGGGCTGACCGTACTCAGGAGTTCTGAATAGACCGCGCCGCTCTTGAGGTAGTTGGCCTGCCCGTAGTATTCGAGCCCCTCCGGAGTGAACTCCGCCTGGGGCAGGCCCGCGGAGGCGAGCAGTTCCTTGGGGAACACGCCTTGATAGGCGGCGTTGTGGATCGTGAACACCGAGGCCGCGCGAGCGAGCGCGGGGTCCCCGCCGTGCAGCAGGCGCAGGCAGGGCGGCACGAGCCCGGTCTGCCAGTCGTGGCAGTGGAAGACGTCGGGCTCGAGGCCGACGGCCTTCGCGCCCTCGAGGACGGCCCGCGAGAAGAAGGCGAAGCGCGTGCCGTTGTCGAGATAGTCCCGCCCGTCGGCGCCGTAAAGGCCCTCCCGGTCGTAGAGGGCCGGCTGCTGCACGAAGAAGACCTCGAGCTCTCCCTGCACGAGCCGCAGCAGCCGCGCGCGGGCGGCCGCCCCGTCGAAGAGGAAGCGCAGCTCGGCGGCGGGCTCGGGACGGAAGCCGGCCTTCGCGACGGCGCGGTAGTAGGGAAGGAAGAGCGCGACGCGATGCCCCTTGCGCGCGAGCACGCGCGGGAGGGCCCCGGCGACGTCGGCGAGACCGCCGGTCTTGCAGAAGGGGACCGCTTCGCTGGCGGCGAAGACGATCCTCATCCCGTTCTCAGGTAGGGTCCGCTTCGGGCTCGCGCTGCTCCGAGCCCTCCGGCGGCACGGGGGTCTCTTCGGCGGAAGGGGAAGCCGGTTCGACCGCGGCGGGCGCGGCGCCGCCCTCGGTCGAAGCGGACGCGGGCTCCCCCTCGACGCGCCCGAGGGCTCCGCCCTCCGGCACGACGGCGTTCGCGTCCGGCGGAGGCGTGTAGCTGTCGATGGGCGGGAGATCCGCCGTGCTGCGCAGGCCGAAGTGGCGCAGGAACTCGGAGGTCGTCCCGTAAAGGAGCGGCCGGCCGACGCTCTCCTTGCGCCCCACGACCTGGATGAGGTCCTTCTCGAGGAGCGTCTCGAGCGCGGCGATGACCTCGACGCCGCGGATCATCTCGACCTCGGCGCGGGTGAGAGGCTGCTTGTAGGCGATGATGGAGAGGGTCTCGAGCGCCGCGGTGGAAAGGCGCATCGTCATGCGCTCCGCGTAGAGGCGGCGCACGTGCTTGGCGAGGTCCGAACGAGTCGCCATCTGCCAGCCCTCGGCGATCTCGATGATCTGCACGCCGGAGCCGCGCTCGTCGTACTCGCGCTGCAGCTCGGCCACCGCGGCGCAGACGGGCTCGACGTCCTTGACGCCCACGGCGGCGGCCAGGCGCTCGAGCTTGATCGGCTGGTCGGTGATGAAGAGGAGCGTCTCGACGGCTTGCTTCAGTTCGGCTTCTTCCATGGCTCTATCCCTGGAGGGAGTCCTCCCCGTCGGAGGCGTCCCCGGATGCGTCCGGCGCCGGGGTCGGCGGCGGGGTCGCGTCCTCGGGAGCGGCCCCCTCGCCGGAGCCCTTCGGTTCGTCCTGGAGGGCGCTCGGGGTCCTCTCGAAATCCTGCTCGACGGCGGGCGTCGTCGCCGGCGCGGGGGCGAAGCCCTCCGGCGCGGGCTCCTCGACCCGTCCGACGGCGGGCTCGGCCGCAGCGGCGTCCGGGGCGGGCGCGGAGGCCTCGGGCCCCTCGGCCGGGCTCGGGACCGGTTCTTCGGAACCGGGCCAGATCGGACCGACGACCTCCGGCGGCTCGCGCTTGAGGTAGATGAGGATCTCGGCGAACGAGGCCTCCTGCCGCGCGAAGACCTTCTGCGTCTTGATGAGCTCGAGCAGCGCCATGAAGCAGGTCATGATGCCGAGCTTGCGGCGCTCGCCCTTGAAGATGTCGCGGAAGAGGACGTAGGGCTGGTCCTCGAGCATCGAGAGGATGCGCAGCGTCTTCTCCTCGATGCGGAACTCCTCGGGCTCCACCACCCGGCCGGAATCCTCGGCGCGGTCGAGGATCTCGCGCAGGGTCCCCAGGAGGTCGAAGATGCGGATGTTGAGACTCTTCTCCTTCTCGGCGAAGCGGGGAGCGCCCCGGTAGAAGACGCCGTCCCACTCGGCGGCCCGCGTGTCGAGGAACTTCGCGGCCTCCTTGAAGCGCTGGTACTCGAGAAGCTTCTCGACGAGCTCGTTGCGCGGGTCGGGCCCCTCCTCTCCCTCCGCGAGACTCGGCGGGGCGGGCAGGAGGGTGCGGGCTTTGATCTGGATGAGCGTCGAGGCCATCACGAGGAAGTCGCCGGCGACCTCGAGGTTGAGCTCCTTCATGAGCTCGAGGTAGCCCAGGTACTCCCGGGTGATCTGGGAGATGGGGATGTTCTTGATGTCGAGGTCGTCCTTCTTGATGAGGTACATCAGGAGGTCGAGCGGACCCTCGAACATCTCGAGATGGACTTCGTAGGCGAGCTGTCCCATCAGCGCAGGTGCATCGCCGCGCGCACGCGCGCGAGCGTGGCCTCGGCCGCGGCGCGGGCCTTGGCGCTCCCCTCCGCGAGGATGCGCGCGAGGGCCGCGTCGGAATCCCCGCCGAGCCGCTTCGCGCGGTTGGCGCCGAAATCCGCGAAGGGCTTCTCCATGCTCTTGAGGAGGTCCTTCTTGCAGGCCACGCAGCCGATCGTCCCCGCGCGGCACTCGCCCTCGCGCCGGTCGGCGAAGTCGCTGTAGAGACGGTGCAGCGAGAAGACGACGCAGCCGGTCGGGTTCTGCTCGCAGGGCGTCGGATGGCCGGGGTCGTTGGCGCGGACCTTCAGCGGGTCCGTATACATCGACATCACCTTGGGCCGCAGGGTCTCGGGCGTCTCGACGAGGTCCACGGAGTTGCCGTAGGACTTCGACATCTTCCGTCCGTCCACGCCCGGGACCTTCGGCGTCGGGGTCGTGAGCGCCTGCGGCTCCTTGAGCACGGGCCCGTAGATGGAGTTGAAGCGCCGCGCGATCTCGCGCGAGAGTTCGATATGGGGCAGCTGGTCCTGGCCCACGGGCACGGCCTCGGCGCCGTAGGCGAGGATGTCGGCCGCCTGGAGCACGGGATAGCCGAGGAAGCCGTGGGTGCGCAGCTCGACGCGGGCGTGCTCCTCGGGCTCCACGACCTCGAGCTTCTCGCCCTGGAGCTTCTCGCGCGTCTTCGGGCCGAGCACGCCGGACTCCTCGAGCGCCTGCGCGTGCTTCGTGCGCCCGAGCTCCTTGAGCTGCTCCTTGTAGGTCGGGTTGTTCTCGAGCCAGGAGATGGGGGTGACCATCGAGAGCAGCAGCGTGAGTTCCGCATGCTGGGGGACCGCGGACTGCAGGAAGAAGGTGCAGCGCGCCGGGTCGAGTCCGACGGTGAGCCAGTCGCGGACCATCTCGCGCACGTCCGTCTGGAGGTTCCCCGTCTCCTCGTAGCCGGTGGTCAGCATGTGCCAATCCATGACGCCGAACCAGCACTCATACTCGTCCTGCAGGCGGACCCAGTTGCGCAGAGCGCCCCAGTAGTGGCCCACGTGCAGAGGGCCGGTCGGACGCATGCCGGACATCAGGACCTTGCGGGTCATCCGAGCAGCCCCACCTTCGTGAAGGCGGCGAGCACGAGCCGCGCGGGCGCCAGCACGAAGGAGCCGAAGGCCCGCGTCGAGATGAGCGCGAGGAGGATGAGCGCGCCGTAGGGGACGTGACGCAGGTAGGTCTTGCGCCAGGACTCCGGCAGGAGCCCGCCGAGGACCTTCGAGCCGTCGAGCGGATGCACGGGCACGAGGTTGAAGAAGGCGAGCAGGAGGTTCACCGAGACGGCGAAGAGGAGGAACTCGCGGGCCGTCGCGAGGAGGTCGGCGGGGAGCGCGTCGACGGCGCCCGCGGCCTTCACGCCCCGGACGAGCAGCGCCGCGCCGAGCGCCAGGACGAGGTTCGCGGTCGGTCCGGCGAGGGCGACCTTCACGAGGTCGCGCCGGGGGTCGCGCAGGCGCGCCGGGTTCACCGGCACGGGCTTCGCCCAGCCGAACATCGGCGCATGCACGAGGAAGCAGAGCAGCGGCAGGAAGACGGTGCCGAACGGGTCGATGTGCGCCAGCGGGTTCAGCGTGAGCCGGCCGGAGCGCAGGGCGGTCTTGTCGCCGCGGCGCCACGCGGCCCAGCCGTGGCCGAACTCATGGACGACGACCGAGAACAGGAGCACCGGCAGTTGGATGATCCACTCCACGCCGGGATTCTACCTGTTTCCCGTCGGTCTATCAACGGACGCGCGTTGCGCGCGCGCGTGGAAGACGTATAGAATGGCGGCATGGCCTCCCTCTTCCTGGTCGTGGCGGTCCTGCTCTGCGCGGCAAAGCTGCTCGGGAACCTGAGCGTCCGCCTCGGCCTGCCCTCCGTGATCGGGGAGATCCTCGCCGGCGTCCTGCTGAGCTCCTCGGCGCTGAACCTCCTCGGCTGGCCGCTCCCGCACGGCCCCGGGACCCTGACGGCCGGGCAGATGGAGAAGATCCTCTCCGGGCTCGCGGAGCTCGGCGTCCTCTTCCTGATGTTCATCGCGGGGCTCGAGACCGACCTCGAGAAGATGCGCAAGGTCGGCGCCGCGGCCTTCTGGTCGGCGATGGGCGGGGTGCTCCTCCCCTTCCTCGGCGGCGCGCTGCTCGGGCGCTGGACGGGCTACTCCTGGCCCGTCGCGCTCTTCATCGGCACGCTGCTGACCGCCACCAGCGTGAGCATCAGCGCGCAGACGCTCATGGAGCTCAAGGCGCTGACCTCCAAGGAAGGCTCCTGCATCCTCGGCGCGGCGGTCATCGACGACGTGCTCGGCGTGATCGTGCTCTCGCTGGTCGTCGCCACGGCCCTGCCCTCCGACGGAGGGTCGGGCGCGCTGGGCTCCCTCCTCACGACCCTCGGCCTCATGACCGCCTACTTCGTCGTCTCGATCGCCCTCGGGCGCCGCTTCTTCGAGCCGCTGCTGCGCTGGGCCTCGGGACTCCGGACGACCCAGGCCGCCCTCGCCGCCGCCCTCGTCGTCTGCCTCTTCTACTCCTGGTCGGCCGAGGTCGTAGGGCAGGTCGCCGCCATCACCGGCGCCTACATCGCGGGAACGCTCTTCGGCCGAACCTCCTTCCGCGAGGACCTCGCCCGACGCACGGAAGTGTTCGCCTACTCCTTCTTCGTCCCCCTCTTCCTCGCCCACGTGGGGCTTCAGACGCGCCTCGAGTCGCTCGGCGGCGCGATGGGATTCACGGCCGCGCTGCTGCTCATCGCCGTGGTCGGGAAGATCGCCGGCTGCGGGCTCGGGGCGCTCGCGCTCGGCTTCACGCCGCCCGAGTCGCTGCGCGTCGGGGTGGGGATGATCAGCCGCGGAGAGGTCGGCCTCATCATCGCGAGCTACGGACTCTCGCGCGGCATCATCGACGGGACGATCTTCGCCGAGATGGTCCTGATGGTCCTGCTCACGACGCTCATCACGCCCGTCGGGCTCAAGCTCGTCTTCCCGCGGGCGTCCCTCGAAAAGACGATCTGACGGGCGCCTCCCCGGCTCAGCGGCCGGTGTCGGCCTTGATCGACGCCCGCAGCATCCGCAGGTAGAGCTCGGTGAGCTTCGCCTCGCTCCCGCCGGCCGCCCACTCCTGCGCGAGGATCTCGGCGAAGGAGTCGGGCAGGTTCCGGAGCTCCTCCTCGCTCATCATGTTCAGGACGACGTCGGCCTTCGCCTGCAGCGGGAGGATGTGCGTGCGCTCGTTGAAGAGGATGTTCGCCCAGCCGTTGAGGTTGCGCTCGACGGAGATCCCCCGCTCGACGCGGTCGCGCTTGAGGCGGCGGGCGAGGCGCACGGCCGTCGGGGCGGTCAGATAGACGTTGAGGGAGCGGCGCCCCTCGGCGGCCTTGAGGAAGGCCTCGTGCGACGCATAGATGGAGTCGACGACGAGCACGTCGTCGGCGTCGAGCTGCAGGTACTTCCCCGTGTCGAAGCGCGTGGTCTCGGCCGCGGTGTCGTGATAGGGGAGCTCGATGCGTCCGCCCGCGAGCAGAGTCTTCACGTCGGAGGCCGCGCGCTCGAGATAGAGCGACTGCGGCTGGTCGAAGTCCGGCCGCCCTTCGAGGTCCTTGGGGACCTCCGGGCCCGGCCGGTAGTAGTTGTCCACGGGGAAGACGACGAGGCGGCCCGCAAGGCTCTTGGCGAGCTCCCGGGCGAGCGTGGATTTTCCCGCCGCGGTCGGGGCCTCGAGGAAGATCACGCTGCGGCCGGGGAGCGCGCGGGCCTTCGCAAGGATGCCCGCGATCTTCGCGTCGACGTCCGCGCCTTTGAAGCGCAGGTAGTCGGTCCCCTGGAACTCGGAGGCGACGAGGGCGCGCGCCCGGTCGATCGGAGCGGCGGCGGTCCGGCGCGAGAAGAGCCCCAGGACCTTCTCCGCGGCCCACACGACGGGGCCGAGCACCGCGTTGGCGGCGCGCGGCAGGTACATCTGGGAGAGGACGATGCTGCTCATCACGATCGCGACCGAGGCGTTGATGGCCCAGCGCAGGTCGCCGCCCATCAGCGCCGCGTAGAGGTGCAGGAGGCTGCCGAAGACGAGCAGGACCTTGTTGAGCGTCGAGATGCCCTGCGGCGCGCGGCCCTCGTTCTTGAAGATATGGTAGTTCTGCCGGATCTGCGGGGCGTCGAGCACCCAGAGGACGGCCATCGCGGCGCTGAACGCGGCCGTGAGGCCGACGGAGAGCGGCATGAGGACCTGCGAGGCGATGAGCGCGACGACGGCGGAGACGCCGACGACCGTCGCCAGCGTGGCCTTGACCGTCCCGGGGTCCTTCTTGAAGTAGTTGAGCTGGGCGATGACCGTGAGACTCTCGACGATGCCGGCGATGTTCGCGCTGTTCCAGAGCCAGCTCGAGCCCTGGCCCATGGAGACCAGCGTGAGCAGCGAGGCCGCGGCGAACCACATGAGCGGGCCGGCCATGACGACGTCCTTCACGTCCTCCGGTTTGGACTTGAAGTTCTGGATGATCCACGGGATGCCGATCGAGCTCAGCGTGAGACTGCCGACCGCGGCGACGACGCCGACGTACGGGGAGAGCAGGGGCAGGACGGCGGAGACCGCGGCGGTCGCGGCGAGACCGGCGACGGCCTTGAAGGTCCGGCTCCGCCAGAAAGGGGCCTGCGCGGGCGCCGGCGAAGGGAGCGCGGCGGTCTCGATGGGCGCGGGGCTCGCGGTCTCGGAGACGGCGAGCCGCGCTCCGAGCGCTGCGCGCAGGCGGCCCGAAAGCGTTCCGGCCTGGACGGTCTCGGGGGAGGAGACCTCTCCGACCCCTTCGATGAGCCGCTCGCCGCGCAGAGCGGCGAAGACCTTGTCGGCGGCGCCCTTGGAGGATTCGGCGGGGGCCTCCTTCGCGAGCCCGGAGGATTCGAGCGCCTGACCCACGCTCTTGACCGTCTCGGCGACGGTCGGAGCCGCTCCGGGAAGCGTCTCGACGGCCGTCGGCGCGGCGAGCACGGCCCCGGGGACGACGGCGGAAGGAAGGGCGGCGGGCTGGACGGCGGGAAGCGCGGCGCGCGTAAGCGTCGGCATCCGGGCCGCCGACGGGACGAGGGCGCGGCTCCCGGCCTGCGGCAGGACGAGGACGGGCGCGTTCGAGAGGACCGGCAGGGTCTGGACGGCCGAAAGGGGCGCGAGCGAGGTGCCGGGGATGATGGCGGCTGCGCCGAGCCCGGGGACCGGCGCGACTCCGACGGGGACGCTCTGGACGCTCTGGCCGGAGACCTGCTGGGTCTGGACCGCCTGCGCGAGCGCGTCCCAGGCGCCGAATGAGAACGACCAGGCGAGCTGGAGGATGGCGAGGAACGCGGCGAGGGTCTTTTTCGTTCTCATGCTCTCAGTATGCCCCGAACCCGGAAACCCGACATGGGCCCTTCATGCGCCACGGACGGGGACGGGAGACCTATACGATATATAGCCCCTCGGGCCCTCGCGCGCCAGCCCCCCTCCCGGTATCATGATAGCCATGCTGAAGACGCTCCTGCGGACCCTGCCCGCGCTGCTCCTGGCCGCCTCCGCCCGAGCCGCCTCCGTCGACGACTGGGCCCGCTCCGGCTTCGGGGAACCCGACATCCGCGTCTATTCCGCCGAAGAGCTCGGCGCCCCCGTCCCGGGCGCCCGGAAGCTCCGTCTCGAGGTTCTGACGCTGCGCCCGAGCGGCTGGACCGCCGAGGCCGTCCTGCGGGAACTGCGCGCGACGGCGAAGGTCTACGCGCAGTGCGGGATCGCGCTGGGCCCCGTCGAGGTCGTCGCCGCCCGCGGGCCCGGCGGACGGAGCGCCTGGGCGAAGTACAAGGACGCCGGCGAGGACACGCTCGCCGTCCTGCGGACCGCCGCGCCCCTGCGCGGAGCCGCGGTGATCCTGGTCCCCCCCTTCTCCGACGCCCCCGACGTCTCCGGCTTCTCGTTCGCCGAGTGGACCAACGGCCAGGGCCTCAAGCCGCCGCTCTACGACACCGTCTTCCTCAGCGACTACGCGCTCGGCGAGGGCTATCAGAGGGAGCGCGCCGCGCAGCCCTACACCCTCCTCGCCCACGAGCTGCTGCACGTGCTCACCCGCGAGGGCGGGCACTTCAACGACCCCCAGCAGCACCTCCTCAACATCTGGCGCACCCGGACCGACCTCATCCTCCCCAAACACTGCGAAGCCGCGCGGGCGAACCCCCTGCTCGCGGACTGACGCCTCCGAATACCGCTATAATCGCCGCATGCCGCGACCGGCCGTCGTCCTCGTGCGTCCCCGGGACCCCAACCACATCGGAGCCGCCCCCCGCGCCCTGGCCAACTTCGGCTTCGACGACCTGCGCGTCGTCGCCCCGCACCCGCCGGTCTGGCGCGACGCGAAATCGGCCGTCGGCGCGCAGGAGCTGCTGCGCGCGGCCAAGGTCTACGGCTCCCTGCCCGAGGCCCTCGCCGACCGCCGCGGGGTCTGGGCCACGAGCTGCCTGAAGGCCCGGCGGCCCGCGCAGCCCGTGCGCACGCTGCCCGGCTTCGCGCTCGGCCCGGAGGGCGCCGTGGTCTTCGGGCCCGAGAAGACCGGGCTCGGCGCCGAGGACCTGCGGCACTGCGACGGCCTCCTGCGCGTGCCGACCGTCCCCGCCTGCCCCTCGATGAACCTCGCGCAGGCCGTCGCCGTCGTCTGCTGCGCGCTTTGCGCGGGCGAGGAGGCCCCGCCCGCCCGCGGGACCCCGCGCGAGGAGGAGCTCCTTCCCTGGGCGGACGCGGCCCATCTTCTCGACGCGGCCGAACCTCCGCTGGCCCTTCTGCGCTGGAGACCCGAGCTCGGTCCCGAGGGCCGACGGCGCAAGCTCGAAGGCATGATGCGCCGCCGCGGCCTCACGCGCGAGGAGGCGCGTCTCCTCTTCTTCATCGCCAGGGGCGTTCCCCGATTTTGTAGTATGCCCCCAGACGCCCCACGGAGGAAGAAATGACCACCTCGACCGAGAGCAAGACCGTCTCCTACAAGGAGCTCGGCTTCGTCAACACGCGGGAGATGTTCAAGAAGGCGATGAAGGACGGCTACGCCGTCCCCGCCTATAATTTCAACAACATGGAGCAGCTGCAGGCCATCCTCAGCGCCTGCATGAAGAGCCGCTCACCGGTCATCCTCCAGATCTCCAAGGGCGCGCGCGACTACGCGAACGCGACGCTTCTGCGCTGGATGGGCCGCGGCGCGATGGAGATGATCAAGGAGCTCGGGACCCCGGTCCCCGTGGCCCTGCACCTCGATCACGGAGACACCTTCGAGATCTGCAAGTCCTGCATCGACAACGGCTTCTCCTCCGTCATGATCGACGCCTCGCACCTGCCCTACGCTGAGAACGTCGCCCTCACGAAGAAGGTCGTCGAGTACGCGCACCCGCGCGACGTGACCGTCGAAGGCGAGCTGGGCGTGCTCGCCGGCATCGAGGACGAGGTCTCCCACGAGAAGTCGCACTACACGAACCCGGCCGACGTCGAGGACTTCGTCAAAAAGACCGGCGTCGACTCCCTGGCCATCTCCATCGGCACCAGCCACGGCGCCTTCAAGTTCAAACTCAAGCCCGGCGAGAGCGCGCCGCCGCTGCGCTTCGACATCCTCGAGGAGTGCGAGAAGCGCATCCCCGGCTTCCCCATCGTCCTGCACGGCGCCTCGAGCGTCCTGCAGGAGTACATCACGATGATCAACAAGTACGGCGGGAAGATGGAGAACACCGCCGGCATCCCGGTCGAGCAGCTGCGCCGGGCCGCGAAGAGCGCCGTCTGCAAGATCAACATCGACTCCGACGGGCGCCTCGTCATGACGGCGACCATCCGCAAGGTCTTCTCCGAGAAGCCCGGCGAGTTCGACCCCCGCAAGTACCTCGGCCCGGCGCGCGAGGAGCTCATCAAGATGTACATGGACAAGAACGAGAAGGTGCTCGGGAGCGCCGGCCGCTATTGAGCGTCCCGCCGCACCGTCCACGAGGGCCGCGCGCGAGCGCGGCCCTCGCTCTTTCCCGCCTCTCAGCGCTTCATCTGCTCCGCGAGCATGGCGCAGAGGGGGCAGTCCGGCTCCAGGAGCGTCCCGCTCTCCGGGCGAGCCGTCCGGCCGGCCAGATAGTCGCGCAGGGCGGCGGAGATCGCGGCACGGGCGGAACCCGGCAGGCAGTAGCCCTCGAGCATGTCCCCCCACCACAACTCCAGATAGTAGCCGGCGCCTCCGACCCCGTCGGCCTTGCGCACCGCGAGCTTCACGCGCTCGTCGCGGCGCAGCTCGAGGCGGTCGTCCTCCTTCCCCGCGCGCAGGCGCTCGACGGCGGCGGGCAGATCCTCCGGGCGAGCCTCGCCGCTGAGGAGCGCATCGTTGAAATACAGTCGCATACCGGCCTCCCGGGCCTCGCGGGCCCACCCGGGATACGGGCGAGGCCCCCGATAAGTTCCCCATCGTCGAGTCATTTGTTAGCATCCAGGAATGAAGACCCTTCCGACGACCGCGTTCGGGCTCCTGCTGCCGGGCCTCCTCGTGCTGGCGGGATGCCGTCAGGACTCCGGAGGGAACAAGGTCCCGACCGAGGGAGGGAACATCACCTCCCTGGGAAGCATCCGCTCGGCCCTGAGCGTCTATTACGGCGACCACGAAGGGAAGTACCCTGCCGAACTCTCCGAACTCACGGCCGGCGGGCGCTATCTCTCCGCGCTCCCCGAGCTCCGGGGGACGCCGCACGCGCCCACGGATGAGACCGCGTATTACTCGGACGTCCGTTCGAGCGACACCGGTCGATGGGGGTACGTCAACGAGCCGGCAAGCAAGGATTTCGGGACCGTCTGGGTCGACTGCACCCACACGGACATGAAAGAACGGAACTGGACGCAGTTCTAAGAGCCCAGGAAACAGAAAGCCCCCTCGCGGGGGCTTTTCTGTTTCCTGCCTGGGCGCCTGAGTTAGATGACGCCTTCGGCCTTGCAGGTGTTGGGCCAAACGCAGGGCCGGAACTGGGCGACCTGGAGGGTCGGCTTCGCGCACTTATGGGGCCAGGAGCAGATCTCGAAGCCCTGCGCGACCTGGAAGGTCGGCTTCGCGCACTTGTTGGGCCAGACGCAGGCCTGATAGGGCTTCGCGGCGAGGACCTGTTCCTGCGCGCAGGTGTTGGGCCAGACGCAGGGCTGGATGGCGGCGACCGTGGTCTGCGTCGCGACGGGGCTCAGGCTGAGGAGCATCAGAAGTTCGATCATTGTCTGGTTACCTCCAAATCTCTGAACCTATGGTAGCCCGGATGCGTCTAGGTCCTTTAGGACCCTGGTCAAGCCCGAAAATTGATCTGCGGCGTTGACCATCGCCATTGACCATGGTCAACTCCTCCGCTCCCCGTTCCCGTCGAGGAAGGACGGCGTCTGGAGGGCGGGAAAGGGCGCACCCGGCGCGAAGGAGCGCCGTGTGCCTAGGTCTTGCGTGGGCTTATCGGTACCTGCGTGGACCTACGGCCGTACCCAGACGGCGTACTGGTCGCCGTAGGCGGCCAGGCGCCAGCCGTCTCCCGGCGCCCAGTCGCCCGGGCCGATCTTGACGGCCAGGCGGCCGTCCACGACCGCGGCGTAGCGGCCGCCATCGGCCGCGCGGATCTCCACGGAGCTGCCGGCGCCGATGCCGGCCGCCTTGCGCAGGGCGATGAGGGTCTTGATCTGCTCCCGCAGGCCCCAATCGAAGAGATGGGGCCAGTACACGCAGGGAACGCCGGGATGGGTGAGGAGATAGGCGTATCCCTGCATCACCTTGCTCCCCGGGAAGGGCCAGAGGTTCTGCCCGGCCCCGCCGGTGCTGGGGCCGGTATCGTGATTGTCGAGGAAGGTGACGGCCTTCCGGGGCCACCAGCCGATGAGCCCGGCGGGCCGACCGGCGCGGTCCTTGAGCCGCCAGTACTCCCCGCTCGAGACGGCCTGCTGGAGCAGGGCCTTGGTCGTGAAATCGAAGACGGCGCTGCGCCCCCCCACCGAGTCCACCCAGTCGCAGAGCTTCTGGCGGTGGGCGTCGGGGTTCCCGGGGTCGAAGTCGTCCCAGACCTCGGCCACGGCGAAGGTCGGGGCGGTCGCGTCGTGGTAGCCGGAGAGGACCTGCGGTCCGAAGCCGCGCACGAAGTCGTAGCGCCACCCGTCGTAGCCGATGTCGCGGCGCAGCCAGAGCAGCCAGTCGGTGAGGCTCTTGCGCACGGCGCCGTTGGAGTGGTCGATGTCGCGTCCCGCGTGGAAGCCCTTGCCGGAGTCCGCCCCGCCGAGAGCGCCGGACCACTCGTCGTCGCGACAGACCGCCTCCGGCCCCCAGGCCGGCTCCTCGAAATCGGCCCAGCTCCTGGTCCCGACCCGATGATTGATGACGATGTCCGCCAGGACCTTCACGCCCCGCGAATGAAGAGCGGAGACCGCCCTCTTGAGCTGGTCCTGGGTCCCGTAGCTCGAGGACTGCACATAGAGGCGGCTGGGCAGATACCCCTCGTCGCTCTGCGCCTCCGAGGAGGGCGGCAGCCAGACCAGGTCGATGCCCGCGTCGGCGATCTCGCCCGCCTTCGAGGCGATGACGCCCCACCAGGGGTAGGTCTGATGCGACTCCCAGTGGAAGCCCTGCAGCATGACGAAGCCGTCGGGGGCGGAGGCCGCCCGCCCCCCCTCACCCCCGCCCCCTCTCCCGTACAACGAGAGAGGGGCGGCGGCTGAAGCGGGAGGGGCGGACGGCGTCGCACCGGCGGATTCGAGGAGCTGGAGGTAGGCGGTCTTCTCGACGGCGCGCAGGGAGGCGCCGGACAGGGGCAGGAGCAGGAATACGGCAATGAGGAATGAGCGGATGACACCACCTCCTTCCCGGAGTGTAGGGTCTTCCTTATTAGAGGGCGATGGGCCTAGTACCCACTTAAAAACGGGTCCTGAGGCCTAGGATGTTGAGGTCCGCAGAGGAATGAGGACACCTGAAAGGCATATCAAGTTCCCCCTCCCCCTGCACCCCCTCCCGCGGAAAGGGGAGTTAACCTGGAATCTTCAGTTGGCGCGGAGGACCGAGATGGAGGAGGCCGAGGGCAGTCCGACGGTGGAATTCCGCGAGCATACCTGTAGGTATGGTCGCGGAATTCCGGCTAGGAATGTCCCGGCATCCTCCGTCGAATCCCGCGTCCAACTGAAGATTCCAGGTTAAGGTTATAACGCCTTCAATTCGGTCCACATACGGTCATAGAGCGGACCGGCCTCGCCGGCGTCCGGGATCCACTCCAGGCGCCGGAGGTAGGCGTCCTGCGGGACGATGGTGGGGTCCCGACGCAGCTCCTCGGGCAGGAGCTTCCAGGCCTCGCGATTGGGGCAGCCGAAGCGGGTCTTCTCGACGACCCGCGAGATGTTGCGCGCCGAGAGCATGAAGTCCATGAGCTTCAGCGCGGCCTCGGGGGAAGGCGCGCTCCGAGGGATGCAGAGGTTGTCCTGGAAGATGAAGCCGCCCTCCTTCGGGAAGACGAACTTGAGCGCGGTGTTCTCGAGCGCCGCGCGGTTGAGGTCGCCGCTCCAGACGTGCGAGAGCGCGACTTCCCCCGAGAGGAGCACGGACTCGACGTTCTCGCTGACATAGGTCTTCACCAGCGGCTTGCCCTCGACCAGACGCGCCTGGACCTTCCGCAGCGCCGCCGGGTCCCGCGCCGCAGGAGAGTCCGCCTTATAGCCCAGCGACTGCAGTCCCATCGCGAAGACCTCGCGCTGGTCGTTGAGAAGGCTCACGAGCCCGGCGTTCTCCGGCTTCCAGAAGTCGGCCCAGCCGGTCGGCGGGGTCTTCAGGCGCGAGGAGTCGTAGGCGATGCCGGTCACGCCCCAGAGGTAGGGAACGCAGTGGCGGTTGCCGCGGTCGTAGTAGAGATCGAGGAAGCGCCGGTCGATCTGCGCGAGGTTCGGCACCGACCCGCGCTCGAGCGGGCGCAGCAGGTCCTGGCGCGCCATGACCGGGACCATGTAGTCGGAGGGCACGACGAGGTCGTAGCCGCCCCCTCCGCCCATGAGCTTGGCGAGCAGCTCCTCGTTGGAGGCGAAGCGGTCGACGACGACGCGGATGCCGGTCTGCTTCTGGAATTCCTCGAAGACCCTGGGGTCGTCGTAGTTGTCCCAGGTCAGCAGGTGCACGCGGGGGCCCCTCGCGGAGCAGGCGGCGGCGAGGACGCAGGACAGCAGGACGGACCTACGCATAGGTGGCCTCCTTGTCTTGAAGCAGCCAGGCGAGCGCGACGAGCAGCATCGACGCGAGGAAGAGGAGGGCCGAGAGCGCGCCGACCTCCGGGCTGATGGAGAACTTGAGCATCGAGTAGATCTGCACGGGCAGGGTCGTGGATTCGGGCCCCGCGACGAAGAAGCTGATGACGAAGTCGTCGAGGGAGATGGCGAAGGCCATCACCGCGCCGCCCACGACCGCGGGGAGCAGGAGCGGGAAGGTGACCCGCCAGAAGGCCGTCCACGGCGTCGCGCCCAGGTCGGTGGCCGCCTCCTCGAGACGGGGGTCGAGCTTCAGCAGGCGGGCGCGGACGATGAGCCAGACGATGGGGAGGTTCAGCGTCGTGTGCCCGAGGACGAGCGTGAGCAGGCCGAAGGGGAGGCGGAAGAGCCCGAAGAGCAGGAGGAAGCCCACGGCCATCATGAGCTCGGGGACGACCACGGGGAGCACGAAGAAGCTCTCCCAGAGCCCCTTTCGCTCCCAGCGGAAGCGGCCGAGCGCGACGGCGGCCATGACCGCGAGCGCCGTCGAGAGGAGGCTCGAGAGCGTCCCGACGACGAGGCTGTTGCGCGCGGCGCGCAGGATGGAGGCGTTCTCGAAGAGGGAGACGTACCACTTGAGCGTGAAGCCGGTCCAGTGGGCCGCGTAGCGCGACTCGTTGAAGGAGAAGACGATGATGAGGAGGATGGGAAGATAGAGGAAGGCGAGGGTGGCCCAGCCGGCGCAGGCGAGCGCCCTCGAGCGCCTCACGCGGCCTTCTCCGCGCGCAGATAGAGGACGAGCCCGCCGCCGATGAGCGCCATCTCCGCGAGAGCCAGCGCGGAGCCGAAGGGCCAGTCGCGCACGACGAGGTACTGCCCCTGGATGAGGTTGCCGATGAGGGCGACCCGGGCGCCGCCGAGCAGGTCGGGCGTCACGAAGTCGCAGAGCGTCGAGGCGAAGACGAGGATGCAGCCGGCGACGAGCCCGGGCTTCGAGAGGGGCAGCACGACGCGCCGGAAGGCCTGCCAGGGCGTCGCGTAGAGGTCGCGGGCGGCCTCGAGCAGGGCGACATCGATCTTCTCGAGCGCCGCGTAGAGCGGCAGCACCATGAAGGGGAGCTGGCCGTAGACGAGGCCGAGCAGCACCGCCTCGCGGGTATAGAGGATGGGGAGCGGCTCGGAGACGAGCCCGGAGGCGACGAGCAGGGAGTTCAGCAGGCCGCCCCGCCCGAGGATGAACATCCAGGCGTAGAGGCGCACGAGGATGTTCGTCCAGAACGGGATGAGCACGAGCAGCAGCGCGACCTCGCGGCGGCCCCTGGGCAGGCGCGCCATCCACCAGCTGATGGGGAAGGCCAGGACCGCGCAGAGCAGGGTGGCGGCGCTCGTCAGGACGAGCGAGCGGGCGAAGACCTTGAGGTAGAGCGGGTCGAGGAGGCGGGCGTAGTTGGCCGGGTGGAACTCCCAGCGCACGCCGCCCCATTGCCCGCGCGCGGCGAAGGAGACGACGAGGATGAGCAGGAGCGGGAAGACGTAGAAGACCGCGACCCAGGAGAACGGCGGGATGAACAGCCGCAGCCTCGCGGACAGGCGCCTCATCGCAGGACGCAGGCGTCCTCGGCGCGCCAGCCGAGCCAGACCGGCTCGCCGACCCGCCGCGCGGGGCTCAGCGGGGAGAAGACGGTGTGCGCCTTGAGCGTCCCCCCCGCGTCGAGCCGCACCGTGTAGTGGATGTCGCTGCCGAGGAAGACGGTGCGCTCGATGACTCCCTGGACGCGGTTGGAGAGGCCCTCGACCGGCGCGGAAGAGACGTGCACCCGCTCCGGGCGCAGGGACACGACCGCGGCCTCCCCCGGGACGGCGGAGCCCTCGAGGCAGGCCTCGATGCGGCCGACCCCCTCGAGCGCGATGCTCACGCGGCGGCGCGCGGCCTCCAGGAGCAGGTCCTCGCTCTCGACGACGCGCCCCTTCAGGAGGTTCGTCGTCCCCACGAAGTCGGCGACGAAGGCGGTGCGCGGCGACTCATAGATCTCCTGGGGGGTCCCGACCTGGACGACGCGCCCCCCGTCCATGACCGCGATGCGGTCGGCGAGTTCGAGCGCCTCCTCCTGGTCGTGGGTGACGTAGAGGAAGCTGACCCCGATGCGGAGCTGGAGAGCCTTGAGCTCCTCGCGCATGTCCTCGCGCAGCTTCTCGTCGAGCGCCGCCATCGGCTCGTCGAGGAGGAGGAGCTCGGGACGGTTGACCAGCGCGCGGGCGAGCGCCACGCGCTGCTGCTGTCCGCCCGAGAGCCGGGCCGTCGCGCGCCGCTCGAAGCCGGCGAGCTGCACCGTGGAGAGGGCCTCCGACACGCGCGCGCGGACCTCCGCCTCGGGCGTCCGGCGCACGCGCAGGCCGAAGGCGACGTTCTCGAAGACGTCGAGGTGCGGGAAGAGCGCGTAGTGCTGGAAGACCATGTTCACCGGACGCCGCTCGGGCGGGTCGCCGGTGACGTCGCGGCCTCCGAGGAGGACGGTCCCTTCGTCGGGCGTCTCAAAGCCGGCGATGGTGCGCAGGAGGGTGGTCTTGCCGCAGCCGCTGGGGCCCAGGAGGGCGAAGAACTCGCCCCGACGGATGTCGAGGTCCACGCCGCGGACGACCTCCGCGCCGTGGAAGGACTTGCGCACTCCTCGAACCTCGACCCCTTTCTCTGCGGGCATCACGAAATCCCCTACGGGGATTTCGTGATAGTGTACACTTTACCGAGTCGGAATTCCCCGCCGGCCGCGCAAGGTGGAAACGGGGGAATTCCGACCTGGAGGAGCGGATGAGCTTCGTGCGCTTCGACGTGAGGGACAAAGTCGGCGTCGTGGTCTTCAACAACCCCGGCAAGCGCAACGCGCTGAGCCGGCCGCTCCTCGAGGAGCTCGTCCTCGCGTTCGCAGCGCTGCGGGAGAAGAAGGTCCCCGTGGTGGTCCTGCGCGCCGAGGACGGCGCGAAGACCTGGTCGGCCGGCGCCGACCTCGCCGAGATCCACGCCGACCGCCACGACCCGCTCGGCTACAACAGCCCGCTCGAGCGCGTCTTCCACGCCGTCGAGAACTACCCGGGGCCGGTCATCGCCATGGTGCGCGGCGGCGCCTGGGGCGGCGCCTGCGACCTCGCGCTGACCTGCGACATCGCCGTCGGCGACCCGAGCGCCTCCTTCGCCATCACGCCGGTGAAGGTCGGCATCCCCTACAACGCCTCGGGCATCCTCCACTTCATCAACCGCCTGGGCCTCAGCCGCGCCAAGGAGATGTTCTTCACCGCCGAACCCGTGGACGCCGAGCGCGCCCTCGCCTTCGGCCTCCTCAACCACCTCGTCGCGGCCGAGAAGCTCGAGGCCTTCACCCTCGAGCTCGCGCATACGATCGCCTCCCACTCCCCGCTCTCCATCGCCGTCATCAAGGAGCAGTTCCGCATCCTCTCCGGCGCCCACCCCATCAGCCCGGACAGCTTCGAGCGCATCGAGGAGCTGCGCCGCGAGGTCTTCGAGAGCCACGACTTCGCCGAAGGCGTCGCGGCCTTCCTCGAGAAGCGCAAGCCGGCCTTCCGCGGGGAGTAGCCGACCCCCCGCCGGAAGTGCTAAGTTCCCCCTATGCGCGCCCTGCTCCAAGTGCTGCGACCGCCGCATGGCGTCCGATTTGTCCGGGCGCTTTTGTCCAGGCGAGACGAGGAGAGAGGAGCGAGCATGCTGTCAGCATGTGAGCGACGAACGACGCGGTCGCAGCCCAAAAGCGCCCGGCCCCTATCCCAGAAGTCTCGCTGCACTCTGCAGCGAGACTATCTCGGAAGGGGAGGCCCGCTCCCGGCCGACCGCCGCGTTGCTCGTCGCTCAGATAGCCCAAGCTATCCTCGCTCCTCCCGCCTTGCGTTCGGCTCAGGCTCGGGCCTCCAAATCGGGCGTTATGCGGTGGTCGCAGCACTCGCCTGCGCCTGCCTGTGGACGGTCCCCGCCGCCGCTGAACCCGCCGTTTCCTCCACGGACACGGCCGGCTCCTACGAAGCGACCCTCAACCGCGCGAGCGGAGAAGTCAGCGTCGAATACGCGGCTGCGCCGGGCGTCCGCAAGCCGGCCCGCGCCGGGACCGGGCTGAGCGCGAAGGATGTCGTCCGCACCGGCAAGAACGGCCGCGCCGAGATCGCCCTCGTGAACTACGGGCTCATCGAGCTCCAGCCCAACGCGACGATGGTCATCAACTCCCTCGAGAAGGCCGACGCCTCCTTCACCCTGCGCCTGGGCGCGCTGCTCTCCAAGCTCCGCTCGCTGGGGGGCCGCCGACTGCGCGTGCGCTCCTCGCGCGCCGTCGCCTCCGTACGGGGCACGGAGTTCGCCGTGGAGGCGAAGGGCGACGGCGCCGCGGCCTACTTCGCCGTCTTCGACGAGGGCGTCGTCGACGTCGAGGCCGAGGGCCATCCGGCCGTGACCCTCGAGAGCAACCTCGAGACCGCCGTCCGCCCCGGCGAGGCCCCCGCGGCCCCTCACGCCATCGACCACTTCAAGTTCGCACAGCAGCGGATGAGGATCCTGCGCCAGCGCGCCCGCTATTTCGGCGACCAGTGGCACAGGAAGTACCGGATCCCGAAGACCCGGGGCGCCAAGCCCTGAGCAAGGAGTAGAATCATGAGAGCGAAGAACCTCTGGATCGTCCTGGCCGCCGCCGCCGTCTGCGCGTGCTCCGGCCCGCAGACCCGCCTGAAGGTCGGGAAGACCGTCGAAGGCGAGGTCATCGAGGCCGTCGGCGAGACGACGGTCGACCGCGCCGCCCTCGAGGAGACGCGCAAGAAGTCGCTGGCCGACGCCCAGCGCCGGGCCGTGGAGATGGTCGTCGGCGTCCAGCTCTCCGGCAAGACCCTCGTCGACAAGGCGATGCTCGTCGAATCCAGCATCCTCGCCCGCGCGGAAGGCTACATCCGCCAGTACGACGTGCTCAAGCAGTGGGAGGACGGCCCCCTCTACAAGACCCGCATCCGCGCGCTCGTCGCCTACCAGGAGATCGCGACCGACCTCCGCAACGCGGGGCTCCTCGCGGAGCCGCAGGTGGGCAACCCGCGCGTGGCCGTGCTCCTGACGGAGACCGCCGGCGGGGCCGACTCCGACATGAACGCGACGACCAACGCCTTCGCCCAGGCGCTCCTCGACGGCGGCTACCGCGTCGTCGACCGCGCCGACCTCATGGCCGCCAACGCCCAGCAGGTCGCCTCCGAGATCGACAAAGGCGACACCCGCGGCGTGACGAGCCTCGGCAAGAAGCTCGACGCCGAGATCCTCGTCTTCGGCTCGGTGAAGGCGAACCAGCTCAAGATCCAGCAGCTCGGGGACTTCCAGAGCTTCCGCGCGACGCTCTCGGCCCAGGCCTACAAGGCGCAGACCAACGAGCTGATGATGACCGTCTCGCGCACGGAGTCGGGCCTCGACGCCGACAAGGACGCCGCCATCGTCAAGGCGCTCGGCAAGGTCGGCAAGGCCGCGGGCGAGGAGGTCGCGGAGAAGCTCGCCAAGGAGCTCGCGCGCCGCGCTTTCGTCACCGTCACCGTCTCCGGCATCCCGGACCTCAACGCGCTGCAGGCGGTCCAGAAGTCCCTGCGGGCGGTCGCCGGGGTCTCCGACCTCTACCTGCGCAACTTCGCCGGCGGCTTCGCCCAGATGGACGCGCGCGTGGACGGCAAGTCCGCCCAGGCGCTCGCCGACTCCGTCGAGAAGTCGGGCCTGAAGATCCACACGAAGAACGTCACCCAGGACACCGTCGACTTCGAGATCCTGCCCTGACGATGACGGACACCGGGGGCGGCCTCTTCCGCAGAGGCCGCCCCCTCTTTTTCCCCTCATGATCGAGAGGATCCTCCGCCGTCCCTGGGCGCCGCCGCTCCTGCTGGCCCTCGCCGGCCTCCTCGTCTTCGGCCCCCACGCACCCGCCGCCGGGCTGCACCTCGACGACCACGCCTTCCACCGGCTCTTCACGCTCGGGACCCCGGCGCAGGTCTGGAGCGAATTCCTCTCCTACGTGCCCGGCCGCAACCTCTACATCCTCTATTTCTCCGCGATGTACCGCCTCTTCGGTCCCGCCCCCCTCGGCCTCCATCTCTTCGGCCTCGCGCTCGACCTCCTCAACGGCCTGCTCGTCTACGGTCTGCTGCGCCGGCTGAAGGCGCCCGCGGGCTGGCCGCTGGCGGCCGCCGGGCTCTTCCTCGTCTGGCCCAACCACGCCGAGACGCACTTCTGGACCTCCGCCGTGGCGATGAACCTGCTTTCGACCACCTCGCTGCTCCTCACCTTCCACCTCGCGCTGGCCGGCGCCGCGCGTCCCTGGCTGCGGGTCCTCGGGACCCTGCTCCTCTACGCCTCGGCGTTCTTCAACTACGACCAGGTCTTCTTCATGTGGATCCCCCTCCTGTTCATGACCTGGAAGCTCGCCCCCGAGGCGGGCTGGCGGCGCGCCCATGCCGCGGCCTTCGCCGCGGTCTCTCTGCTCATGGGAGCATCGCACGCGCTCATGCGCGTCTACTGTCCGGTCTCGAGCGGCGGCCGCCCGGTCGTCCGCCTCGCCGGACTCCTCCACGAGGCCTGGACCTCGGTGAAGGCCTGCCTCCTGCCGATGCACAAGCTCCCGGTCTGGGATTGCCTGCAAAGCTGGGCCGGTGGGCCGGTCCCGACGGTCGCACTCCTCCTCGTCCTCTCCGGCCTTTGGCTGAGCGCGGTCGCGCTCCGCTGGGACGACGAGCCCCCCGCCGGCGCGCCCGCGCTCGGCGCCTGGGCGGCCTTCGGCGCGCTCTGGACCTTCTTCGCCTATCTTCCCAACTACTTCTGGTTCATCAGCCCGCGGCACAACTACCTGCCGAGCGTCGGGTTCATCCTCCTGCTCTGCTGCGCCGCCACCGCGCTCGCCCGGATGCGGCGGGGCCTGCGCGTCCCTCTCGCCGCCCTGGCCTTCCTCCTCTTCGGGCTCGGCGCCTCCTCCGGCATCGGAGAGGGCTGCGGCTGGGCGCGCTCCTGGCGGCTCTTCCGGCGCTTCCAGGCCGAAGCGCCGCGCCTCGTCCCGCCCGAGACGGACAACCTTTTCCTCCTGGGAGCGCCTTCCACCCTCTTCCGGGCGCCGGCCTTCCTGCAGCCGGAGGAGCACGTGCTGCTCTTCGCGCTGGCGACGGGGAACGGGCGGGGCCATGGCGACACCCATCTGTGCCCGACCCGCACGGGGGCCTTCTTCCTCAACCAGGCCGACCTCTTCGGCCCGGAGAACTTCTTCTGGCGCCCGCTGCGGGGGCTCCGCGCCCTGCGCTACCGCCCTGAAGACGGGGGCTTCTCCTGCGTCGGAGCCCTCGAGCTCCGGCTGCCGGGCGGAGGGACGCAGCCCCTCCGCCTCGACGCCGCCCGCGCCTGCCCGGGGACGCAGGCCGTCGAGACTCCGCTCTGGCTGGAATCCGCTCGCCGGACCTCCGGCGGCGGCAAGCCGCTCCTGAGCGCCGACGACGGTGCGGAACTCCTCGAAGCGCGTCTTGAACGGACGCCCGGCGACGCCGCCCGCCTCGTCCTCCTCTGGCGCGCGCGCACGAGGATCTCCGTCGACTTCGCCGCGACCGCCGTCATCCTCGACGCCTCCGGCAGGGAGCTGTGGTCCCCGGTGCAGCCCGAGAGCCGCGCGCGGCGCAGCGCGCATGGACGCGTCTGGCCCCTCTTCGACGACCTACTCCCCCCTTCGACCTGGAAACCCGGCGAGACCGTCCGCGAGCAGTATCTCCTCGAGGTCCCCCGCTCTCCCGGCCCGCTGCAGCTGCGTCTGACGCTCTTCGAGCGCCGCGACGGCGCCGCCTGGATGAAGCTCTCGCAGCATACCCTTCCGCTGGAGGAACGATGACCCCCGACCCCCGCATCGAATCCGTCCCCTGCGACCTCTGCGGAGCCGACGACGCGCCCGTCCTCCACGCGGCGATGGACGGCTGGCCGGCGGACGCGGCCGGCCACTTCGCGGCGACCACCGACGTCTTCGGCGCCTACGGGACGATCCGCCGCTGCCGGCGCTGCGGCCTCGCCTACACGAGCCCGCGCCTGAAGGCTTCCGCGCTCCTCGACGGCTACGCGAACGCGCCCGACGAGGAGTACCGCCTCGAAGGCGACGCACGGAGCATGAACGCCTATCTCTCGCTCGCCGTGCTGCGCCGCTTCGCGAAGGGCGGCCGCCTCCTCGAGGTCGGCTCCTCGGCGGGCTTCTTCCTCAACGCCGCCCGCCTGAGCTACGAGGTGACGGGCGTGGAGCCCTCGGAGTGGGCGCGCGACTATTCGGTCAAGCGTCTGCACCTGCCCGTGGTGGCGAGGACGATGGACGAGGCGCGCTTCCCCGACGGGCATTTCGACGCGGCGGCGCTCATCGACGTCATCGAGCATCTCGCCGACCCGCTCGCCGCCCTGCGCGAGCTCGCCCGCGTGCTGCGCCCCGGCGGGCACCTCTACCTCGTGACGCCCGACATCGGCAGCCTGTCGGCGCGCCTGCTGCGCGGGCGCTGGTGGGGACTGCGCCCTGCCCACATCTACTACTTCGACCGAAAGACGATGACCGCGATGCTCGAGAAGGCCGGCTTCGAGGTCGCGCTCGTGAAGTCCTACGGCCGGATCTTCACGTGGGGCTACTGGCTCAGCCGCCTCGAGAACTACCCCCGACCCGTCTACAAAGCGGTCGAGGCCCTCATCGGGCTCATGGGCTTCGAGGACAAGTTCCTCTACCTCGACACGCGGGACTCCATCCAGGTCGTCGCCCGCAAGCGTTAGCCCGGCGCGCGATGGTCGCGGGGAGGAGCCCGGAGGGCTCTCACCCGCACGGACAGGAAGATGCGCAGGAGGCCCGCCGCGGCCGTCCAGAGCTCCCCGAGGTTCACCGCGCTCTCCCCGCGCAGGCGGTTGACGAACACCGTGGGGGTCTCCCCGATGCGGTAGCCGCGCGCGTGGAGGTTCACGAGGATCTCGCTGAGCGCGATGAAGCCCGAGCCCATGCGCCCGCACGTCTCCGCGACGCACTCGGCGGCCTCCCGCGAATATGCGCGGTAGCCGTTGGTGTAGTCCGCCACCGGGACGCCGAGCGTGAGACGGGCCAGGCGGTTCGAGAAGCGCGAGAAGAGGAGCCGCGCGAGCGGCCAGTTCTCGATGCGGCTCTCCGGCAGGTAGCGGCTGCCGATGAGGAGGCCGAGCCCTCGCTCGCGCAGGCCGCGCTCGAGCTCCGCGAGCTCGTCGGGCGGGTGCGAGAAGTCCGCGTCCATCTCCAGGACCGGCGCGCAGCCTTCCCGGAGCAGCTCGCGGATGCCCCGCAGGACGGCCGACCCTCGGCCGCCCTTGCCCTCCCGGTGGAGGACCCGCACACCCTCGAGGCCCAGGTCCTCGACGGCGCGAACCGTCGCGAGGTCGGGGGAATCGTCGACGACGAGGACGCGGAGGCCGGGGAGCGCCGCGCGCGCCCGGACGATGAGCTCGGCGATGTTCTCGTGCTCCCGGAAGCTCGGGATGACGAGGCCCGGGACGCTCAAGCGAGCCGCATCTTGAGCCAGCGCCGCGCGGCCGCCTTCGTCTTGAACGCGCCCTTCCACTGAGCCTCGGCGGCCTCGCCGAGCAGGCGCGCGTACTCCTTGCCGGGCGCGAGCCCGAGCGCGCGCAGGTCCTCGCCGCCGACGAGCAGCGGCTCCAGCGCCGCGGGCGGCAGGCCGTCGAGCCCTCGGGCCAGCACCTCGCGCGCGAGGGCGGGAAGCGGCTGGACGCAGGAACGGCGGGCCGCCGCGGTCTTGAGCGCGGCGAGCAGGTCTCCCGCGCGAGCGCGCTCGAGACGCAGGGAGCGCACGAACTCCGGGCCCTCTTCGCCCAGGGAGAGAGCGAGCAGACCCAGCCGCACCCCCGCGTCCCTCGCGGAGGCGGCCGTCTTCGACCAGCGCAGGCGCGGGTGGAAGGCCGCGAGCAGGCCCCAGTCCTCGAGCAGAGCGAAAGCGGGCGAGGGGTCCTTCTCCTCGAGCAGGCGCAGCAGCTCCGCGCGCACGCGCTCGCGCGAGAGCAGCTCCGCGCGCCGGCGCTCGACGGCCGCGCCGATGAGCTCCCGCGTCCCGGCCTCGACCTCGAGGCCGAAGCGGGCCGCGTAGCGGGCGGCGCGGAAGAGCCGCGTAGGGTCGTCCTCGAAGCTCGCGGGGTGCAGCACGCGCAGCAGCCGCGCCTCGAGGTCTCGGCGGCCCCCGTGGGGGTCGACCGGCTCGGCGCCGTCGACGCCGAGCCGCAGGGCCATCGCGTTGACGGTGAAGTCGCGGCGGCCGAGGTCCTCCTCGATGCCCGCCGGGCGCACCCTGGGAAGGGCCGCGGACTCGGAATAGCTCTCGGCGCGTGTGCGCGCGAAGTCCACGCGCAGGCCGTCCTTCAGCTTCACCCGGACGGTGCCGAAGCGGCCGAACTCCTCCATGCTCCCGCCCCACAGGCGCAGCGCGGCCCGCGCGAACGGGGCGGCCTCGCCCTCGACGGCGAGGTCGATGTCCTGCGTGCTCCGACCGAGCAGCCAGTCGCGCACGCAGCCGCCGACGACATAGAGAGGAACGCCTTGGCGCGCCGACTCCCGCGCGAGGGGCTCGAGACGGCGGAGCGCGGCGGAAGGGACCTTCATGCCTCCTCCCGGGCCGCGGGCGGGACGCCCTCGGTCTCCACGACGGCGAGCCAGCGGCGATAGTTCTCCAGCCGGTCGTTGGCCTCCAGCAGGGCCCGCAGGGCCGCGACGGTCCCTTCACGGTCGAAGGGCTCCCCCGGCTTCCAGGGACGGGAAGGAAGGACGCGCGGAAGGCCCCGCGTCCGGGCGTAGGCGCGCTGCACCGGCCGCATCCGGCAGCCGAGGCCCTCGGCCACGTGCCGCGCGACGAGGACCTCGTCCTCGAGCGCGTCGTCGGCGCACAGGACCTCGCGCAGCGGCTCCATCCCGAAGAAGATCTCGGGGACGTCCTCGATGGGGAGGGCGTCGCCGAAGACCCCGCGCAGCTTCTCGTAGTCCTCATTCATCTGCAGGCGCCAGCGTCCTTCCTCGGCGCGGTAGGATTCGGGGAAGACGAAGGCGACGAGGGCGGCCCGGGAGTCCATGTAGACGAGCGGGACCTCCGCGTAGAAGATGGCGCTGCACTCGGGACAGCGGACCAGGTTCAGGTCCCCGGCGAGCAGCGTCTCGCGCAGCTCCGCATCGACGTCGCCGCGCACGAAGCTCCAGACTTCCTGCTCCGACGCGGCGCAGCCCGCGGGACAGGCCGCCTGAACGACGCCTTTCAATGACATGTTAGCCTCACTGGGACATCCTCTTGAGATAGTCGCGGATGATCGCGTCGAAGGCGCCGGGGCGGCGTTCCCTCAAGGAACGCTCGACCTCCTGGCGGATCTCCCGGGGCGGCTGGTACTCCTCGGAACCCGGCAGCGGGACGAAGCTCGTGTCCACGCCGGAGCGGCCGCGCGCGCCGGAGCGCGCGACGGCGCGCGGCTTCTGAAAAGGGGCGAGCGAGGACTGGGCGGAGCTCTTCCGCCTGGCCGCCGCCTCCGAAAGGGACTTGAGCCCGTTCTCGAGGAGCTCGAGCGCACTCTCCTGGCTCTTCTGCGCCGGGCCGCTCTCCCCGCGCGCGAGGCTCCCCTCGGCGGACTTCTGCTCGGCGCGCGCGTCCGACACGGAGCGCAGGCTCCCCTCGGGCAGCTCGGCGCCGGAGGAGGAGAGCTCGTCGAGCCGGCTCCCGAGCTCCTCGGTCTTGCGGCTCGCCTGGTGCTGGACCGCGGAGGCCGCCATCCGCTCCGAGAGCTCGCCCTCGCCGAGCGGGGGCTCGGAGGGGCCCGCGCGCAGGCGCTCGCGCACGGAGTCTTCCCGCGCCGCGAGCTCCTCGAGCGCGGCGGCGGAGGGCGGCGGCCCCTGCGGGGCGCGGGAGAGCGCCGCCGCCTGCGCGCGCAGGCGGCGGGACGCCCGCTCGAGCAGCGCGGGGGACTCCTGCACCTGTCCCGCCTCGAACTCCTTGAGCGCCTTCCTCATCCAGGCGGCGGCCTCGGGAGGGGTCGGGTCGCCGAGCTTCGCGGCGTCGCGCACGACGCCGGCCTGTTCCTCGGCGAGCCGGCGCAGGAGGGTCTCCTGCGCGGCGCGGCGCGCGCCCAGGCGGCCCTCCTCGAGGCTCTGGGTCAGCTGAAGCGCGCCGCCCTGCTTCGCCGCCGCCTCCTTCCAGAGCTCCATGGCGCGCTCGAGCGCGCGGGCTTCCTCGCTGGAGGAGGAGTTCTCGGCCTGCGCGCGCGCGGCCTCCGAGAGGGCCGAGCGCACGCGGGAGAGCTCCTCGGAGAGACGGCGGGCGGCGCGGGCGGCCCCGGCGTAGTCGCCCCGCGCGAGCGCCTCCTGAACGGCGTCGAGCGACCGCCCAGCCGCTCCCAGCGGCACGGAGACGACCTTCCGGTCCTTCTCGGAGAGCGCCGCGGCGTCGGCCTGCGGCATCGAGGAGACGGCGCGCTGGAGCTCGTCGATCTGCCGGCGCAGGCCGGCCATGGCGTCGTCGAGCGCCTTCTTCTCCTCGGCGCTCGGCGCTCGGCCCCCGGCGGAGAGTTCGTCGAGAGTCTTGCCCAGCTCGCGGCCGGCCTGGTCCGCCCGATGGGCGCCGACCCAGAGGTCCTGGAGGGCCTGCATCTGCCGACCCTCGCGCAGCGCCGCCGCGGCGCGTCCGACCTTCGCCGCGAGCCGCTCGTGCCCCGCGGCCGCCTGAGCCGTCCGGCCGGCGCGGGAGTCCTCCCCCGCGCGCGCGAGCTCGCCGGCGCGCAGCTCCTTGAGGGCTTCCGCGGCCCCCTGCGCGGCATCGGCCATGCCCGGGTTCGCGTACGGGTCCCCGCGCGCCGCCTCGGAAAGCCCGTCGAGCGCGTCCTCGGCCGCCTTCCAGCTCTCGGAGAGCGGCGCTTGCGCCGCGTCCGCGCCCGCGCGCGCCGCCGCCTTCGACTCGGCTCCCGCTTTCTCGAGTCCGCGCAGCGCCGCGGCGGCGTCGCGCTCGCGCCGGGCGAGCTCGGTCAGCGCCCCTTCCGCCGCGCGCAGGCCGGCCTCCGCGCGCGCGTGTACGGAGTCGAAGTCGACGAGCTTGAGCGTCCCGTGCCGGGACGCGCCGGTCTGAGGACGCATCGCGTCGTCGGCGGCCTCGACCCAGAACTCGACGACCGCGCCGGGCGGAAGACCCGCGAGGTCCCAGAGGAAGTCTCCTGTGCTGCGCGTCGGCGTCCCGTCGAGGCGGCGGGCCGGGAGGCGGGTCTCGGCCCGGCCCGCGAGGCGATAGACGAGCCGGACCGAGGAGAGTCCGTGGTCGTCGCGCGCCTCGAACGCCACGGGCAGGCGCTCGAGCGGGCTCATCTCCACGTCGAAAGCCGGGGAGAGCAGCTCGACCGAGGGCGGAAGGTCGTCGAGCGCCGTGAGCTGGAAGGGCGCGGGCTCGCTCTCGCGCAGACCCTGCGCGTCGCTCAGGCGGATCTTCATCGTCCCGCTCTCCTTGAGCGGGAACCCCCCCTCCCAGCGCCCGCCGCCCCGCGCGCGCATCGGCACGGGCGTGCCCAGGAAGGAGAGCTCGAGCTCCGCCGAGGAAAGCGGCCGGTCGGCCGTGCCGGAGACGCTCACCCAGGAGCCGCGCAGGCCGGAGAGCCGGGCGCCGCCCTCGAGCGCGACCACCTGGCGGCGGCCCCCGGGGGGCTGGATCGAGACGGCGAGCCCGTCGAGCCGCGCGTACGGGACCGGCTGGAGGAGGTAGACGGCGCTGCGCGCTCCCCGGTGGCGCAGACGGTACTCGAGCGGCGCGCTCAAGGCCCCCACGCGGTAGGAGGGACGCGGCCCTTCGGCGTCCCAGGAGGCCGGCAGCCAGCGTCCGCCCTCGGAGCGCAGCCAGAGCTCCGGGGCCGACAGGCGCGCGCCCGCGGCCGGCGCGGAGCGCCAGGACGCGGAGAGCTCGACGCTCGCGCCCCAGGGGACGCGGACGGAGCCCGGGCGGATGTCGAGCGCCTCCTCGAGCCGCGCGTCGCGCCAGGGGGCGAGCACGCGCAGGAACGGACGGGAGCCGAGCCAGGGCAGGGCCAGCGCCCAGAGCGCGGCCGCGGTCCCTCCCAAGAAGAGCGCGCGGCGCGACGGTCCGGGGAAGAGGCGGCGGCGCGGCAGACCGGCGACGAGCGCCTCGGTGCGGCGCACGTGCTCTTCGGCGAGCGCCGTCGAGGTCCCCGCGAGCGTTCCCGCGCGGCCGAGCTCCCAGGCGGGGACGAGGCGCGCACGGGCCGAGGGATGCTCTTCCTCCGCCCGGCGCAGGAGCGCTGCCGCGCTCAAGGCGCGCAGCGGCTGCAGGTGCCGGCGCCGAACGCCGAGGACGACGAGGACGGCGAAGGACGCGGCGAGGACGGCGCGCAGGGCCTCCGGAAGGCCCCAGAGGGACTCGGCGGCGGCCGCACAGAGCAGGAGGACGCTCGGCGGCAGGAGGAAGCGCAGCGTCCCCTCCACCCAGAGGGACGCGAGGCCTTCCCGGCGCCAGCGTCGGAGCTCCCGAGCGAGGGGGCTCATCGCCCGGGCCCGCCGGCGCCCAGCGCGCCGGCCGCGTCGGGCCGCCCGGCGCGCACGACGAGTTCGCGCAGCGCGGCGCGGCCCTCGGCGTCGGAGCTGAGGTCGTAGAGGAAGAGCGCGTGACCGAAGACCTTCAGCGGTTCCCGGCGCTTGAGCCAGCCGAAGAGGTCCTGCTCCTCGAAGTACGTGCCCTGGAGGTTGGTCGCCGAGACGGCGAAGAGCACGCGGCCCGAGGCCGCGGGGTCGACGGCGTCGCCGGGACGCTCGCAGTTCGTGATGAAGCCGACCGGGACGTAGCGGATGCCGTAGTCGGCCGGGTCGGCGGTGCCGAAGTAGGAGAGGTAGACCGGCGGGCCGCCCTGCTCGCGCAGCCAGGCCCCGAGCCCCTTGAGGTCCTGGCCCCAGTCGAGGCTCGAGTCCACGAGCCAGCGCCAGCCGCCTGCGGGCCCGCCCGCGAGCTCGTTGAAGTAGGCGAGGGAGTGAGGTCCCGCGCGCAGGACGGAGACCGCGGCCCAGGCCGCGAGCACGGCGGCCGCGAGGCGGCCCTTCCACGGCCGCTTCCAGAGCTCGCCCAGGGCCCAGCCGGCGAGCAGCGCGAGGAAGGGCAGGACCGGCAGCAGGTGCCGCACGCCGATCTGGACCTTCGCGCTCAGCGCGGCGGCGAAGTAGACGAGCGCCGGACCCAGGACCCAGAGCAGCTCGCGACCGGGCTTCCTGAACCGGACGAACGCCGCACCGAGCGCGAGGAGGAGCAGCGCGAGGGGGGTCTTCAGCGCCAGCGCCGTCGGAAAGAAGAGCGGCGAGCCCGTGAGCGTGCGGCTTCCGTGCAGAAAGGTCGCGCGGCCGCGCTCGAGGCGCGCGAGGGTGGCCGAGAGCCCCTCCCCGTAGACGGGGAGGCTCGCGAAGCGGTAGACCGCCGCGAGCGCGAGCAGCGCGGCGGCCGCCGCGAGCAGGACGCCGAGCCAGGGGAAGCGCGGCCGCGGCGCGGGCCGCAGGCGATGCTCGAGGACGAGGAGGAGGGCCGCCAGCGGCGGCAGCAGGATCATGTTGAACTTCGAGGCGAGCGCGAGGCCCGCGCACGCGCCGGCCGCGAGCCAGACTCCCCGGCCCCGGACCTCGCGCGCGAGCAGGAAGAAGGTGAGGAAGAAGAAGGCCGCCGAGGCCGCATCGGTGGTGACGAGCGCGAGGTTCGAGGAAAGGACCGGCTGGAAGACGAAGGCGAAGAGCGCCCCGAGCGCCGCGGCGGGACCGCCCAGGCGCGCGCCCCAGGCGAAGAGCGCGGCGAAGAAGAGCGCGCTCCAGCCGATGAGCGACCACCGGCGTGCGGCGTTGAGCATGCGCTCGGCGGGGACCTTGTTGCGGTAGAGGAAGGTGTCGGCGTAGTGGTAGACCCGGTTCGCGGACCAGTCGGGATGGCTGCGGAAGAGGTTCGGCGACCAGCGCAGAAGGGGAAGGGCGGCCCACATCTCGCCGAGCGGCGGGTGGTCCATCGCGTTGAGGCGGTAGATCCCCGTGGCGAGGTAGGCGTAGCCGCTGGCCAGATGCACCGGTTCGTCGTAGGTCGGGGCGGCCGAGCCGATGAAGCGCAGGCCGAGCGCCAGGTGCAGGATGAAGAGGGACGCGGCGAGAGCCCCTATGAGGAAGGGCTTCGGCGGCGGCTGAGGCGTGGGCGGCGGAGAAGGGCGCTTCACTCCGCCGGGATTATACTAATGCTGGCCTTGGGCGGCGCGCTCGAGGCGGCGGATGCGCTCCTCGTTGGAGGGGTGCGTGGAGGAGAGGCGGCGCCAGAGCCGCGCGAAGAAGTCCTCCGGGGCGGCGAGGCTCTCCTTGCGCGCGGCCTCGCGGCCGCGCAGGAAGTCCGCCATCCAGCGCGGGTCGGTGAGCCAGCCGGAGAAGTGGTCGGCGCGCAGCTCCTCGCGGCGGGACACCGCCAGGCCGAGGGCGAGTCCGAGGACGGCGACCGGAAAGGCGGCGAGCGCGAGGGCGGCGCCGAGGAACGCGGCCTTCCAGGCGACGAGGCCGAAGACGGCCTCGCCGAGGAGGACGAGCCCCCCGCGCACGGCGACGTCGCGCAGGATCTCGAGGAAGACCTGGAAACCGATGCGATTCTGGAAGATCCGGGCCGCGCTGAAATCGCCGAGCACGAGATGCCCGAGCTCATGGGCCAGGACCCCCAGGGTCTGCTCGACCGGCAGCCGGGCGAAGCCCTCCCCGATGGAGACGTCCGCGCTCGCGTCGAGCGCCTTGCCGAAGCTGCTGGCCCCGTACGCGCCGCGCTCGTTGCTCACCACCATGCGGGGAAGCCTCTCCTTGGGGACGCCCATCCGCCCGGCGAGGTAACCGAGCAGCCCGCGGAGCCAGAGCGAGTAGTCGTCCTGCGCCTGGGGCGCGGGAGCGGCGTCGGCCGGCGGCGCCGAGCGTCTATACTCCCAGAAGAGCTTCCCGCCCACCCAGGCGGCGGAAGCCGCGAAGGCCGCGACGCCGACGCCGGAGCCGAGAACCGCGTAAGACGCCGCAAGGAGCGCAAGATGGGAGGCGCGCAGAACGGCGCGCGAGAGCATGAGGCCGACGGGCGGGTGGTAGTCGTCGAGCGAGAGTACCGCGGCCGGCGGCGCGAGCCCGCTCGCCGTGCGGCCGTTCTCGAGCTCGGAGGACGACGCGAGCCGGGCCTCGTCGACGGCGCGGACGGCGCCGGTCTCCGCGGCCTCCGGCGCCGGCGGGAGCTCCACGTCGGCGAAGCGTCGAGAACCGTCGAAAAGGGCCTTCCCGATGGAGAGGGAGAGGCCCTTCTCCCCCTTCTCGCGTCCGCGCGCCTCGGCGCCGACGACGGTCTGGAGCGCGGAGGCGATGGGAGACGCGGCGAAGCGGCCTTCGGCCGCCGCGGTCTTCGGGGTCGAGACGTCGGAAGCGGCGTCGGGATTGAGCGACGGCGATCCTACCCACCCCGACCCTGCCTCGAAGAGTGAGGGAGTCACGAGAGCGGCCCGGACCGGCAGGAGCAGCGCGGCGCCGGGCACTGCCGCGGCCGCGGAGGCGGAAGCCCCGATGCGGGCCTGGACCCGGAGAGCGTTCGTCAAGACGAGGGGAACAGGAACGACGATTCTCCCCCACCCGACCTCCCCCGAAGGGGAGGACAGTGAGGAAGAGAGAGCCCCTTTGGGGACGACGGCGCCGACGAAGCCGACCGCCCCGACGGCCGCGTTCCCCGCGACCGCCGGCTGGACGACGACCTGAGAAAACGCCGGGACGCCCGGCAGAGCCGTCTGCAGGAGCAGACCGAGGACGCAGAGAACGCGAAGCGTCTTCTTCATGGCGTCCGTATTAGGGTAGCCGGTTATATAGGCGCGCGGGAGGGACGAAAGTCCGTTCGGAAACGGCTTAAGGACCTATATTTGTTTAGGTCCCCGGTAGAACCCCTCCCGGGTCTCCCTTCGTCGCGAGAGCGCGGATTTCCGAGCGAGACAAGGAGCCGAGGAGCGCCGCGTAGCAAAGGCTACGCAAGCGACGAGCGACGCCGTCGCAGCCGGAAAGACGCGATCGCAGCAGAAGGGAGACCCGGGAGAGGTTCTACGCGAGGACGACGCCGGCGTCCGGCATCGCCACGGGCTCCGGGAGCTCGCGGCGGCCGACCCGGCCCGGGTGCTGCATACGGCTGGTGAGCTCCTCGATGGGCTGGAGCTCGAGGGTGACGTAGCGGCGGCGGCGGGAGACGCCGTCGAAGTAGCGGACCGCGTCGCCGACGACATCCCACTCGAGGAAAAGGGCATCGATGAGCGTCTTCAGGAGCAGGGAGATCCCGAAGAGCCCGAAGCCCAAGCAGAGGACGAATCGCATGTAGAGCATGGCCGCTTTCCTCACCCATATTGTAGCACGCCCCGGCGGAAAGCTCAGGGTCGGGAGGCCCTTAAGGTGTGCTCAGTGGACCCAGCGATATTTGGGCCCTTGGGCCCAGATTGCATACGACGACAGTTTCCTCACTGCCTCCCCCTACGGGGGAGGACGCGGAGGGGGGCTAACCGCATATTTTGAAGATACCCCCCCACCCTTCCCCCTCCCGCAGGAAGGGGAGCTAAGGAAGGGTAAATTGAACAGGTATAATCCAATCGCATGGAGCGTTTTCATCTTGTATCGCCCTTCCAACCGGCCGGGGATCAGCCCGCGGCGATCGCCGAGCTCTCCGAGGGCCTCTCCCGGGGGACGAAGAACCAGGTCCTGCTGGGGGTGACGGGCTCGGGGAAGACCTTCACCGTCGCCTCGGTCATCGAAAAGGTCCAGCGTCCGACCCTCATCCTCTCCCCCAACAAGGTCCTCGCCGCCCAGCTCTACGCGGAGTTCAAGGCCTTCTTCCCGAAGAACGCGGTGGAGTACTTCATCTCCTACTACGACTACTACCAGCCCGAGGCCTACGTCCCCTCCACCGACACCTACATCGAGAAAGACGCCTCCATCAACGAGCACATCGAGAAGCTCCGCCTGAAGGCCACGAGTTCGCTGCTCTCGCGCCGCGACGTGGTGGTCGTGGCCTCGGTCTCCTGCATCTACAACATCGGCGCTCCCGAGAACTACCGCAAGCTCTGCGTCGGACTCGAGGTCGGCGCCCCGATGACGCGCGGGGAGCTCCTCGACCTGCTCATCGCCTCCCAGTACGAGCGCAACGAGGTCGAGTTCGCGCCCGGGAAGCTCCGGGTCAAGGGCGGCTTCGTCGACGTCTACCCGGCCTACGAAGACCACGCCCTGCGCGTCGAGCTCGAGGGCGGCGTCGTCCGCTCGCTGAGCGCCCTGCACCCGCTCACCGGGGACAAGCTCGGCTCCCTCGAGAAGGCCTACGTCTATCCGGCCACGCACTTCGTCTCGACGCGCACGGAGATCGACCGCGCCCTGGGGACGATCTCGGCCGAACTCGCCGGCCGACTCGAGGAGCTCAAGGCCGGCGGCAAGCTGCTCGAGGCGCAGCGCCTCGAGCAGCGCGCGCGCTACGACATGGAGATGCTGCGCGAGCTCGGCTTCTGCAACGGCATCGAGAACTACTCGCGACACCTCACCGGCCGGCCGGCCGGCGCGCGGCCCTTCTGCCTGCTCGACTTCTTCCCCGAGGACCGTCTCCTCGTCGTCGACGAGTCGCACGTGAGCATCCCGCAGGTGCGCGGGATGTTCGAGGGCGACCGCTCGCGCAAGCAGACGCTCGTGGACTTCGGCTTCCGCCTGCCCTCCGCGCTCGACAACCGCCCGCTCAAGTTCGACGAGTTCGAGGCCCTCGCGGGGCAGACCCTCTTCGTCTCGGCGACCCCCGGCCCCTACGAGCTGAAGGCCTCCGGCGGGGTCGTCGTCGAGCAGATCATCCGTCCCACCGGCCTCGTGGACCCCGAGGTGGTGATCTACCCCACCGAAGGGCAGATCCCCCGGCTCATCGACATGGTGGCGGAGCGCTCGAAGAAGAAGCAGCGCTCCCTCGTCCTCACGCTCACCAAGCGCACGGCCGAGGACCTCTGCGAGTTCCTCGCCGGCCGCGGCCTGCGCGTGCGCTACCTCCACTCCGACATCGACGCCTTCACCCGCGTCGAGATCCTCCAGGACCTGCGCAAAGGCGCCTTCGACGTGCTCGTCGGCATCAACCTCCTGCGCGAAGGGCTCGACCTCCCCGAGGTCGCGCTCGTCGCCATCCTCGAGGCGGACAACGAGGGCTTCCTGCGCAGCGAGACCACCCTCATCCAGATCTCCGGCCGCGCGGCGCGCAACCTCGGAGGGCAGGTGGCGCTCTTCGCCGACAAGGTCACCGGTTCGATGCGCCGCGCGCTCGACGAGATGGACCGGCGCCGCGCGAAGCAGGCCGCCCACAACGAGAAGCACGGCATCACCCCGCGCGGCGTGAGCAAGGCCATCACCGACCTGACCGAGTTCCAGACCCGCGCCAAGCGCGAGGGCCTCCTGCTCGTCCGGGAGGCGGCGGGGGCCCGCCCGCTGACCCCGAAGAGCGTACCCCACCTGCTCGAGACGCTCGAGCGCCAGATGCGCGAGGCCGCGGACAACCTCGACTTCGAGCTCGCCGCCCTGCTGCGCGACCAGATCTTCGAACTCCGTGAGATGTCCGTCGGCGGCGGCCGCAAAACCGCAGCCGCGAAGGCTCCAGCGAAAAGGAAGGCCCGCCGATGAAAGCCCCCCTCGATCCCGTTTCCAAGAAGCTCGTGCGTCTCGCGCTGCAGGAGGACCTCGGGAAGGCGGGCGACCTCTCGACGCGTCATTTCCTGCCGCCGGGACTGCGCCTGCGCGCGCGCTTCCTCGTCAAGAGCGACGGCGTCCTGGCCGGGACCGCGGCGGCCGCGGAGGTCTTCCGCCTCGCCGCTCCCCGCGCGCGCCTGAGCTGGCTGCGCCGGGACGGTTCCTTCGTCCGCGCCGGCACCGTCGTCGCCCGCGTCACGGGCGGACGCGAGCTCCTCACCGCGGAGCGCACGGCCCTCAACTTCCTCCAGCGCCTCTCCGGGATCGCGACTTTGACGCGCGCCTACGTCGAGCGCACGCGCGGCACCCGCGCCCGCATCTACGACACGCGCAAGACCGCCCCCGGCTTCCGGGCCCTCGAGAAGGCGGCGGTGCGCGCGGGGAGCGGGCGCAACCACCGCGCCGGCCTCCACGACATGGTGATGCTCAAGGACAACCACCTGAGCGCCGCCTCCCCCGCCGCGCTCGCGCGCCGGCTCGCCGCCTTCCGCCGCCGCCGCCCCCGCGTCCCCGTCGAGATCGAGGCCCGCGACCACGCCGAGGTCGAGCTCGCCGCCCGCCTGGGAGCCGAGGTGGTCCTGCTCGACAACATGCCTCCGGCCGCCCTGCGCCGGGAGATCCGCTGGCTGCGGCGCAGCGCGCCCCGCGCCGAGATCGAGGTCTCCGGCGGCATCGCGCTCTCCGAAGTGCGGCGGCTCGCGCGGCTCGGGCCCGACCGCATCTCGGTGGGCCGGCTCACCCACTCGGCCCCCTCCCTCGACATCAGCATGAAGATCGACGGGCGCGGACCGCGCCCGCCGAGGGGGGCTTCCCGCCCTTGAAGACTCCGCTCCGGGGGATCCCGGGAGGCGTCCCTTCTTCGGGATTCCCCGGGAACATCCTGCGGCTGCGCAGCACGCCCTCTACGCAGGCCGTCGCGCGCCGACTCGCCGCCGAGGGCGCCCCGGCCTGGACGCTCGTGCGCGCCGACCGCCAGACGCGGGGACGCGGGCGCCTCGAGCGCTCCTGGTCCTCCGGCGCGGGCGGGCTCTACGTCTCCCTCGTCCTGCGGCCGCGGCTCGCGCCCGCCGCGCTCGCCGACCTGAGCCTCCTCTTCGGAGAAGCGTGCGCCGCGGCCCTGCGCGCGCTCACGGGGCTCGAGACATTCGTGAAGCCGCCCAACGACGTGCTCGCGCGCGCCGGGGACGGCTCCTGGCGCAAGGTCTGCGGGATCCTCCTGGAGGCCTCGGGCGACTCGAAAATGGTAGATTGGGTCGTCGCCGGCATCGGGATCAACGTGCGCAACCGCATCCCGCGCGCCCTTCCCGAAGCCGCGAGCATTCAGACTCTGACCGGACGCGCACCGGAGACCGACGAGGTGCTGGACGCGGTGCTGAAGGAACTGCGCAGGAGAATGAAGAGCTGATGGCCCGGATCCTGGTCGTCGACGACGAGAAGGAAGTCGTCTTCCTCATCAAGTTCATCCTCGAAAAATCGGGGCACAGCGTGCTCACCGCCGGCAACGGTCAGGAGGCCCTCGCCGAGCTCGGCGTCGACCCGCCCGACGCGGCGAAGGCCCTGCCCGACCTCGTCCTGCTCGACGTGATGATGCCGATCATGGACGGCTTCACCGCGAGCGTGAAGATGCGCTCCGACGCGCGCACCCGCGACCTCCCGATCCTCGTCGTGACCGCGCACGGGGACACGCGCCACCTCTTCGAGGGCTCGCCCAACGTGGCCGCCTACCTCCAGAAGCCCTTCGACCCCAAGGGCCTGCGCGAGACCGTCGCGAAGATCCTCGCGTCCAAGGGAGCCGCTTGAAGAAGGCGTTCCTCCTCGCACTGACGCTCGCCGCCGCTCTGCCGAGCGCCCCGCGCGCCGAAGCCCCGGGCTCCGACCCCTACTCCCAGGGGATGGCCCTGCGCCGCAAGGGCGACTACGCCGGAGCGAAGGCCGTCTTCCTCGAGATGCTCGCGAAGGACCCCAAGAGCGGCGGCGCTTTCGAGGGCCTGGGACTGACCTGCCTCTCCCTCAAAGAGTACGCGCAGGCCCGGGACTACCTCTCCCGCTGGAACGAGAGCCGCCCGAACAGCGGCTACATCCTCGGACTGCTGGCGCGGGCCGACGCGGAGCTCGAGCGCCGCGACGAGTACCTCGCCGACCTGCGCGGCGCCGCGGCCGCCGACCCGATGGACCTCGGCCTGCACCGCCGGCTCGACGGCGTGCAGCGCGAGCGGCCCGGCGTGCTGCCGGAAGCCCGCATGTACAAGTCCCTCTCCAACGAAGGGCTCGAGACCGGGAGCCCTCAGCGCGTGGTCTATGAGGGCCGCTCCGGCGGCGCGAAGGCGCGCTTCGGCGTCCATCCGAAGGCCGAGCTCCTGCTCGGATACTCCGCGAGGGAGGAGGCCCAGCGCAACGACACGAACGGATTCACCTACTTCGACATCCTCGAACAAGTCGCCTCCGTCGGCGCCGCCCTGCGCCCGCGCAAGGGTCTCGACCTCGAGGCCGAGTACGGGCAGTCCTTCCTCTCCGACGTGCACAAGGCCGGGGTGGGCCGCAAGAGCTTCTCCCGCCTGCGCCTCGCCGGAGAGTGGCGCGCGCCGGCCGCGACCGTCCGCCTGAAGGCCGGCCGCGAGCCCTACTTCCTGCGCGGCGCCGGCGGAAGCCAGTATTTCGCGCTCCTGCGCGAAGCCTACGCCAACGCGGAGGTCGAGGCCTACCGCTGGGGCTGGGGCGGTCTCCTGCGCGGCGGGCTCGATGACTATTCGGACCACACGACCCTGCGGCGCTGGTCGGCCGCGGCCTTCCGGGAGTTCGGAGAGAACTACATCCACCTCTCCTACGGGCAGTCCCACCAGGAGTTTTTCGGCGCAGACGCGGCCGGGCGCATCCGCTTCGCGGCCTACGACCGGCTCGGCGCACGCTGGCGCTGGCTGCGCGAGGACTTCGCGCGCATCGACGCAGGCTACGGCTGGTCCCGCTACCGCGACGGCAACCGCCTCCATGACGCGAGCATCGGCCTCGCGCTCGCGGTTCCCCGGGTGAAGGGACTCAGTGCCGAGTATCGCATCGAGGCCTACGACTACCTCGGCCCCGCGGACGGCTACCGCTCCACGGATTGGACCGAACACTGGGCCGGGCCGCACTGGCGGCGCATGGTCGAGCCCGGCCTCTGGACGCACCTCGCCGCGGAGCACGGCTGGGCGCGCGACACGCGGGGCGGCTACGAGGGGAACCTCGCCCTCGCAGAGCTGGAGTATTACTGGCGCGAGCGCGCCTCGCTGCTGCTCTCAGGCAAGCTGAGGCGCAGCACACTCCGTGATGAATCCTATTCCCTCGGGCTCTCCGGCCGCTGGACCTTCTGAGCGCGGCTTCGTCGCCCCGGCCCGCGATCTCGCGGCCGCGGCCCTGCTCTTCTTCTCCGCCTCGGCCGCCGGAGGCCTGCATCCGCGCACGCTCTCGGAGCCCCGCGCCCGCGCCCTCGCCGAGAAGCTCGACGAGGGACGCCGCGACGGCGAGCCCCTCAAGGTCCTGAGCGCCGCCCGCGCCCTGCTGCGCGCCTTCCCCGACCGGCCGGAGTATCTGCAGGCGGAAGCAGACGCCCTGTCCCTCCTCGGACGCCCTGGCGCCGCCGCCGCGTCATGGGAAGAATATCTCGCCTCGGCCCCGAGGCCGACCGAGGCGTGCCCCGCGCTCGGGAAGGCCTACGAGGCCGCCGGCCGCCTCGAGAAGGCTCTCGACGCGCACCGGCGCTGCATGAAGCTCGACCCGACGAACCCCGACTTCGGGTTCTACGTCGGGCTCGCCGACGAGCGGCTGGGCCGGGAGGAGGACGCCGAGAAGGCCTACCTCGAAGTCCTCTCCGCTCGGCCGGAGAACACCGATTCGCGCATCGGCCTCGCCCGTCTGCGCCAGCGCCAGAAGCGCTACTCCGAGGCCGACGCCCTCCTGCGCGCCGTTCTCTCGACCTCTCCGGACAACGCCGACGCACTCATCACCGCCGCGCTCGTCGCCCGCGACTCCGGGCGGCGCGCCGAAGCGAAAGCCTATCTGCGCAAGGCGATCCTGCACAGCCCGTCCTATCAGGACCCCTATCGGATCCTCGGACGCATGCAGGAGCAGGACGGCGAGAGCGCCGACGCGCTGCGCACCTGGGAAGCCCTGCTGTCGCTGGCCCCCGAGGACCGCGCCCTCCAGAGGAAGGTCGAACTCCTGCGCGGTGGAAGGCGGCGATGAGCGCTCTCCGCGCTTGCGCGCGCTGGGGGCTCTTCGGCCTCTGCGCGTTCGCCTCCGCCTACGCGCTGCTCTGCCGCATCCCCTTCACGTGGACGAACTTCATCTCGAACCGCGCCTACCCCTCCTGGGCCGCGGTCCTGCTGCACGTCCACCCGTGGCTCTTCGCGGCCCTCGTCGCGCTCGCGTGCGCAGCGCTCCTGGGGAGCGGACGGCGCAAGGCCGCGCTCCTCTGGGGGCTGCCCCATGCGGCCCTCGCGCTCGGGTGGCTTCTGCGTCCCCTGCTCCCGACGCTGAGCTGCGACCTGCGCAGCTTCATCTGGGCGCTCGTCGCCTGGACGCCGACGCTCTCCTGGGAGCTCGTCCTCCTGGCCGCGCCTCCCCCTCCCGCGTCCTCCCTCCTCGAGAATGCCCGCCGCCTTTCCCTTGCACCCTTCGCCGCCGCCCTCGTCCTCTTCGCCGGCGGCGCCTTCGCCGCCGCCCTCGCAGGCTTCCCCGGCACTCCCATCGGGACGCTCCTCGCCCTCGCGCGCAGCGCGCTCCTGCACGTCTCCTTCGCCGCCGTCCTCGCCGCCGTCCTCGCCGCTCTGCGCTCCCTCCCGCGAGCGCACCCGGAGCTTCGGCGCGCCGAGCTCCCGCTCCTCGGGCTCGTCTTCGCCGCCGCCGTCTTCTTCGCTCTGCGGCGCACGGTCCTCGAGCCCCTCTCGGTCCGGGGGCTCTCCGCGATCCTCTACGGAGCCGCGGCCTCCCTCGCACTGACCCTCGCGTCGCTCGCGTCCCTCCGAGAGAGCGAGGAGTCCCCTTCCCGCCCTTTCGGGACGCTCCTGCTGCTCGGCGCTGCCGCGCTCGCGCCCGCCGCCGCGCGCAAGATCTTCGCCGTCGACTGGGACTTCATGCTGCAGAGCCTGAGCGTCTACGGCGCCTGGCTCCTCGCCGTCGCCGCCGCTCTTCGCCTTCCGTGGGAGCGCCTGCCGATGCGGCGGCCGCCGCCGGACGCGTGGAAGACCGCGGCGGCCTGCGCGCTGCTGCTCTGGGCGGCCGACGTCGGGCTGCGCGCCGCCGACCCGCTCGCGCGCCGGCTGGGCCTGCGCCTGCGGCCCGCGCTCCAGCACCTCGCCGCCGAGGAGCCCTCGACCCGCGCGCTCTACCGCCTCCTGCGCGACGCCTCTCGCGGCGACGGCTTCTTCCAGCACCTCCAGCTCCGCACGAACCTCCCGCGCTCGGTCTCCGTACGCATCCCTGAGCGCAGCCTGCGGCCGACCGGCCCCGCGCCCTCGCCCCGGCCGGACGTCTTCATCTTCGTGGTCGACAGCCTCCGGGCCGACCACCTCGGCGCCTACGACCCGAAGGTCCGCTTCACACCCGGCTTCGACGCCTTCGCGCGCGAGTCGGTCGTCTTCCGCCGCGCGTTCACGGCCTACGGGGGGACCGGCCTCTCGGAACCGGCGATCTGGGCGGGCGCACGCCTCCCCCACCAGCAGTACCCGCCCGGACTGCACCGCATGAACCTGCTCGAGAAGCTCGTCGAAGACGGCGGCTACCTCCCGCTCATCACGCTCGATGCCGTGCTCAAGAGCGTGCTGACGCCGCCGGCGGGTACGCGGGCCCTCGACGAACGCACGGTCGAGAACTACAAACTCTGCGGCACGCTCGGGGAGCTCGAAGCCCTGCTCCCGACGCTGGGACGCGAGCGGCCGCTCTTCGTCTACACTCAGCCGCAGGACCTCCATGTCTCCGTCATCGACCGCGAGGGCCGCGGCGCGGCCGCCGACCCCGCGTACCCGGGCTTCCACGCGCCCTACGCTTCCCGGGTCGCGCGCATGGACGCCTGCTTCGGCCGCTTCGTCGGGACGCTCAAGCGCAGCGGCCGGTGGGAGAACAGCATCGTCGTCGTGACCTCCGACCACGGCGACTCCCTCGGCGAGGGCGGGCGCTGGGGCCACGCCTTCACCGTCTACCCGGAAGTCCTCAGAGTCCCTCTCATCCTCCACGCGCCCGCGCGCCTGTTCGCGGGCCGGATCTGGGACGCGGACGCATCCACCCTGCTCCTGGACGTCGCCCCGACCCTCGCCGCTCTGCTGAGCCTTGAGCCGGACTCCTCGTCCCCGCTCGCCGGACGCCCGCTCCTGCGTCCCGCCGGGCAGTCCCCCGCGCCGCGGCCCGAAGAGCTCGTCGCCTCGAGCTACGCCCCGGCCTACGGCCTCCTCCTCGACGACGCGCGCCGGCTCTACATCGCCGACGGGGTGTCCTATCAGGAGTTCCTCTTCGAGCTCGACGGGACCGCGGCCGGCCGCTCCCTGCCGCTCGACCCCGAGACCGCCGCCCGCGGGCGCGCCGGGGTGCGCGCCGGACTCGACCGCATCGACACGGAGTACGGCGTCCACCCGGACTAGCCGGGGATCCTCCGACGCGGATTCCCGTCGCTCCCGCGCAGGCCCGCGCGATAATGTATTAGAATCACCCCCGCATGGTCGGCGAACCCAAGAAGGTCCTCATCTTCGAGGACAATCCCGAGATCCAGCTCATCCTGAAGATCTTCTTCAAGAAGCGCGGCTGCGAGCCCCTCATCCACGGGGACGCGACCGAGGCGCTCGAGCTCGTGCGCAAGATCGCGCCGGCTCTCGTGATGATGGACATCATCATGCCGGGGAAGGACGGGGTGGAAGCCTGCAAGGAGCTTCGCGCCGGAGGCGTCCAGACCCCCATCGTGATCCTGACCTCCAAGGCCTTCGCCGAAGACCGTGAAAGGGGCATGCTCGCGGGAGCGAATGCCTACCTCCTCAAGCCCTTCAACCCGAAGGAACTCGATGCGGCCGTCGCTCCCTTCATCGCGTAAGAGCCTAGCCCTCGGCGCTCTCTTCCTCCTCCCCGTCTCCGCCGCCGCGCAGTTCCCCGCCGGGGTCCTCCCTCCCGAGGCCGGTGCGCGGATCAGCCTCGTCTTCGTCATCTATGCGAGCATCGTGCTCTTCTGGCTCGTCGTCGCCCTGTTCGCCTACATGCTGCTCTTCCGCAGCTATCACCGCGTCCGCACCGCCTACCGGAACCGCCGGAAGGACTTCTTCAAGCAGGGCGTCGAGCTGGTCCTGATGGAGGAGCCCTTCGAGAAGGTCGTGGAGGCGTTCCGGCCCCGCCGCCCGCTCGACGCGGACATCGCGCACGAGGTCATGCTCGAGTCCATGCGCTACCTCCAGGGTCCGCCCTTCGAGACCATCCGGGAGGCCGCGTACCGGCTCGGCTACGTGGCGGACCGCATCCGGGACCTGGACTCCCGCGACCGCCACTGCCGCGGACGCGCGATGGAGGCTCTGGGACTGATGAAGACGAGCCAGGCCATCGTCGCCCTCCTGAGCATCGTCGAGAAGGAGCATCTCGACCTGCGTCTGGTGGCCCTGCGGGCCCTCGCGAACATCGGGGACCCCGCGGCGCTCCCCTACTTCCTGCGGACCGCCCGCACGCTCCCCCCGGCGATGCTCACCCGCGTCGCCTCGCTCATGCTCGAGTTCGGCCCCGCCGCGCACCGGCACATCCGCGAGCTCATGCGCCTCTACCCGCAGGCCTTCCCGCCCCGCGTGCTCGAGGAGCTGCTCAAGCAGTTCGCAGCGGACATCGAGAGACCCGCGACATGAGCGCGCTCTACGCCCCGCTCGCGCGCCTCGTCGAGGTCATCCTCGTCTACTACTTCTTCCTGCTCAACGGCGTCTACCTCGTCCTCTCGCTGGTCGCCTTCCGCGAGATCTACCGCCATCTGCTGCGCAACATCTACGGGGGCTTCGAGCGCCTGTCGCTGAGCCCGCTGACGCCGCCGGTCTCCATCATCGTCCCGGCGTACAACGAGGAGGTCTGCATCGCGCTGACGGCGAACAACCTCCTGCACATCGACTACATGCGCTACGAGGTCATCATCGTCAACGACGGCTCCTCCGACGGGACCCTCGACACGCTGAAGAAGGACTTCCGCCTCGTCCCCGATCCCGCGCCTGTCGAATTCACGCTGAAGACGGAGCCCGTGCGCGCCATCTACCGCTCCGAGCTCCACCATAACCTCATCGTCGTGGACAAGGAGAACGGGGGCAAGGCCGACGCCCTCAACGTCGGACTCTCGCTGAGCCGCTTCCCCTACGTCTGCTCCATCGACGCGGACGCCATCCTCGAGCCCGACGCCCTGCAGCGCGTCATCCGTCCCATCATGGAGTCCCCCGTGCGCGTCATCGGCGTGGGCGGGATCATCCGGGTCGCCAACGGCTGCAAGGTGGAGAAGGGCCGCATCGTCGGCGTGGGCCTCGGACGCAGCGCCCTGCCGGTCTTCCAGGTCGTCGAGTACTTCCGCGCCTTCCTCTGCGGCCGCACGGGCTTCTCGCGCTTCAACGCCCTGTTGATCGTCTCCGGCGCCTTCGGCCTCTTCGAGCGCGACCTCTGCATCGCCATCGGCGGCTACCGGCGCGACACCGTCGGCGAGGACATGGATCTCGTCACGCGCATGCACGCCTGGATGCACGAGCACGGCGAGCACGACTACCTCATCGAGTTCGTCCCCGACCCGGTCTGCTGGACCGAGGCCCCCTCCTCGCTGCGCGTGCTCACCCGCCAGCGCCGCCGCTGGCAGAAGGGCCTGCTCGAGGTGCTCTCCGAGCACAAGAACATGTTCTTCAACCCGCGCTACGGCTCCATCGGCCTCTTCGCCTACCCCTTCTTCTTCGTCTTCGAGGGCTGGGGCATCATCCTCGAGGTGCTCGGCTACCTCGTCTTCGTGCTCGGCTGGTGGCTCAACGCGCTGCAGACGGACTTCATGCTCGCCTTCCTCGTCGTCGCGCTCCTCTGCGGGACGATGCTCTCGTTGACGGCCGTCCTCCTCGGAGAGATGACGCCCAAGGCCTACCCCCGCTACCGGCACTGGCTGCGCCTCATCGCCTACGCCGTCATCGAGAACTTCGGCTACCGGCAGACCATCTCGGTGCTCCGCCTCCTCGGCACCGTGGACTTCCTGCGCGGCAAGGGCGAATGGGGAAAGATGGAGCGCCGGGGGTTCCACAAGCGATGACCCGCCGCTGGCTCTGCGTCGTGGGCGGGCTCCTCCTGCTCTACGGGCTCTACCTGTGGACGAACCGGAAGACGGGAGCCGCCCTCTGGGGCCCCCGGGAGACGCCTCCGGCCGAGGCGTTCGGCTCCGAGAACCCGCGCCTCCTCGAGGAGCGGCCTCTGCGAGACGACGGCGGCGTCGCCGTGCTCCTGCTGCGTCCGGATCAGGAGGCGCTGGCGGCCGCGCGGGTCCTCGAAGCGGCCGGGCTCCCGTTCGGCGTGACGAAGGACCTCTCCGCCGCCGTCCGCCATCCGCTCGTCTTCATCCCTTCCGGCGACCGCTCCATCCGGCCGGACGCGCAGGAGAAGAAGGTCTTGCGGGACTTCGTGGAGGGCGGCGGGACCCTCGTACTGCAGACGCCGCCGGACCTGATGCGCGAGTTCACCGGCCTCCACTCCGAGAAGCCCCGCAGGAGCCGCCGCGCGCTTTCGCTCCAGGCGTTCGGCGACGAGGGCTTCGCTCTGCTCGACGCCGCCGAGCTCCGCGACCTCCCGCTCGCCTCCCCGGCGACGCGGCAGGGCATCTGGACGCACGGGCTCGTCCCCGCGAGCGGGCTCGCCCAGGGGGTGGCCTCCTTCGAGACGCGCGAGGCCGCGATCGTCCGGCGCAAGCTCGGCCTGGGTCGCGTCTATACCCTCGGCTTCGACCTCCGGGATCTCGTCCTGCGTCCTCCGTCTGGACGCCATTTCGACGCCTCGCGGGGGAAAGGCCGGTTCGACCCTTCCGTCGACGCCTGGACGCTCGTCTTCAGGGGCTGGTACGCGGCGGCCGTCGGCGGCCGGGGCCGCCCCGCGCGCTGGGCCCGGCTGAGGGGGCTGCCCGGCGACGCCTCGGGCCTGCTGGCCCTCACGCACGCCGTCGGCTGGGGCGCATCCATCGACGGCGCCGAGGAGTTCCTCGCGCTCGAGCAGAAGCGCGGCGTCCGGGCGACCTGGTTCGTCCAGACGAAATACGTGACGGACGTCCTCCCGGCTCCGATGTTCGACGCGGGCATGCGCAGACTCCTGCGGAAGATCTCCGCATCCGGTCACGAGATCGCGAGCCACTCGGTCGCGCACGGGCCCGACCTGTCCGCGCTCTCCCTCGGCACCGGGGAGGAGTCGATGAAGGACTACCGCCCTCGCCTGGACGCACGCGGACGCACGCACGGAGGGACCCTGCTCGGGGAGCTCTGTCTCAGCCGCGGACTCCTCCGCGAGGCCGCCGACGACGCTCCCGTGAAAGGCTTCCGCGCGCCTTTCCTCTCCTTCCCGGTGCGCCTCGACGCGGGGCTCGCGCGCTGCGGCTACGCCTGGGACTCGAGCGTGAACGCCGCCTGGGCGCTGACCTACCGCCCTTATCGCATGCTGCGAGGACGGGCGATGGAGCGCGAGTCCTCCGTCCGCGAGTTCCCCATGGCCCTCGAGGACGAGGACGCTCCCTCGGGGTTCTCCGCGCCGGAGAAGGTCCTCGCGCTCCTCAGAAGCGTCTCCTCCGTCGAAGGGACCTTCGTCTGGCTGCTGCACCCGGATCGGAGTCCAGGAAAGGCCGCGGCGCTCGAAAAGGTCCTCGCCGGCCTGCCGCGGGGGACGCGGACGACGACGCTCTCCGAAGCCGCCGCGTTCGAGGAGGCCCGCGCAGCGACGCGCTTCACTCTCGAGGAGGACGGCCCCGCAGCGGCGACCCTGCGCGTGGCCGCCCCGGCAGGGAGCCGGGGGCTCTCCTTCGAGCTCTCGGCCCCGGTGCGAGCATGCTCATCGAAGCTCCCCGTGCGCTGCGCGGGGAGGGTCGTCGTGCTCGAGGAGATCCGCGAAGAGGAGTCGAGGGTCCGCCTCAACTGGAAGTAAAGGGCCTCCCACGGACGCAACTATTTGTAGAATCCGCGCGTGGCGGAAACCCCGATCGGCCCGCGAAGGGATGCGCGCGCTCCCTGGAGTGATTCGCTCATCTGCGTCCTCCTTTGGGCCGCCGTACTCTTCTACGCCTGGAACCATCGCTCCTTCCTGTCCCAGGCGGCCCGTCTCTTCTGATGTCCTGGACACTGCCCCTCATCCTCTGGCTGAGCGCCGCCGCGACCTTGCGGCGCTGCTGGCGTCTCCGTCTCGACGAGGCCGCCATGGGGGGCGGGCTCGTCGCCTCGTTCGAGGTCGTCGTCCTCATCACCGCCCTCGGTAGAGCAGGGAAGCTCCAACCCCTCCTCACCCTCTGCATCACGGCGGTGCTGGCGCTCTTCCATGTCGCGCTGGCCCTGGAGGGACGCGGACCCGTGAAGCATCGGGCTGCGCGGATAACGGTTCCCGTCCTGGTCTGGGCCGCGCTGGTCCCGGCGGTCCTCGTCCTGGCCTTCCGGATCCACCTCGCGAGTTCGCTGCCGTTGGACTCCTGGGACGCGCTCAGCTATCACGCCCCGATCGTCCTGCGCTGGCTGCAGCAGGGGAATCTCGATCTCGCCGGCTTCTCGGGCTACACGCGCTATTACCCCTGGAACGGAGAGCTCTTCTCGGCCTGGCTGGCCCTGCTCGACGGAAGCTCCCTCGACCCCGCGCGGACGGCGCAACTCTATCCGCTCCTCTGGATGGCCTGCGCCGGCCTCGTGATCGGACGCCGCCTGGGCGGGCGGCGCTGGGCCGCCGCCGTGGGCGCGGCGCTCCTGGCCTTGCCCATCGCCGTACTGCAGACGGGCGTCCCCTATGTCGACGTCTTCTACGCCTCCTTCTGGGTCTGCGCCGCCGCGTCCGCCCTCTGCTGGGACCGCTGCGGCCGCGGCTTCTACCTGGTCCTGTGGGGGGCCGCCTTCGGACTGACGATGGGCACCAAGGCGTCGTTGTATTACCATGCTCCGCTGGTCCTGCAGCTCCTGGTGACGCTGCTCTCGCGCCCGCAAAGGAGGAAGTCGTTCGTCCTCGCACTGCCGTTCGCGGCGGCCGCGGTCCTCATCGGCGGAGCCTATTGCTACGCCCGCAACATCCTCCATCATGGGAATCCCATCTATCCGTTCACGTTCCGGCTCGCCGGATACGACCTCTTCACCGGGATCATGTCGCCGAAAGAATTCCTCACGCGGGATTCCTGGTTCGTCGAGTCCGGCGCCGGCTGGTTCGCATATCCTTTCCGCGAGACCTTCAATCGGATCGCGCTCTACAGCAACGAGAACGGGTTCGGCCCCGTCTGTGCGGCAGGACTCCTGCTCTTCCCCTGGGCGGCAGCCCGCGCCCTGAGGAGGCGGGACTGGGGAGCGGTCGGGTTCCTGGCCCTCGTCCCCGGTTCGATCTTCTTCTTCTTCACGCTGAACCCCGGCCACGAGCCGCGCTATCTCACGTTCCTCGCAGCGGGAGCCATCGGCGGCCTCGCCTACCTCCTGTCCGGCCTCAGAGGCGTACGACGACAGCTCGCGCTGGGAGCATGGACCTTCGGCGTCGCCTGGGGGCTGCTGGGCGTAGTGGGCGGGGTCTTCCAGGAACCCGGCGTCCTGGAAGGGTGGCAGACCCTGCGCGCCGGCGGCCGCGTCGACGCGTTCGAATATTATCGGGTCGGGTACAACTCCCTCGCGGATGCATGGGCGGCGTTGAATCCGCGGCTTAAGAAGGACGATGTCGTCGCCTTCAACTACGGGGAGCTGGAGCTGCCGCTGGCGGGGCTCCCGCCGCTCGCCCGCCCGCGACAGATCACCCACGGCGACAGCATGTGGCCGGATGCCTTCGCCGCGGCGACCGACGACGAGTGGCTCGAGCTGCTGAACGCGCTGAACGCGCGCTTCTTCGTCCTGTGGAGCCCCGCCTGGGCTCCCGAGAACGGGAAAGCCGAAGCCCGCGCCATCGCCCGCTTCCCCGGCCGCTTCCGGAACATCGGCCATTGGCGGGGGAACATGGGCACGGTCGACCTCTACGAGGTCCTGCCCGCTGCGGCAGGCGGAACGCCGCCGGCCAAGGGTTTTTCGTGAGCGGGGAGGAAGGGCGGAGCGTCCCCCTGTGCGTCGACCTCGACGGCACGCTCATCCGGACGGACCTGCTGGCGGAATCCGTCCTCTCCCTGCTCCGAAAGGACCCGCTCGCCGCATTCCGACTCCCCTTCTGGCTGCTCCGAGGGAAAGCGCACCTCAAGCGGCGCATCGCCGAGCGCGTCGACCTCTCCGCCGCCGCCCTCCCTTACGACTCCGAGTTCCTCGACTTCCTTAAGGAGGAGCGGGCCGCCGGGCGCCCCCTCGTCCTCGTCACGGCGTCGGACCGGAAGTATGCCCAGGCCGTGGCCGAGCATCTCGGGATCTTCTCGGACGTCATCGCCAGCGACGGCGCCACGAATCTATTGGGCGAGACGAAGCTCGAAGTCCTCCATGAAAAGTTCGCGGACGGCTTCGATTATGCCGGCGACTCGTTCCGGGACCTGCCGGTCTGGCGGGGGGCGCGCCGGGCCATCCTCGTGCGCGCGGGGGAGGCGGTCGTCCGTACCGCAACGGCGCATGGGAACGTCTGGAAGGTCTTCGAGAAGCGGGGCGGGCGGCTCAGCGAGCTCCTCCGCGCGCTGCGCCGCGCCTGATCAGCGCAGGATCAGGAAAGTGCTGCCGACCCAGAAGATGACGGCGGCGAGCATCGGCATGTCGCCGAGCACGTCGCGCGCCGTGTCCTGGCCGAGGCCGCGGCTCTCCACCAGATACAGATAGCGGAATATGCCGAACACGATGAAGGGCACCGTATAGATGAGGTCGTTCGTTCCGTGGAGGCGGATCGTCTCCAGGCTCATCGTGTACAGGCTGTAGCTGATCACCGCGCAGGCCGCGCTGATGGACGTGAGCTGGACGAGCAGCCCCTCGCCGTATTCCCGCAGGACCCCGCGGGCCTGCGGCCCCATCGCCGTCAGCTCCGATCGGCGCTTGCCGAACCCCAGGAACAGCGAGAACATCAAGCCGCAGAGGAGGAGCCACTGCGAGGGCGGTATCCCCAGGCCGATCGTGCCGGTCAACAGACGAAGGATGAATCCCGCCGCGATGATGAATACGTCGAGGATCGGAACATCCTTGAGCTTCATCGAGTAGGCCGCGTTCACGGCCAGATACGCCGCGATGCAGGCCGCAGCCGTCGGCGACGCCTGCCAGGCCGCCGCCAGCCCCGCCGCGGCCAGCGCGAGCGCCGTCCCCCACGCCATGCCGAGCGGGATCTCCCCGGCGGCCACCGGCCGCAGACGCTTGACCGGATGGAGCCGGTCGCCTTCCGCGTCGGAGGCGTCGTTGAAGGCGTATACCGCGCTGGAGGCCAGGCAGAAGCTCAGGAACGCGAGACCTATCCGCGCCGGCGCCGCTTGGTAGAGAGGATAGCCGAAGGCGGGTCCGATCAGGACGAATCCGTTCTTCAACCATTGATGGGGACGAAGAAGACGGACATACGCGAAGGAGCGGCCGACGGTCGCATTCATGCGCGGACCCATCCTATCATATGAAGGGCGCCGGGGAAGAAAACGCTCACGACAGGCCCTTGACGTTTGTTATATTCGTGTTATAATACACGTACCCCCGTCGAGGGGGGTTCGTTTTAGAACCCATCCCAACTTCCTCCAACCAACCCCCCAACAGCTCTCAACGTGCACTCGAGGTGAGACATGCCTGAATCCTATCTGACGCGCGCCGGTTACGCCAAGCTGCTCAAGGACCTCGAGTCCTTGAAGAAGCACAAGGCGCAGCTCTCCATCGAGATCGGCGAGGCCCGCGAGAAGGGCGACCTGAAGGAGAACGCCGAGTACCACTCCGCCAAGGAGCGCCTCGGCGACATCATGAACCGCATCGGCATCATCGAGGGCAAGCTCGCCAACGTCCGGATCATCGACGACATCAAGGTGAAGAAGGACGAGGTCGGCATCGGGGTGAAGGTCACCCTCGAGGACATCGAGGAGAAGGACGAGATGGAGTGGACGCTCGTCGGCCCCGATGAATCCGACCCTTCCGCGGGGAAGATGTCCATCTACGCCCCCCTCGCCGCCGGGATCCTGGGCCACAAGGTCGGCGAGGAAGTCGCCGTCGAGCTCCCCGCCGGCGCAAGGCGCTATCGGATACTGAAAACCGAGCCTGCCATCTAACCTTCCTGAACTCCCCCTCCCGAGGGAGGGGGCTGGGGGAGGGCAGGAGCAGGAACAGCAGTCCTACCCTCCCCTTGCCCTCCCTCGAAGAGGGAGGGAGAACAGCGACTCCCTCCATGCTCTCTGACCGCGAACTGAAGTCTGCCCTCATCTCGAAAGCCCTCGCCCTCGGCGCGGGCGCCGCGGGAGTCTGCGCCGCCGACCCCGCCTCCGAGGAGGGCGGCGGCGCCGCCTTCGCCGACTGGCTCGCGCGCGGCTTCAACGACGGGATGGACTGGCTCGCCCGCTCCCCCGACCGCCGCGCCGACCTGCGCGCCTGGTTCCCGGAGGCGCGCTCGGTGCTCATGCTGGCCTTCCCCTGGGGCGCCCCGGAGGCCCCGGCCCCGGGCGGCCCGCCCTCCGGCCGCTTCGCCCGCTACGCGACCCTGCCCGACTACCACGACGAACTGCGCGGACGCCTGGACTCGCTGCGCGCCTGGTACGCGGAGGAGGCGGCTCCCGGCGGAAAGGCCCGCCCGTTCGTGGACACGAGCCCCGTGCTCGAGCGCCTCTACGCCCGGCGCTCGGGCCTCGGCTGGGTCGGGAAGAACGCGATGCTGATCTCCGAGCGCCTCGGCTGCCGCTTCTTCCTCGCCGGCCTCGCCCTCGACCGGGAGCTCGAGCCCGACGCCCCGTCCGCGGAGCGCTGCGGCGAGTGCCGCCGCTGCCTCGACGCCTGCCCGACCTCGGCTTTCGCCGCCCCCCGCGTCCTCGACGCCGCGCGCTGCGTGGCCTGCTGGACGGTCGAGCGCCGGAGCGTCCCCTTCCCGGAGGAAGTCGAGCGCGGACTCGGCGCGCGCGTCTTCGGCTGCGACGAGTGCGTCGAGGCGTGCCCTTTCAACCGCGCGGCCCCGGCGGGAGCCCTCTCCCCGCGTCTCGCCGCCGCCCTCCCCCTCGACGAGCTCCTCCGCCTCGACGAGGCCGCCTTCGCCGCGCGCTTCACGGGGACCCCCGTCCTGCGCGCCGGCCTCCCCGCGCTCCTGCGCAACGCCCTCGCCGCCGCGGGGAACTCGGGCGCCCGGGAGCTGCTCCCGACCGTAGAGGCCCTCGCGGCCCACGCGGACCCGCTCGTCGCCGGCCAGGCACGGCGCAGCGCCGCCCGCCTGGCCGGGAATCCCTGAGGGATTCCCGGCTCCATCCGCCGAGACGGCGGCGGGAATCGCCCCTGCGATTCCCGTCGATTTGATAAACTCTCGCCTCATGCACGGGCTCCTGTCGCTCTTCTGCGCGCTCCTGCTCGCGCTCCCCGCCTCCGCCACGCAGCGGAAGGCGAGAAAGAAGCGCCCGCCCAAGCCCCGCCAGGTCGAGCGCCCCATCCCCGAGCCGCGCGCCCCCGTCAGTCCGCTCACCGACGAGATCCAGCCGCCGGCGGAGTTCCCGCCGACCCTCGAGCGCGACCGCAGCGGCGAGCCCTGGCCCATCCGCCTCATGATGGGCGACATCAAGGGCGGGATGCTCGTGCGCATCCCCGTCATCGACACCGACCCCAACCGCGGCATCACCTACGGCGTCATGCCCATCTGGGTCTACAAGGAAAACGGCGGAAACCGCATCCGGACCATCCACGCCCCCTCGCTGACTTACAACCGCATCTTCAAGCTCATCCCGACCTACCGCTACTACCTCTATCCCGACGACCTTTCCGCGCTCAACTTCCGCGCCTCCATCTCCTTCAAGGACGACAAGGAGCTCCTCGGCGCCTTCGAGGACGTGGACTTCCTCGACCGCGGCTGGGCCCTGGGCTGGAAGGCGCAGTTCAACGTGGACGGCTCCGAGCGCTTCTTCGGCATGGGCCCCGACTCCGTGCGCGCGAAGGAGGCGAACTACACGAGCCACACGATCCAGCACTTCATCCGCCTCGGCCTCCCCATCTTCAAGGGCAGCGGCTGGAAGTTCAATCTCTCGCATCACATCGCCGGGGTGCGGCTCACCGACGGCCCGGTCGACGCCCTCCCCGACCTGAAGCTGGACTTCCCCACCCACGCCCCCCAGCACTACCACCAGGACGCCGAGATGCAGCTCTTCATGGACTACGACACCCGGGACAGCGCGGTCACGACCACGCGCGGCGCCTACTCGAAGATCTTCGTCGAGAACGCGCAAAGAGAGCTCGGCAGCGAGTTCTCCTTCCAGCGCTACGGCTTCGAGCAGAAGCACTTCATGCCCCACGGCGCCGACTCCCGCTTCGTCACCGGCGTGCACGCGCGCTACGAGCAGCTCGTCGGCAACGCCCCCTTCTACCTCCAGCCCTCGCTCGGCGGCAAGTACATCCACCGCGCCTACGGCACGGGCCGCTACATCGACCGCGGCCTCGCCGTCATGAACATCGAGGAGCGCATCACGGTCTGGAAGATCCCCGTCGCCGGCGTCGTCACGGAGTACGAGTTCGCGCCCTTCATGGGCCTGGGGACCGTCTTCGACACCCCCGGCCGCATGGCCTCGCGCTACGCCCGACCGGTGTACGGCGCCTCCGTGCGCGCCATCGCCCGCCCGCAGGTCGTCGGCTCCATCGATTTCGGCGTCGGCCAGGAAGGCCTGGCCGTGTTCATGGACATCAACTACCCCTTCTGATAAAGTGGTAAAATAGAACAATCGCAATGATGACCGGCACCAAGGTCCTCACCTTCATCCTCGCCGGCGGCAAGGGCCAGCGCCTGGAGCCGCTCACCCTCGAGAACCCCAAGCCCGCCGTGACCTTCGGCGGCTCCTACAAGATCGTCGACTTCACGCTGAGCAACTGCCTCAACTCCGAGATCCGCAACATCTACGTCCTCGTCCAGTACAAGTCCGCCGAGCTCATCCGCCATCTGCGCGACGGCTGGCAGATGTACTTCTCCACCGCCCGCGGCGAGTACCTCGAGATCATCCCGCCCCAGTACGCCGGCACCGACGAGGCGTACATGGGCACGGCGAACGCCATCTACCAGAACCTCTACCTCATCGAGCAGGAGAAGCCCGACTACGTCCTCATCCTCGCCGGCGACCACATCTACAAGATGGACTACCGGCTCATGCTCCGCGCGCACCACGACAACGACGCCGACCTCACCGTCGGAGCCGTCGAGGTCCCGCTGCGCGACGGGAACCAGTTCGGGATCATCCAGGCCGACGAGACCAACCGCATCGTCGGCTTCCAGGAGAAGCCCGCGACCCCCTCGCCCATCCCGAACAACCCCGAGAACTGCTTCGCCTCGATGGGCATCTACGTCTTCAAGCCCCAGGCCCTCGCCGAGATGCTCCGCCGCGACGCCGAGGACCCGCACAGCAACCACGACTTCGGCAAGAACATCATCACCCAGATGGTGCCCACGCACCGGGTCTTCACCTACAGCTTCATCGACGAGAACCGCAAGACCACCAAGTACTGGCGCGACGTGGGGACGCTCGACGCCTACTACAACGCCAACATGGACCTCATCGGCGTCGACCCCATCCTCAACCTCTACGACGCCAACTGGCCCATCCGCTCGGCCCCCATCCAGGCCCCGCCGCCGAAGACCGTCTTCCGCGACGACGGCCGCACGGGCATCGCCATCGACTCCATGCTCTCGCCCGGCTGCATCGTCAGCGGCGGGCGCGTCATCAACTCCATCCTCTCCCCCCGCGTCCACGTCCACAGCTGGACGCACGTCGAGGACTCCATCCTCTTCGAGGGCGTGGACATCGCGCGCTACGCGAAGATCCGCCGCGCCATCATCGACGAGGGCGTGCGCGTGCCCGCCCACGCCGAGATCGGCTACGACCTCGAGCGCGACCGCCGCCGCTTCTCGGTGACCGAGGCGGGCATCGTCGTCGTCGCCAAGAACTCCCGTTTCGACTAGGTTGGGAATCCCCCCCCTCCATCAGTCCGAATCCCCCTCGAAGACCATAGAGGGTTGCCGAGGGGATTCGGACTGATGGAACAGGTCGATGTCGCCGTCGTCGGCGCCGGCGTCGTCGGACTCGCGCTCGCGGCCCGCCTCTCGCGCGACGGACGCTCCCTCGCCCTCCTCGAGTCCCATCCCCGCCACGGCGTCGAGACCTCCAGCCGCAACAGCGAGGTCGTGCATGCCGGCCTCTACTACCCCCCGGGCACGCTCAAGAACCGCCTCTGCCATGAGGGACGCCGCATGCTCTACGCGCTGGCCCCGGAGGCGGGCGTCTTCGTGAAGCGCACGGGCAAGCTCATCGTAGCCGCCGAGTCCTCGGAGCTCCCGGCGCTCGCCGAGCTCTGCCGCCGCGCCGAGGAGGCCGGGGCGGAAGGCCTGGAGGCGCTCGACGGAGCCGGGGCCCGCGCGAAGGTCCCCGGGCTCAGAGCCGCGGGCGCCCTGTGGAGCCCCGAGACCGGCATCGTGGACAGCGAGGAGCTCATGCTCCACTTCCGCCGCCGGGCCGAGGAGCAGGGGGCTTTCCTCCTCTTCTCATCCCCCCTCACCGCGGCCGAGCGCTCCGGCGCCTCCTACGAACTGACCTTCGGTCCCTCGGGGGAGAAGGTCCGCGCGCGCTTCGTCGTCAACGCGGGGGGGCTCCACGCGGACAAGGTCGCCGCCCTCCCCGGCCTCGACGCCGAGGCCGCCGGCTACCGCCTGCGCTGGTGCAAGGGCTCCTACTTCCGCTCCCGCAGAGACCTCGGGATCGCCCATCTCGTCTACCCGCTGCCCGAGCGCCACGGCCTGGGCGTCCATCTCACCCTCGACCGCCGCGGCGGCGCGCGCTTCGGCCCCGACATCGAGTTCGTGGAGACGCTGGACTACGAGGTGGATGAGGCCAAGCGCGAGCGCTTCGCCGAGGCGGCGCGGCGCTACCTGCCCGGCATCGGCCCGGACGATCTTGTCCCAGACACATCCGGGATCCGGCCCAAGTTAGCAGCGCCGGATTCCGGATCCGCCGACTTCATCATCAACGAGGAGAGCGCCCGCGGCCTGCCCGGCTGGGTCAACCTCGTCGGCATCGAGTCGCCCGGCCTGACGGCCTCGCCGGCCATCGCCGAGCACGTCGCGTCCCTTCTCGGGCTCTGAAGTCAGCTCTTCCCGAGAGAATCCGCCCACTTCCGGGCGTTCTCTATCAGCCCGGAGAACCCTCTGGCCGCGGGAACCTTGGCCGCGGGGACCTGGGTCTCGATCCCGATGGACTTGAGGAAGGCCTCCTCGTTGGGCTTGCGCCCCAGGAAGTCCTCGACGTCCTTCATCTCGTCGCGCGTCCCTCCCCGACTCAGAACCTTATCGCGCAGCTCCCGGCCCGCGCGCTCGTCGTAAGGATCCTTCTGGAAGCGCGTGTAGAGGTCCTGTGCGTAGACCAGCGACCAGAGGTAGCTGTAGTAGCCCGCGTCGTAGCCGCCGTTGGCGATGTGGGCGAAGCTGGCCTCCGGGATGGTCCCTTCGGTGGCCGGGATGTGGTTGATCTCCCGGCTCATCCTTCCCCAGAGCTCGGTCGTGTCCTGCGTCCCCTGCGTGTAGAGGGCCATGTCGTAGCTCGCCAGGAACGCCTGGCGCAGATACGTCACGCCGGTGTCCGCGTTCTTCGCCGCGATGAGCTTGCGCGCGAGCTCCGCCGGGATCTTCTTCGAGGGATCCCGGTAGTCGCCGGAGAGCTCGGCGAGGACCTTCTCGTTCCAGGCCCAGTTCTCGAACATCTGCGAAGGCGTTTCCACGAAGTCCATCACGGTGTTGAAGCCCGAGAGACTGTGGTAGCTCGAGCGCCCCAGCGTGTTGTGCATGAGGTGCCCGAACTCGTGGAAGATCGTCTCCACTTCATCGTGCGACAAGAGCGAAGGCTTCTCCTTCGACGGCTTGTCCATGTTCGCGACCATCGCCGTGACCGGCAGGCGGTAGGAGCCATCCTTCCGCTCATAGGCCGGGAGGATGTCCATGGCCGCGGCGTGGGTGTACTTCCCCTCGCGCGGATAGAGGTCCAGGTAGAACTGCCCGAGGGCCTCTCCGCTCTTCGCGTCCACGACCCGGTAGGTCTTCACGTCCGGATGCCAGGTCTTCGCGCCCTGGACCTCCTCGAAGCGCACGCCGAGCACCTTCTGATAGACGTCGAGCATGCCGCCGACGACGCGCTCGGAAGGGAAATAGTTGCGGACCTCCTCCCGGTCCACGGCGTAGCGCTGCTTCATGCGCGCGTTGGAGTAGTACGCGACGTCCCAGGGATGCAGGACCCCGTCGGAGGCCTTCCCTTCCATGCCGTTCTTGAGCGCCAGGAGTTCGGCGCGCTCCGCGGCGGCCTTCCCCTCGAGCTTCCCGCGAAGGCGCTCGAGGAAGGCGGTCACGGTCGCGGGCGTCTTGGCGACACGGTCCTCGAGCATGAAGGAGGCGTGGTTCTCGTAGCCCAACAGCTTTGCGGACTCCTCGCGCAGTCGGATCATCTCCGCCAGGCGCTCCTTGTTCTCCTTGCCGCCGCGGTTGTTGAACAGCACGCTCACGGCCTTGCGCGCCTCCGCGTCCCTGCCGTTCTGCAGGAAAGGAAGGACGTCCGGATACTGCGTGCTCACCCGCCAGGTCTTCTCCGCGCCCTTCAGGCGCTCCTCGAAGTCGGCGGGCATCCCCTTCGGCGGATCCTCGAGGGCGTCGCGCGTCAGGAGATACTTCTCGCCGACCTTCACGAGCCGCTCCTGGATGAAGGCCTTCGGCAGGCCTTCGAGCTGCTTCTCCGTCAGCAGATGCGCCTGCACGCGGGCGATGTAGCTCTCCGGCAGGCCCTCGAGCTGCTCCCGCCTCATGAGCACGAAATCCTTGGTCTCCGCCATGCGCTCCTCGAAGGCGGTGCCCAGGTCCACGAGCTTCTGCTGGATGCCCTTATAGCGCGCGCGCTCCTTCGCGGGCAGGTCCAGGCCGTTGTCCTTGAAGGCCTTCAGGGTCTGCTGCGCGAGCCGCGAGTCCTCCTCGTTCAAGGCCTCGCCGCGCGCCATCGCGGCCTTCATGGCCTTATAGAGGTCCTCGCGCATGTAGACGTCCAGCATGAATTTGGACGCCTCGACCTCGCAGCGGCGGGAGGCGTCCCGCACGGCCTTCTCCGTCGACACCTGAGACAGGGCCAGCCGCGGCTTGAGCTTCTCCTTGTACTGCGCCAGCGCCCGGTCGAAGGCCGCGACGCTGTTCCTGAAATCCGGGGTCTTCTCCCGCGCCAGGGCGTCGAGGCCCGCGGAGAGCTCGACCTTCGCCTGTCCGCAGGCCTTGTCGATGTCCTGGGCCGCGGCGTTGAAATCGACCTGCGAATCGTCGAGGCGCCTGAGCGCGCTCCCCTTGCCCTCCAGCGTCGAGGGGACGACCGGGACCGCGTCCGTCTGGGCGGTCCGCGTTCGACCGTCGAACAGGAGCCCGTAGTCCCCGTTCTTCAGGGAGACCTCGATCGGCTTCAGCCCTGCGGAGACCCCCGCGACGGGCACGAGCGCCGGCGCCGCCGGACCGGCCGCGCGTTCCTCGACGCGCAGGGCCTCGCCCCAGGCGCGGCGCAGGACCGTCAGGGCCTCCGTGCGGGCCTCCGGTTCGACGGCCCAGGAACCCGTCCGGGAGCAATAGACCCGTTCGGCCTCCGCGCTCTCGCGGAGCATCCCGGCGCCGAAGAGCCCTTCGAGGGCCGCTTCGGTCGCGGCCAGCCGGGGATCCCCCGCCCCCGTCCGCAGGAGGACTCGCACTCCGGCGTTCTCGCACGAGCCGGAGGGCTCCTGCGCGCGGGCGCTCGAGACGGTGCCGGCCAGGAGAATCCCCATCACTGCACGGATAAAGCGGTCCATTCCATTCCTCCGAGTACGCATATGAAGGATGGTAACAGGACCGACAGGACTCAATAAGGGACGGAAGTGCTTCTGAAGGGAATCTTATGTCCTATTCGACTGTGTTGAAGTCGAACCGCTCTTAGTCACCGTCGGGTTTTCAGGCCGTTATGGAGCGACCGGGCGGTCGCGCTCGCGGTCGACGATGCAGAAGAAGCCGAAGGGCTCGGCGCCCTCGTTGCGCAGCTGGTGGGTCTCGAAAGGCCCGACGTAGCCGATGTCCATCCCCCCGAGCTCGACGCGCTTCTTCCCCTTCACCAGCACGCCGCGCCCGCGTACGCAGACGACCGTGTGGGTGTGCGCGTGCTTCTCGAGGCTCGTGTGCCCGCCGGGGGCGAGCTCGAAGTAGCGCAGGTCGAAGGCGGTCTTCTCGCCGTGCGCGCCCACGAGCTCCCGGCGGGAGACTCCCTGGAAGGGCAGCGTCTCGTCGGCCTTGTAGGCCGAGGCAGGACGGCCCTCCCAACTCCAGTCCGGGCGGAAGGCGAGGCGGTCGAGCACCGCGCCCTTCTTCGCGGAAGGCAGTTCGCAGGCGGAGGAGAACGCCTCCTCCGCGGAGGGCGCCTCGAGCCGCTCCTTGAAGAGCTTGCGCATCGCGCCGAGGAAGGCCTCGGTCCCCCGCCGGACGTCCTCGTGATGGGAGAGCAGCGCCCCCCCGACGAGGAAGACGCTCTCGGCGCCGTAGCGCTCGGCCATGCCGGCGAGACTCTCGAAGCGCATGCCGCCCGCGGGGGCGGGGAAGGCGGCCTTGAGCGTTCCCAGCGGCTCGGCGAGGCGGCGCGAGACGCCGGCGCAGTCCTCGGGCGTGAAAGCGAAGCGGCCGCCGGCGTTGGGGAAGATGGAGACGTCGGCGCCGACCAGGCGCATGAGCGTGCCGAGGTAGAGGCCGGGATCGACGCGGGGCTCGCGACCCGCGTAGAGCGTGCCCGAGAAGGCCGGGTGCGCCATGAGGACGAGCCCGTGCTTCTCGGCGAAGGACCGGGTGTTCTCGAGGCCGAGGATGGCGGGGCAGGCGAGGACGCCGCGCACGCCGAGGCCGTGGAGGGCGCGCAGGCGCTCCTCAAGCTCCTCCTGCGTCCCGGTCAGATGCGGCAGGTAGAGCGCGCGGCGGCCCGTGCTCCGGTCGGCCTCCTCCACGGCGCGCTGGCAGCGCTCGACGCGGCGCAGGAAGTCCGCGGGGGTCTCGTCGGCCAGGTTCTGGTCGTCCTTGACGATGTCGCCGCCGCCGAGCGCGAAGTCGCGCACGACCCGCTCGAAGTGCTCGAGGCCGGCGCCCATCGGCTTGACCGCGGTCGCCAGCAGCGGCCGGCCGTGCACGCCGAGCAGGCGCCGCAGGCCCTCGACGCCGTACCTCGGCCCCCGGAAGCGCGCGAGGAAGGCGTCGGGCAGACGCAGGTCGACGAGGCGCACCTCCGGATAGATGGAGACGTTGCCGAAGACGAGGTTGAGCAGCTGCGGCAGGCGCCCGCCGCCGAGCAGGGGGTTGTAGTCGATCTCGACGCGGTGGAGGTCCCGGGCGCCCGGCTGCGGCGCGACCGAGCGGACCCGGCCGACGATGCGCTCGCGCAGCGCGTCGTCCTTGATGAAGTCCTCGGGGACCTCGACGGTCTGCTCGAAGGCGATGGCGCGCGCGGCGCCCTCGGCATCCGCCGCCGAGCAGCGCACGAGGTAGGACGCGCGGATGGGGTCGGCGGGCGCCGTCGTCATGCTTCAAGTCTATCGAATTGAAACCCTCCCCTCAACAACGTCGGGCGCCGCAAAATATATACTAGCGGCCTCATGCGAAGAGGGCTCCCGGCAGGCGCCGCGCGGATCGTCCCCGTTCTCGCGCTCCTCGCGTCCGCGGCGTGCGGGCCCGCGCCGACGCTGGTCAAGCACGACCTCTGGAAGGACCTGAAGGGGCCGACGCCGGGAGAGTACCACCTCCTCCTCGTCTGGAAGAACCCCCGCTTCGGCGCGGGGGACGCCGCCGCCCTCACCCCCGAGGCCCTCGCCTCCGCCATCGCCGCGGAATCCTCGTCGCGCTCGCTGGGCCGCCTGCGCTCGTACCAGGTCGTCGAGGACTACGACGAGCTGGCCGCCTCCCTGCCGCTCTGGCGGCCCCGGGCCCCCGTCCTCCTCGTCGAGGCCTCGCCGGCCTCCACGCGCTCCTCCTCGAGCACCCTCGTCGGCTTCGGCGCCCGGGCCCGCTACCAGCCCTTCGTCTTCGACACGAGCACCGCCTGGAGCCGGGTGCAGTCCGCGCTCGAGGCGCCCTGGGGCTCGAAGCTCAAGGCCCGCGCCGCCGAGAAGACGCGCTGGCTCGCCGACAACTCCCTCTCCGTCTGCCGTTCCTTCGCGGCCGCGCTCTTCTCGGCCCTCCCGCTCGAGCCGCGCCCCTCCGAGCTCAAGCTGCGCAAGGGAAAGGGCGAGGGCATGGCGCGGGCCTACGACCTCGCGCTCTCCTCAGGCGACTGGGCGGGGGCCGCGGAGCAATGGGAGAAGGAGGCGGGCGCCGACTTCAAGAACGACGACGCCCTCGCCGACCTCTCGGTCGCGCGCGAGCTCCTCGGAGACTGGGACGGGGCGGCCGCCGCGGAGGAGAAGCGCAAGCCGTCCCTCTTCTCCTCCGACCGCGAGCGCCTGAGCATGCTGCGCGGGCTCTCCCTGCTCGGGACGCTCAAGGGGAAGCGCTTCGCCGCTCCAGGCGCGAGCGTGGCGGTGCTCCCGCTCGACAACGAGACCCCGGACCTCCAGGCGGCCGAACAGGTGCGCAAGCGCCTCGCTGAAGCGCTCAAGGACGCCGGCTACGCGCCGCTCGACATCCCCGCGCTCGACGAGAAGCTCCAGAAGGCGGGGTTCACCGACGCCGGCCAGCTCAAAGCCCTGACGCCGGCGAAGCTCGCGCGCCTCGTCGGCGCGGACCTGCTCGCGGGCGGCTCCGTCGAGGAGTTCCGGACCATCCCGCTCGGGATCTACTTCCGGCGCGAGGTGCGGGCGACGCTGAGGGTGATGGACGGACGGGAAGGGAAGGTCCTGTTCCAGAAGACGGCCGGGACCGTGAAGGAGACCTTGCCCGGAGAGTCCTCGGAGCTCGCCTCGGAACTCGTCGGCCTCATCGCCGGCAAGGCGAAGAACGACCCCCTGCCCGAGGAATCCGCGGAGACCTCACGGCGCTTCGTGCGCCCTTTCCCCCACTTCGAGATTCGAGAGCCGGGAACCCGTCACTGAGGATTCCCGGCTCTCGAATCTCAAACTCTGCTTAAGCCCGCTTCCTACTGAAAATCCGACTGAGTACGTTCCAATGAACGCGGATTTTCAGTAGGAAGACCAGAGACGGCCGGCGTCGTCCTTGTGGGTGCAGTCCATGAAGACGAGCGCCTGGCAGGCGCCCGCGCCGCCGCGGATCCAACCCCAGCGGCCGGTGTCGCGCAGGCGCGCGGCATCGACGACCGGGCCCGCGTCCCCGTCCCGGCAGAGCTCCGCGCCGTAGGACTCCGTGAGCCGCGTCTCGGGATGCCCGCCGATGGCGAGCGGCGGCATCTCGGTGAGGACGTCCGGCACGAGCTCGGTGAGGGCGTCGGGATAGGGCTCCCGGCCCCGCTCGCCCATGTCCGTCGCACGCCTCAGCAGGGCGATGCGCAGGGTCTGAAGGTTCGTCGCCGAGGCCCGCTCCTCGAAGGAGAGGTCCGCGCCGCGATTCCCCGGGTAGGCGAGGACGAGGACGAAGACCGCGACGGAGACGACGCCGAGGCCGGAGGCGAGATGCCCGCGCCAGGCCGGGACCTCGGGGAGGCGGACGACGCGGGTCCCCGCGAGACGGTCGTGCAGGGAGCGCCCCGGCGTCCACAAGGCCAGGAGATAGCCGATGAAGACGATGAGCGTCGAGAGCAGCGTGGCGAAGGCCCGGGCGAAAGCCCGGGCGTAGCCGACCGTACGGCCGTCGGCCCCGACCACCGCGAGCCCGGCCAGGCGCTTGCCGGGCGTGCGGCCCCAGCGCCCGATGCAGAGCCCGTTGTAGACGAAGGGCGCGAGGATCCCGAAGACCTGCAGGAGCACGGAGGGGACGCCGAGCAGGGCCAGCAGCCCGCCGACGACCGCCACCCCGCTCAGGACGATGAAGCCGTCGACGACGACCGCTCCGCCGCGGGCCCAGAAGCCGGCCGGGCGCAATCCGTCCTCCTCGCGCCCTGTCCCGTCGCCGCTCAGCCCCGGCGACGGGGCGGCACGCAGCTCGTTCTCGTCAGCCATAGCGATACCTCACGCCGAAGCCGCCCGCCGGCCAGTCGCAGAGGATGTTGTCGAAGGGGCAGAGCATCCGGCACGCGCCGCACTCGATGCAGTTCTCCCAGGCGACGAGGACCTTCGCTCCGGCCTCGTCGTATTCGTAGACCTTCGCGGGGCAGACGCTCACGCAGGGCCGCTTCTCGCATCGGGAGACGCAGGGCGCCGACGCCCCGGCGTCCTTGAGATGGATGTGCGGCTCCGGGCCCTTCCGGTACTCGAGCAGGCCCAGCTTCGCCTCGACCGTCTCCTTCGCGTGTTCCGTCATGGTCGCTCTCCAACGGACTCGGATGCGACCATTTCCTGCGCAGTATGCTCGGTCATAGCGCGGCCTTCCGGAGCGGCCAGAGCTCGCGCGCCATGCGCAGGAAGCCCCGCTTGCGCAGGAGACCCAGCGCCTCGCGCAGGTGCTCCTTCTTCGGCCGGCCGTCGACCGTGAAGCGCAGGCGGGCCAGCGCGCAGGCGAGGCCGGGATAGAACTCGAGGAAATCGGGCACGGCGGCGATGCGCTCTTCGAGGTCCTTCGTCTCTTCGAGGTCGGGCAGGAGGTAGCAGCCGCGGAGCTTCTCGACGTAGGAAGAAAGGGTCTTCTCGGAGAAGTCCCCCTGCGCCTTCGCCTCGACGGCGGCTTCGGCGGCGAGTCGGCCGGCGGTCATGGCGAGGTTCGAGCCCTCGCGGAAGGCGGGATTGATCATCTGCGCGGCATCGCCCGCCACGAGCAGGCCGTCGCGCGCGAGCGGGGGCATGGAGCGCAGGCCGCCCTCGGGGATGAGGTGGGCGCTGTACTCGAGCGTCTTGGCCCCCTCGATGAGCCGGCGCACGGCCGGGTGCTTCTTGAGGGCCTCGAGGTGCTCGGAGGGGCGCAGGCCCGTGCGCTGGTAGTCGCTCAAGCGGCAGCCGACGCCGAGCGAGAGCGAGTCCTTGTTCGTGTAGAGGAAGCCGTAGCCGAGCATCCCCTGGGTCACGGAGCCGAAATATTCGATCGTCGCGCCCTCGCCCTTCTCGAGGGCGAAGCGCTCCTCGATGCGCTCGGAGGGGAGCTCGAGCACCTCCTTGGCGCCGAGCGCGACCTCCTCGGGCTTGAGCTCGGGCCGCAGGCCCGCCTTCTGGGCCAGCAGGGAGTTGACCCCGTCGCAGGCGAGCACGACCGAGGCGGTGAGCTCGTCGCCCTCGCTGGTCTTCACGCCGACGACGCGGGTGCCGTCCTTGAGGAGCTCGCGCACGGTCACGCCGGCGTAGAGCTCCGCGCCCGCCGCCTCCGCCTGCTTCGCGTACCAGCGGTCGAAGCGGACGCGGATGAGGGTGTACGCGTTGGGGACGCCCTCGAGGAAGCGCCGGGACTTGTAGGAGAAGCCGACGGAGTCCTCGCCGTGGGTGAGCACGGTGCGCTGCTCGACGACCGGCCGCTCGAGCGGACAGTCGGGGTCCTTCCAGAACTCCGGGACGATATCGTGGAGCATGCGGCCGTAGAGCACCGCGCCCTGCACGTTCTTCGCGCCGGGGTACTCGCCGCGCTCGAGGAGGACGGTCTTGAGCCCGCGGCGCGCCAGGGTCAGCGCGGCCGAGGTCCCGGCGGGACCGGCGCCGACGACGATGGCGTCGAAATCAGGCAAAGCGTCCTCCTACGGGAGGAAGGGAAGCGGGAGAGCGAGGGTTCCGCACGGCGGTCCCTCTCAAGCGGCGGGTTCGGGGTTGGCCTTGCCGATGGTCTCGACGACCTTGGCGAGCAGTTCGTCGGTGTTGAAGGGCTTGGTCATGAAGCCGACGACCTGCGGGAACTTCTTGAAGAGGGTCCGCGACGGCTCGAGAGCCGTGAGGACGACGATGGGGATGTTCTTGGTCAGATCGTCCTGGGAGATCTTGATCTGGAGCGAGTACCCGTCGATGCCCGGGAGCATGACGTCGAGCACCAGCATCGCCGGCTTGTTCTGGAGGATCGCGTTCCAGGCGTGCCGCCCGTTGTCGCAGGTGACGACCTCGTAACCGCCCTGCTCGAGGGTGAAGCGGATGAGGTTGAGCATCTCCGGCTCGTCGTCGATGACCAGGACTTTCTTTGGCATAGCTGTCGGTTATTATAATATCTCGATAGGTAAATGACAACCGAAGAAAGAGCCCTTCGCAAAACCCTGGACTCCCGCCTGGCCGCCTTCGACCGGGCCGAGGGCCTCCTGCGCCCGGGAGACCGGGTCCTCGCGGCGGTCTCCGGGGGGCCGGACTCCGTGCTGCTGGCCCTCCACCTCGCCCGCCTGGCGCCGAAGAAGCGCCTGAAGCTCGCGCTCGCGCACTTCCACCACGGCCTGCGCGGCGCCGAGGCCGACCGGGACGCCGCCTCGGTGCGGCGCCTGGCCGCCCGCCTCGGCCTGCCCCTCTTCGAGCGGCGCCTGGGCGTCGCGCGCGCCGCGCGCGAGGAGGGCCGCAGCGTCGAGGACGCCGGGCGCCTCCTGCGCTACCGCGCCCTCGCCGAGCTCGCCCGTGCGGAGGGCTTCGACAAGGTCGCCACCGGCCACCATCTCGACGACCAGGCCGAGACCCTGCTCCTCCATCTCCTGCGCGGGACCCGCGCGAAGGGCCTGGGCGGCATCCCCCCCCGACGCGCTCTCGCGCGGACCGGCCCGGGCGCGAAGGTCCTGCTCGTGCGACCGCTCCTGCCCCTGCGCCGGACGGAGATCCGCGCCTGCCTCCGCGCCCTGGGCCAGGGCTTCCGTCTCGACCGCAGCAACCTCCGCGAGCATCACACCCGCAACTGGGTGCGCCGGCGCGTCCTGCCGCTCCTGGAAAAAAGGAACCCCCGCATCCGCGAGGGTCTCGCCGCCATCGCCTCCGACATCAGAAGAATCGTCGGAGAGTGATCCCCGGCTGGTCACCCTCCCTCCTCGAGGGAGGGTGGCAAGGAAGGGAAGCTACGCCGTTTCTCGATTAAGCTTGTCGACGAAGCGGAAGGCCCCGCCGCGCAGCACGGCGCCGTGCCCGCAGCAGAGGATGTCGCAGTCCACCTTGGCCAGGACGGCGAGCGTCGCGCGCGCCGCCGCGGGGTCCTGCCGGTAGGTCGGCAGCGCGAGCGCCCCGTCGGCGCCTCGGACGAGCGCGTCGCCGCAGAGCAGGACCTGCCGCACGGGATGATAGAGGCCGATGGAGCCGGGAGTGTGCCCGGGGAGGTGCAGGACCTGCCACTGCGGCAGGCCGCGCACGGACTGCCCGGTCTCGACGGAGAGCGCGATGTCCACGGCCTTCCAGGACGGCGCCCGGCGGCGCAGGGAGCCCAGGAAGCCCGCGCGCGCGGGGGCGGGCGTCTCGCGGCCGGTGAGGACGGGGATGTCGAAGGGGTGCGCGTAGACCTTGAAGCGGTGCTCGCGCAGCAGCGGCGCCAGCGCGCCCGCGTGCCCGGGATGGGCGTGCGTCACGATGGAGCGCTGGACGTCCCTGGGGCGGAAGCCGTTGTCCTGGAGCTCGAGGAGCAGCGCGGCGGCCTTGTCCTCGGGCCCGGCGTCGACGAGCGTGAGGTCCGCGCTGCCCTCGATGAGGAAGGCGTTCGCGGGCGCGGCGGCCTCGAGCAGATAGATCCCGCCCGCGACGCGCTTCATCGCTCCTCCACGCGGACCCGCACGATGCGCACGGGCTTGAGCGGACGGTCGACGACGACCCCGTCCGCGTCGCGCTCGAGGCGCGGCGCGGCGGCGATGGCCCGCGCGGCGTCGAGCCCGCGCACGATCTCGCCGAAGGCGGCGTGCCGGCCGTCGAGCCAGGGCGCGGCCGCGAGCGTGATGAAGAACTGTCCGCCGACCGGCGCCGACGCGTCGCCGGCGAAAGCCGCGACGCCGGGGCGGTTGAAGACCCTGCCCGGCAGAGGGACGAGCGCGGCGACTCCCGCGCGGTCCGGGACGGCGCATTGGATGACGAAACCCGGAGTCGCCCGCTCGAAACGGGCGCCGTCGTAGAGCGGACGCCGCGTGCCCTCCCCCCGCGCAAGGGCGGCGAAACGCTCGGCCGCCTGGGGGGCCTCGGCGCGCAGCAGCCGCAGCTCGATCTCGCCGGCCTCGGTGACGAGGGTCGCATAGAGGCCCTTGGCGGTCGCGGTGGAACCGGAGACGCCGGGGAGCGAGGAGACGGGTGAGTCTTGGACGGCGGAGCGCCCGCCGCAGGCGAGGGCGGCGCAAGCCAGGGCGAAGAGACAGGCTTGCGCCGCGCTCGCCCCCTCACCCCGCGCGCAGAGCGCGCTCGCCCCTCTCCCGGCGTGGCGGGAGAGGGGCTGCAAAGCGCGTCCCCAGAAAGAGGATTTCAAAGTCATTTGCGGCGGAAGCCCTCGACGAGCTCGCGGGGGAAGCCGATGTCCACGACGCGCAGCTCGCCCACGTAGCGGGCGGCCGGGGCCGCGAGCAGTCCGCGCTTGGGCAGCCCGAGCGCGCAGGTCCGCGTCGCCGCCACGACGGCGCCGCTGTGGTAGCCGGTGTTCGGATCGATGCCCGAGGGGACGTCGACGGCGAGGATGGGCCGCCCGGCCTTCATCATGCACTGGATCATGCGGTGGACGGGACCGGCCGGCTTGCCGCTGGAGCCGGTGCCGAGGAGCGCGTCGACGAGCAGGGCCGAGGAGCGCAGGCGGATGTCCAGCTCGACGAGCTCGTCGGAGACTTCGTGGACGGAGACCCCGGCCTCGAGCGCGCGGGCGAGGTTCGCCTTCACCTCGGGGGAGTAGCCCCCGTCGCGCTTGGGCGGGGCGATGAAGGCCATGACCTCGAGCCCGGCGGCCTTGAGGAGGCGCGCGACGACGAGGCCGTCGCCGCCGTTGTTGCCGCGCCCGCAGCAGACGGTGACGAGATGCTCCGCGACGCTCAGGCCCTTGAGCAGCTCGAGCGCGTGCCGGGCTACGCCCTCCCCCGCCTTCTCCATGAGCGCGAGCGCGGGGATGCCGCAGCGCTCGACCGCACGGCGATCGAGCTCGCGCATCTCCTCGGAGGTGACGACCGGGAGGCCGTCGAACTCCTCGGGGATCGGCGCCTTCACGCGAAGACCTTCACGAGCTGGTGGACCGTCCCCCAGACGGCGAAGCCGAGCGCCAGGAGGGCCAGGCCCGCGGCGGCCAGATAGGGCAGGCCGACCGCCGTCCACGCCCGCGCGCGGCTGAAGCCGTAGTGGAGCCGGACGCTGCGCGCGCGCAGGGCGAGCACGACGAGGCCGGCGGCGGCGGCGAGTACGACCCCGGTCCAGGCCCCGCGTCCCAGCGCGCGGGCGATGAGGGCGGCCGGCGGCAGCAGCGCCCAGCCCAGGTCGGAGAACCCCATGAGGGCGAAGAGCGGGCCGGCGCGGCCTTGTCCTCCGAGGGCCTCGGCCGAGAGGTGCACGGCGGCGGTCATCACCACGCCCGTCGTCAGGCGCAGGACGCAGGCCAGGGCGAGCGCGAAAGCCAGGCCGCCGAAGCCCGTCCCGCGGCCGAGCACGGCGTCGGCGGCGGCGAGGGAGCACCCCGCGAAGATGAAGGCCAACAGCGCCGATCCCAGCGGCGTGCGCTCGCGCACGCGGCGCGCGGCGCGCACGGGCTCGAGGAGGAAGTCGGCGAAGATGCTCGTCACGGGCGCCAGAGGTACTCGAGCCCGGGTTCGCCCAGGACGGGGAGAGCGGCCGCGTAGGGCTTCAGAACGGAGGAGGAGTCGAGCATCTGCAGGAGTCCCGAGAGGGAGTCGGAGGCGTCGCGCACGATCTCGGGCTTGCCGGAGATGCCCCCGAGCTTCGCGGCCAGCTCCACCGCACGGGTGGAGTCGCCGAGCTCGTCGACGAGCTTGAGGCCGAGGGCCTGGCGGCCCGTGAAGATGCGGCCGTCGGCGAGGGGCCGGACGGACTCCTCGGACATCTTCCGCCCCTGCGCGACCGCGCCGAGGAACTGCCCGTAGGCGTCGTCGATGAGGCCCTGCAGGAGCTCGCGCTCCTCCTTGGTCATGGGGCGCGTCATCGAGCCGATGTCCTTCATCTTGCCGGACTTGATCGGCTCCGACCTGATCCCGATCTTCCCGAAAAGACCCTCGACGTTCGCGGTGTTGAAGATGACGCCGATCGAACCCACGAGCGTCCCGGGATGGGAGACCACCGCGTCGCAGCCGGCCGCGAGGTAGTAGCCGCCGGAGGCCGCGACGTCGTTGAGGATGGCGACGACCGGCTTCTTGTCCACGGTGCGCACGCGCTGGATCTGGCTGTAGAGCTCCTGGACGGCCCCGACGCTGCCGCCGGGGGAGTTGACGTCGAGGACGATCGCCTTGACGTCCTTGCGCTCGGCCATCGCGCGCAGGCGCCGGACGGTCGCGGGGACGCCGTGCCCGAAGCGCGAGCCGCCCTCGCCGTAGGAGATGACGCCGTTGATGGGGAGCCAGCCGACCGCGTCCTTGCGCGTCGCGGAGAGCAGGTCGCCGGCCTTCAGGCCCGCCTTCGAGGGCGTGGAGGGCGCGGGGGCGCGCAGCGCGACGAACAGCGCGGCCGCCAGCGAGAGCGCGTAGAAGCCGATGAGCAGCCGCACCATGCGGCTGCGGCCGGGGACGGGGGAGTGCGCCTCCTCGAGGGCGGGGCGGCTCCAGGGCTGCGGCGATCCTTCCGGCTCTTTCTCGTTCATGCGTCCTTCCTGACGACGGAGATGTCGATGACGCGGTTGCGTCCCGATTCCTTGGCGTGGTAGAGCGCCTGGTCGGCCTGGCTCACGATGGTCTCGACGCTGTCGGCGTCGCGCGGAAAGTGGGCGATGCCGATGGAGACGGCGGTGCGCACCGGCGAGCCGGCCTGGTCGAAGACCTCGTCCTCGACCGCCTTGCGCAGCGCCTCGGCCTTGCGCATGACGCCGACGACGTCGGCGCGGGGCAGGAGCACGGCGAACTCCTCGCCGCCGTAGCGCGCGACGAAGTCGGTCTCATAGACGCTCGCGCGCAGGATCTCGCCGATGCGGCGCAGGACCTGGTCGCCGAAGGGGTGCCCGTAGCTGTCGTTGAGCTCCTTGAAGTGGTCGATGTCGAGCATCATGAGACAGAAGGTGGTGCGGAAGGTCTTGGCCCGGACGACCTCCTCGCGCAGGCGCTCGTCGAACATGGCGCGGCGGTAGACGCCGGTGAGGCCGTCGGTCTGCGAGAGCTCCTCGACCTCCTGGAAGAGCCGGATGCGGCGGAAGGCGAAGGCCATCTCCTCGACGAAGCCCACGGCCTTGGTCTTGAGCGCCTCCGGCTCGAGCGCGTCGGGCACGCGGGCGTAGAAGTAGCCGACGAGCCGCTTGGCGTCGAAGATGGGGACCGCGATGGCGCGCTCGGGCTTGGTCAGCGCGTGGGCCGAGGTCAGCGCGAGCTTGCGCTCCTGGAGGCAGCGCTGCAGCGCCTCCCAGGAGGCGCCCACGCCCGCGCTGATGCGCCGGCGCAGGAGCGGCTGCATGTCGTCCTGGGCGCGCGCGGCGACGACGTAGAGCGCGAACTCCTCGACGCGCAGGTACTGCTGCACCGCCAGCTCGAGCTTGGGGCGCAGGTCGTTCCAGGTCAGGGACTCCGAGAGCCCCTTCACCATGCCGTAGAGCGCGAGGACCTCGCGCTGCTCGGTCTCGATCTCGCGGCTCTTGCCGCGGCTGCCCGCGACCTGCGCCTGCAGGGCGCCGCGCTTCTGCGAGCGGCCCTCGAGCATCGCGCTCAGGCGTCCGTACTCCGCGGCGTTGCGCTCGACGACGTAGGCCGCGTAGAGGCAGGCGAGCATGCTCCAGGCGCCCACGCCCACCCACAGGGCGACGGCCGCCGCGCTCACGTGGGCGAAGCCGGCGCCCCAGAGCAGGAAGCAGACGATGGCGCCGGCCCAGGACATCCAGCGCCGGCGCGGCCACGCGCCCCAGAGCGCGAACGCCGGCACGAGGGCCAGCCCGCCGGCGAGGAGGTCCCCGTCGAAGAGGTTCATCCGCTCACCTGGTTGCGCCCGCCGTTCTTCGAGCGGTAGAGGCGCTCGTCGGCAGCGCGGATGAGCTGGCTCAGCGAGGTCCCGTCCTGCGGGAAGGAGGCGACGCCGAAGCTCGCCGTCACGCGCGAGCGCCGACCCTGGAAGGTGAAGTCCTCCTCGGCGATCGCTGCGCGGATGCGGCCGGCGTTCTCGACGCCGGCGGCATGCGGCGTGCTGGGCAGGATGAGCGCGAACTCCTCGCCGCCGTAGCGCGCGACGCAGTCCACGGGACGGACGTTGGCCGTGAGGATGCGCGCGAAGACCCGCAGGAGCTCGTCGCCGGCCGGGTGCCCGTAGGTGTCGTTGTAGCCCTTGAAGTGGTCGATGTCGGCCATGATGAGGACGAGCGGGGACTGGCTGCGTCCCGCGCGCAGGAGCTCGTCCTTGAGGCGGAAGCGGAAGGTGCGCTGCGTGTAGAGGCCGGTGAGGCCGTCGCGCAGCGCCATCTCGCTGACCTCCTGATAGAGGCGGATGTTCTCGAGGGTCAGCGCGGCGACCGTGGAGAAGAGGTCCACCGTGCGCAGGTCGTCGGTGCTGAAGGCGCGCGGCGCGTCGGCCTCCACGCGCACGAAGCCGTAGGGCTTGTGCTGGACGTTGATGGGGACGAGCAGGGCGGAGCGGAAGGAGTGCGCGGCCTGGAGCTCGGCGAAGCGCTCGTCGCGCTCGACGTCGCGCACGAGGACCGGCGCGTTGCTGCGCACCGCCCAGTTCACCAGCGGGTCCGAGGGGACGCCGGTGAGGAGCTTCACGCGCGACTCCTTGTAGCGCGTCTCCAGGATGGTCTTCAGGCGCTGCGCGAGCTCGGCCTCGTCCATCGTCGAGCCCAGCGCCTTGGCCGCCTGGGTCAGGTCCCGGCGCAGCTGGATCTGGCTCACCGCGGAGCCCTGGTAGGTCTCGTAGAAGGTCTTCTCGCGCTCGAAGTCGCGGTTGGAGGTCTCGAGCTCTCCGAGCTCGCCGAGGATGCGGTTGCGCTCGGAGTCCATGCGGGAGCGGTGGAAGCTCAGCCCGAAGGAGAGCAGCCACATCGCCCCCGCCTCGGCGCCGAGCGCCATGAAATAGGCGGGGTCGGTCCGGCGGGCCATGCAGAGGGCCGCCGCGACCGTGGAGAGGAAGAGGAAGATGACGTGGACCTCCTCCTCGCGGCGGAAGTCGTTCCAGATGAAGACGAGGCCGAAGAGCGGGTAGAGCACGACCTCCCAGCCGGGGAGCAGGAAGAGCCCGGCGGCGACGCCGAAGAAGAGGAGGTTGGAACCGAGCAGAGTGAGGTTGCGGTGGCTCAGCATGCCGTACCTACTATGAGGTAATGATTACATATTTCAGGGCGGGAGTGATGTCGGGGAGGTTACAAACGATCCGCCCTCCCCGGGACGTTCCCGGGGAGGGCGAAATGGTGGAGGTGGCGGGAATCGCACCCGCGTCCACAAACAGCTCACGGCGGCCCCTACAGGCTTAGCCCGACGTTGGTTTCATCCCTGGAAAACCGTCGGACGAGTATCCAGGGACTAGCTCCGTGTTTTCTTGGGTACGCCCCGACGAAGCGCGCGGAACGGACCCGTGCCTGCTAGTTGACGCCGGCACCCGCTTAGCAGGTTTTAGCGGACCGACGTGGACCGACTACGGGTTAGGCAGTGGCCCAGGCCAACGGTGAGTTGGCTTTTGTTGTTTTAGCCGATTTTTATCCTGGCTTCGGCCGACCAGGGCCTGCGACCATCCGTCTCACTGCTCATGTCGAACCTGTTCACCCCCACCCGTCGGCCCCGGCCGCCTGCGGCGCCGGGCTGAAGCCCTCGCGAGTAAGGAATCTGCTCGCTCGGGGCCTCCCCATGGGGGGTTCCCCCCTCTGGCGCCTTCGGGCCGCTATCGCGGCCCAGGAAGGCTGTCACCCTCCACTAAGGTGCGGCGGGCCATGCCGCCGCGGCCTGATAGGTCGCCCCCCGCCTAGGGGAGCGATGTGGAGAGGACGAGACCGATGTCACACCGGATTCAAAGAGCCGATTTCTCGTCGGAGACGACCGGTGCGGGTGAACCTCTAAAGTATAACAGAGCCCTCGGGAAAGGGCAATACCGACAGGAACACCCATGGGCAAGGCAACGCATCATGAAAGAACTTTATGCCAGCTTGTGGTGTGGCACAAAACCCTGGGCACGTATCTTGAAAAAACGATCCTCAATCGCTGGGAACTCCTTTCGCGCGAACGCCTCACCGAGCCCTATGAGAGAGGATATGCCGCAATCCCCATCGATGGAATAACGACCGGCGGGGGCCACGGGGCTGATGCGGACAATTTTTCGGGCATCACCTAGAAGGATTTTCGCCGCCCCAAGCGATGAGGAGGACTGCCCAGCCATGAAGACATCTCTTGCTTTGAGGGCCCAATACCCAATCCCAGAGAAAAGTCCCGGCGTGACATCCAGTGCGGTTTCGGTACACCCAAGACTCAGGACCTCAATGTCCGTAGCCAGCTGACCACACATCCCCATCGCTTCGATAACTGCGAACACCGCAGGGTTGTTTGCCCACATTCCGCCGTCGATGAGCGGAACGCTCCCCGCAGATACATGCGCCGGGAAATAGCTCGGAGCCGCTGCGGTAGCCATAGCAACTTCGACGGCCGGTCGCAAATAATCGAAGCTGAGCCGAGGGTGATGGGAAGTCTTGTAGATATAAACGTCTCCAGTATCGCGATTCAGGGCGGGAATCATAAGCCGGGTCTTTGATTCCCCGAGACGACAAGCTCCAAAGACCTCAACCAAGGCGGTCTGTAGCGCCTTAGGGTTATACTTTGAAAAACTGAGATGCCGCAGTCTGGAGACCCACCCACCCCGGAAGACTTTGGGGCCAAGACGTACATAGAAGTCACGGAGTTCTACGGCACTCTTTCCAAGGCCGAGACCGAGAGCGACAATCCCGCCAGCCGAAGTGCCTGTAATGAAATCGAAGTAGTCCACCACTCGTGCGTTTATACGAGCTTCAACAGCGGCGAGGAACGCTGCAGGGAAAACACCCTTAATTCCGCCACCGTCAATGGAAAGGATTTTGAAACTCATTTTTCTCCCTCCGGAGTCTTAGGACCCGAGGCTGAATGTTCCCCCCCACCTAGCCACTCGCCAGAAGCATGCCATACCTCGTAAAAATAAAGCCAGAGCGAGGTCCAGGGAATCGTCGTCTCGCTAATCGGCCGGGAGGGGTTCCACTGACCGGAGCCAGGCACGTAGAGGCACAGCCGGTTGCCGGAATAAACATGCGGCAACTTCTCCGCTCCGGGACGAACGGTCAGCGTCGGCGCGATGACGCGCACATCGGGCCCGATTCCGAGCTCGTAGTCCACACTGACCTTGTAGGTTGTGCTGAGCGGTGTCGGCTGGATGGGACCGACCCAGCGGATTTTGTTTCCCGCCTGAGAAGCGCTGAACAGCGGCCAGTGCAACCGCATGCAGGTTATCTGATGCCGTGCGGTCAGGATTTTCTTGCGGGGCGGACTTAGGAACCTAATCCCCATAGAAGGTGTTGGGGCTGATGCTCCTAGGTGCCGCCGACGCCACGGACGAGAGCGTCCCCAGACCGCCGACGCGCAATGCGCCTTTGCTCCGAGAATTCTGGATGCGCACCGCCTGCTTCTTGAGGGCGTTCTGCGCGACAGTCTCGCCGAAAAGCTGGTTAAGGACGACGCCGACTTCGTGTACGCCCGTCTTGTTGTGAAGTTCAGACCACTGGCGCTGGAACGACTTGAGCCAGGCGACAAAGGCAGGATACCCGACCGCGTCCTGATCCCACTTCTCGCTGAAATCCTCCTTCGGGTTCTGCGGGTTCATGACCCGAAGCCGGCCGGAGATCGGCAACTGCGAGACGATGTCTGCGAAGATCGAGGTGAGTGATTCACTTATGGAGTTGTGGCCCGAGTAAAAGTGCGCCGCCAAGGTCGTCAGGACGATGGAAATGGGCGCGGGCCCAGCTGTCTCGGACTTGAAGACGATGTCGCGGTTACGCTTGATGAGTTGGACGACCAACTTGAGGGCCTCCTTCTCATCGGCGGCCTCGTGGTCTGGCAGCGGCTCAATGTTGTTCCGCATCTCGGCGAACTTGCGAAGAGCGGTCCGACTGGCGAACCAAGCGGAGTACCCGCGGGGATTGCTGGCCTTCCAGGTTCGGGCTTCGCGGTCGGGCACTAGCAGGCACGTACCGCCCAAGGATGGATCCGGGATGGCGGGCAGGATGTCCAAATAAAAGTCATTGGCGTAAGTGACGCGAATGCAGCGGTTTTTCCTGCTCACCATCGGTCGGTATGTATCGTTCTCCCGCAGGCGGGACTCGACCGCGTTTAGAAGGTCAACGGGGTTCTGGAACTGTTCGCGCTTGAGCGCAAACTCCAAAACGAGGTCGAGGTCATACTCCTCGCACCCCAGCGGCTTGACCGTCGTGCCGAGGCTGAGCGAGCCCTGTGGGTAAATCTGTGGGTTGGCGAGGCGGAAGAAGGTCGAGTCCGCGAGCCACTTGCCGATAGCCCTATAGCGCTGTTCGGCCAAGGTGTGCTGCGTTGGCGAAAGTTGGAGCTCTTCGCAAATACCCGCCAAAAGCTCGTCAGTCTGGCCGGCACGACTCGTAAAATCAAACATATAAACTCCTACCTCTTCCGAAATGAACGTCGTACTGGGATAGCTGGTTCTACATACCCTTCATCATGTCCATCATGCCCTTAGCCTGCATGACCAGACCGCGGAGACTGGCGACCTGCCCACTGATGTCCGAGTGACCAGCTTTGGCGATGACGCCGTTTAGGTCGCTCATGAACGCCTGCAAGTTGGCCGACCGAGTGATGATGTTGTCCAGCGCCGCGGCCTGCACCTTGCCCCGCATCACCTTGATTTTTGCGTTAGCCTCGTCGCGAACCGAATCGTCGGTCTCGGGGTCTTCGCTGAGGGACGTCAGCTGCTCAATCGCCTCTTTATAAAGGTCGTTTACCTTCTTCTCACTGGACATGGTTACCGAGCCTCCTGAAGCCGTAGTACAGCCTTGCGCATCTCTGTGGCCTGCCGAACGAAGTCCGCCGTGGCGACGACACGCGTGGCCTCGACGTCGCCGGCGATGGCGACGAAGCACTTTTTGGTCGCGTCGAGGGCATTCTTGTAGTCCTGAATGACCTCGCGCTGAGCGTTGATTTGCATCTGAATCTTGCTGTATGCGACCGCACTAATCTCCACCTGCCCGACCAGAGCCGTCAGCGCGTCCACGTCAGCCGGTTTAGGCTCTACTGCGACTTCGGCCGGCTGGTAGGTGAGAGGTTTGTAATTATTCCGGCCCATACCTTGCCGAGCCGTGTTCAGCCGGGAGAGTAGCGACTCCATGTCGGAAGTTGGCTTAAAGGTCTTCATGCGCGTGTAGAAGCGCCCGCCGAGGGAATCTACCTGCACCCGGTAAGGATCCTGCTGAAGCTTCAACTCCTGAACCAGGACATCTTCCAGGTCGTCGGCGTCAGCCGACAGGATGTCCAAGATACCGATCATCGGCTTCTGCGCAGCGTCAACAGCGTTCTTGAACTTGCGCTTTTTGACGGCATCCTCGATTAGAGACACTCCCTGCGCGACCACATTCAGGTAAGGCCCCCCCTTCTCCAGCATCTTGCTGACGCTCGCGAGGTTGAAGGACGAAAGCCCCTGCTGGAGACCTGAGATTTCGGTCTTTAGCGCGTCGGCCGACGATCCCTCGCCGAGCTTAATCAGGACAGAATTGTAACGGTCGATGAGAGCGATAGCCTCCAGCCGCAGATTTAGGGCCGTTTTACGCGTCTCGAGGACCTTGATGCGGTCGGTGATACTGCTCTCCTGATCCGGTCGGTTGGCGATATCGTCAGCGATGTTGCTGGAGCGAAGATAAAGGTCCAGCGCGTTCGATTTGACGCTGGCGAAATTCTCGCGATAGGTGTTGAAGCTGGCGGGGACGGAGACACATCCAGAGAGACTCATCCCGAGCAGACCCAACGCGAGCATACGCAGGATTGACGGAGTACGGATAGCATTCAAGTTCATAGTCCTCACCCTTCAAATACCGGCATCTCGTGCGGCGTCTCGGCGGGCTTTTCGTGGCTATACGGCGAGGTTATCGTCGAGGAACAGCAATTCGGTCGCGAAAAAGCGAGTCCTATTATACCACAGAGCTGGCAGTCATTCAATAGGAGTGCCAATAATAGAAACTGCTTTTTACTAATAGATGATAGAAGATACCGCCGTTCTTGTTAGTCGGATTCGAGGACGACGCGGTTGCGGCCGGAGGTCTTGGCTTTCTGGAGGGAGGTTTCGGCGCGCTCGCCGGCTTCGAGGACGGCGGGGAGCGCGCCGGTCTTGCCGGCGTGGATGCGGGCGGTGCCGGCGGAGACGGTGATGCGCAGGACCTGGCCGTCGGCGGCGCGCACGCCGTCGCGCTCGAGGACGCGGCGGCCGAGCTCGTTCTGGACGCGGACGCGGGCGCCGTCGAGCAGGCCCCGGAGGTCCGTCTCCTTGGGCCCGACGAGGATGGCGAACTCCTCGCCGCTCAGGTGCAGCGCGTAGGCGTCGTGCCCGGCGACGGCCTCCGCGAGGAGCTCTCCGAAGCGGACGAGCACGCGGTCGGCCTTCTCCTCTCCGAGAGAGCGGTTGACGTCGCCGAACTTGTCCAAGTCGAGCGCGGCGTACTCGACGATGAGCCCTTTGCTCACGAGGCGGTCGACGTTCTCGTCGAGCCAGCGCCGGTTGGAAAGGCCGCTCAGGGCGTTCTTGTACAGGAAGGCCTCGATCTTCGCGCGCAGGACCTCGTCCTTGATCCTGGCGAGGAGCTCGGCGGCGGAGGGCCCCGAGCCGTCGCGTCGCGGGATGCGGTCGAGCGGGTTGTGCGAGAGCTCGGACTCGAAGCGGCTCAGGAGGCCGCTCAAGCCGGCCGCACGCAGGCCGACGCGGAGGGCGTAGACCGTCGAGCGCGGCAGGACCTTGCCCGAAGCGTCGGCGACGAGGTCGCCGCCCGCGGTCTTGGCCGCCTCGCGCGAGAGCTCGGAAGCCTCGAGCGCCCGGTGGAAGGCGCCGGTCCCCGAGGGGATGGGCGCCATGCCGAGGTTGATCGTCGACTGGATCGGCGCCTTGGTCTTGAGGTCGGCGACCGCCGTGCGGCGGCCGGCGAGGTGATAGGCCACGGCGATGCGCAGAGCGTCGGCCAGAAGCTCGGCCTCGCGGCCCCGCAGGCGGGTGAAGACGGCGAAGCCCGTGGGGCTGCGGCGCACGATGAGGCCGTCGTCTCCGAGCACGCGCGCGGCGATGCGCGCGGTCTCGCCGAGGTAGAAATCGCCGGCCGCGTGGCCTTCGGCGTCGTTGATCTCCTTGAGCCAGTCGAGCTTGAAGGTGATGAGGGTGCGGTTCTCGCGGGCGAGCCGGTCCTTCTGCTCGTCGAGGAAGACGCGGTTGGGGACGCCGGTGAGCGCATCGGTGAAGGCCGCCTTCTTGAGGGCCTCCAGGGTCACCCGGTCGACGCGGCCCTCGCGCGCGCCGGCCTCGAGCATCGTCCCGAGCCCGGTCCCTGCGGCGGGCTTGAGCGCGGTGACGCGCTTGCCCTTCGGAGCGGCGGAGACGGCGTCAGCCCCCCCCTCTTTCCCCCCCGCCGGGGAGGACAGTTCGGAAGAACGAACCCTCATGGAATCAAAGGCCGCGGAAGCGGCGGCCCCGGCATCCTCGCCGGCGGCGTCGCCCTCGACGCCGAGGGTCTGCTGGAGCTCCAGCGCGGAGCGGCCCTTCTCCTCCAGCTGGGAGGACGCCGTCGGGGCGCCCCCTTCCCCCGGCGGCCCCTTCGCAGGAGCGATGAGGACGTTTGCGGATCCGACCTTCGCCGGCACGACAGCGGGGTTGGAGGGGAGCGCGGGCAGCGCCGCCCCATGCGTGCGCGCAGCTGCGTTCTCCGCGGACACGCCGGCCTTCACGGCAGGCGCGGCCTGGGAGAACGAAGCCGCCTGCGGCACGACCGCCGGAAGGTTCGAGAGCCCGGGGACCGAAGGAGTGAGGTTGAGGGAGCCCGCGGTCGCCGCGGGGTTGACGCTGGGAACGGCCTCGACGACGATCTTGACCGGTGCCGTCTCGCGCGGCTGAGCGCAGACGAACCCCGGCGCAAGGAGCGCGCCGAGCAGCGGCGGAAGGAGACGACGGAGCGCAGGGGCGAGCATAGGGGTCCCCAGGAGTATAAGTATAGAGGGAGTCCCTTGGTTTCGCCAGCCCGGAAAGGCCCCCTGCGAGGGTGCCGGTGGACCCAGCGGAAAGGAGGTCTTCAGTCCTTTTATTCCTTCCCCCCTCTCGAGGGGGGATTGGAGGGGGGTAGGATATGTGAACGGAAGCTCTACCCTCCCCCAACCCTCCCTCGAGAGGGAGGGTGAACGACGCGATGCGGAGCGCTCCCGTAAGCGCGCCGCATCTGCTAGACTCTCGAACATGAAAAGCGCGGGGTACCGCATCCTCGTCGTCGAGGACGAGCAGGACTGGTCGGACATCGTCCGGCTCTGGCTCAAGACGGCGGGCTACACGAACGTCGAAATCGTCTGCAGCGGCGCGGCGGCGCTCAAATCGGTGCGCAAGGACCCGCCCGACTGCATCATCCTCGACCTCCAGCTCTCCGACCAGGACGGCACCCTGGTGTGCCGCCGCATCCGCGAGATGCCGCGCGCGCGCGCGACCCCCATCGTCATGATGACGAACTATCCCGGGGAGAAGGTGCTCTGCCTGCGCTCGGGCGCCGACTACTTCGTCGCCAAGTCCCCCAACGGGAACGAACTGCTCGCCACCCTCGAGGCGGTCTTCCGCCGCCGCGACATGGACGCCGGCCTCATGCGCGTGGGCGACCTCGCCTTCCAGCCCGACACCTACGAGCTCTTCCTCGACGGACGGCCGGCGGCGAAGCTCACGCCCAAGACCTACGAGCTCATGCTCATCCTCGTACGCCGCTCCCCCTCGCCCATCGGACGCGAGGAGCTCTTCCACCTCGTCGACAACCGGGAGGATCCGGCCATCTCCCGGGCGCTCGACATCCTCATGAACCGTCTGCGCAAGTCCCTGCCCGAGATTTTGAGGCGCCGGATCCGGGCGGTCCGGGGCTTCGGCTACACCTACATTCCGCCCACCGTCCCGCTGAAAAGCGTAGAAAAAACCGACAAAAAGCCGTAACAGCCGCCGTTACCTGCCGTTACCCCTCCCGTTTGTCCACGCCTCGCGGTCTGTGAATTGAGTTTTGCCGGTTTTCCTGTTAAATCATTAATGCCATGGCGCCCAGGATCCGAGCCTCCCTCCTCCTTCTTACAAGCGCCCTCCTCGCGGCGGGGGCCCTCGAGGCCCGGGCCATGTCGAGCTCCTACCGCAAGGCCTCGAAGATCCTGGCCGAGTCGGCGGTCCGCTCCAAGGTCAAGACGGTGGCGGTGCTCACCTTCTCGGCGACCCGGCGCGGCGACGAGCCGGGCGCGATGGCGGTCTCGGAGCGCCTCATCTCCCAGCTCGTACAGGACGGCAAGGTGCAGGTCGTCGAGCGCACGCTCCTGCGCCGGGTGCTCGACGAGCAGGGCCTCGGCGGCTCCGGCCTCCTCGACCCGAACCAGGCCGGCGAGATCGGCCGCATCCTCGGCGTGGAGGCCATCGTGACCGGGACGCTCATGCCCACCGGCGAGGAGGAGTTCGAGGCCAACGCGCGCATCATCGACGCCCGCACCGCCCGCATCATCGGGGCCGCGGTCATCACCATGACGCGGGACTGGCCGCGCACCGACGCCCCGGCCGACTGGAAGGGCTGGGACGTGCCCAAGCCCCCGCTCATCGACGGCGAGCTCGGAGTCTGGTGGCAGAAGAACGCCTACATCGTCCCGGTCACGGGCTGCAAGGACTGGGAGGGGGCGGTCGACGGCCTCCAGAGCGACGGCATCGACCTCAAGGCGCGCTACTGGGCGGCCCGCATGCTGGAGCCGGGCTTCTCGCGCGCCTCCATCCAGCGCAACCCCGGCTCCGAGATCCGGAACATGCAGCTGCGCTACCGCTTCTACGAGCGGCTCAAGGAGTACCACGAGAGCGGCGTGGAGCCGCTCGGCGCCGTGGAGTCCGAGCACCTCGCGCGGCTGGAGACGAGCTCGCGCGAGCTCGTCGAGCGCTGCGCCGGGGAGTGACTCCCCTCCCTCTTCGAGGGAGGGGGTGGGGGTGGGTAGAACCCCAGGACGGAAGCTCTACCCTCCAAGCCCTCGGCGGCACCCCGGCGCTGATAGTGCCGCGATCGCGCGACGGCTATTCTACCCCTCCCCGACCCTCCCCTCGAAGAGGGGAGGGAGTCAAAATAGCATGGGAAAAGACCCTTTCCGACTGAAGCTGGACGCGCCCCCGCCTATGAAAGGCAGCGCTCGAGCACGCGCAGGTCGCGCTCGGTCAGCTCGGGGTAGTTCCCGACGTAGAAGCCGCAGGCGTGGATGAGGTCGGCGCCGGGCAGAGGGTAGCGGCGCCGCACGTACTTCCCGTAGAAGGGCTGCTTCTGGATGTTCCCCGCGATGATGGGCCGGACCTCGACGCCGGCCGCCTCGAGCCGGCGCAGGTACTTCGGGCGCAGCGCCGGGCGGCGGCAGAGCACGGGGAGGCAGAAGCTCGAGAGAGTGCGGACGTGGCCGTGCTCGAGCGGCAGGAAGTCGGGGTTCGCGCGCAGCGTCTTCTCCAGGCGCAGGTAGTTGCGCTCGCGGCGCAGGACGTTGGCGCGCAGCGAGCGCAGCTGCAGCCGCCCCAGAAAGCCGGTGACCTCGGTTGGCCGCAGGTTGAAGCCCAGGTCGTAGAACGCGTACTTGGCCTGGAACTCGTCGAGGACGCGGTGGCGGCGGCGCCAGCGCCGCTGGGCCGGGGCGGCCAGGTTGCGGTCCCAGCCGTTGGCGCGCACGATGCGCAGCATCTCGCCGAGCTCGGGGTCGTCGGTGCAGGCCATCCCCCCCTCGATCGTCGACATGTGGTGCCCGACGTAGAAGGAGAAGGTCGAGGCCAGGCCGAAGTTGCCCGCGAGCCCCGAGGGGAGGCGCGTGCCGAGGCTCTCGCAGTTGTCCTCGAGCAGGAGCACGCCCTCGCGGCGGCAGAGAGCGCGCACGCGGTCGAGGTCGCCGGTAAATCCGAGCGCGTTGGTGAGGAAGAGGGCCTTCAGGCGCGTCGTGCGCAGACGCGCGCGCAGGTCGGAGGCCATGACGTTGAGGGTGGCGGCCGAGCAATCCACCGCGACGGGGACCAGACCCATCTGGAGGATGGGCATGACGTTGGTCGACCAGGTCAGCGCCGAGAACCCCACGGCGTCGCCCGCGCGCAGGCGCCCGAGGTTGCGCAGGGCCTGGAGCAGGGCGAGGTTCGCGCCCGCGCCGCTGTTGAAGAGCACGGCGGAGCGGCGGCCCTGCCAGAGGGCGAAGTCCCGCTCGAAGCCCGCGCACTGCGCGCCGATGCTCAGACGCGGAGCCCTCAGCACGAAACGCGCCAGCGCCCGGCGGGTCTTCTTCTCGTCGTAGAAAGCGTAGCGCATCAAAGGGATTTTCATGTGCGGCCCCAACGAGGCCGCACATATCATAGCTTGCCAGACGGGGGATGTTCTACATGGTTGGGCGCAAAACAGCCATAATGGCACGCGCCCGAATGGGTCCAATACCACTAACCTCTCTCAGTCCAGCTTCTCCAGCCTGGAGAAGCCCCTCAATACTGCCGAATCGAGACAACAACCGACCCGCATGCGCGGGACCAATCCCTGGAATGGCCGCAAGCATCCTCAGCCTTGTCCGATCAGGATGGAGCCCCTTATCGGCCGATGTTCCAAAACTCGTGTCTGGTCGATAGTGTTCCTCAGAACGCTTCGACTGACAAAGCCGCCCTAACTCCAAGAGAAACAAACAAGAACCTGCCTCATCTTTCGTGAACACGGTTGGGATTCGAAAGGTGCTCAACATTTTAAGGTAGGAACCGCGCACGGCCTTAGGCCACAGCTTTTCGCAATACCCCTCGCATCCCTCAACAAGCAGCAGAGTGCGTGGAGCCGTCCTTACTAGTGCTGCAAGCTGTCGATAAAACCGGCCATCATAAAGTGAATTCATGTAGTCCCCGACGCTCTTCCTCTCAATAAGTATTTTGCCCATTACGAGGTAATCACCGACAGGGAGGCGGCCAACGCGAGCGACAGCTCCCGCAAGAGCGAGTTCCCGCGGGATACCCGATCTCGTTTCCGTCATATCACATAGGATTTCGACTGAATGGTAGGGAGTCCAAAGCCGTTGCTCCGGCTCAGGAGACGTCATGAATGCTAATTCCATCTGATTCGGATGCCGCATCTCTCTATCTCGCATTACGACCAAGATAGGAGGAAAGTTCCCTTATCAGGAACTCCGGACGTCTGGAATTACTTGTTCGTGACCAAGCTGGAGAGTTCTCGGTAGAACTCTCCAGCAGTGCGGATGCGCTTGGCGGGGTCGGGCTCGAGGACGCGCTCGAGCAGCGCGTCGAAGCCGGGGGGCAGGCCGGCGGCGAGCCGCGAGGCGGGCTCGTAGGACTTGTTCATCTTCCCCAGCAGCATCGCGGCCCCGGTGCCCGCGTAGGGCAGCTCGCCGGTGAGGGCCTCGTAGAGGCAGACGGCGAGCGCGAAGACGTCGGACTCGCGGCAGACCCCGCCCTGCTCCTGCTCGGGCGCCATGTAGGGCGGCGTGCCGACGACGGTGTTCGTCATGGAGAGCCGCGTCAGCGAGTCCTTGGCCTGGCGCGCGACGCCGAAGTCCATGACCTTCACGACCCCCTCGCGGTCGAGCATGACGTTCGAGGGCTTGAGGTCGCGGTGGATGATGTTCTTGCGGTGCGCGTAGTCGAGCGCGGCGCAGCAGCCCTCCATCAGCTTGAGGGCTTCGGCGAAGGGCAGCCGGCGCTGCTCGTCGATGAGCTGGTGCATCGTCTTGCCGTCGACGTGCTGGAAGACGAGGTAGACGTCCCCGCCGTCCTCGACGATGGAGTAGATCTCCACGATGTTCGGATGGTGGAGCGCCGCCACCATGCGCGCCTCCTGCAGGAAGCGCGCGGACTCGCGCGGGTCGGAGCGGATCTCCTCGCGCATCTTCTTGACGGCCACCTTGCGCTCGAGGTGGCGGTCGAAGGCCTCGTAGACCACGCCCATGCCGCCGATGCCGAGCCGCCCGCGCACCTCGTAGACCCCGGCGATGAGGGAGGGGTCGCCGGCCGGGACCGGCCCGAGCGGGGAGGACTGCGGGCCCTTCGAGGACCCCGTCAGCCGCCCCTTCAGGCGCTTCATCCACTCGCCGGTGAGCGTGTGCAGCAGGCCCAGCGCGATGAGGAAGCCGCCGACGAGGCTCGCGATGCCGATGAGGAGGAAGTTCCGGTCCCTCGAACGCCCCGTCGGCCGCGCCCCTTCCTGGACGATGACCGCCGGGAGGGCTTCTCCGCTGAAGAGGAAGGCGAGGTCCGCGTCTTCGGGCAGCTGCAGCGCGCGCTGGTAGGGCGCCTGGTACTTCGGGGAGAGCCGCGCGGCCTCGCCGAGCGCGGCGAGCGCCTCGGGGCGGCGGCCGAGCCCGGTCAGAGCGAAGGCCTTGTGGTAGTACGCCTCGGCGAAGCCCGGCTCGGAACGGATGGCGCGCTCGGCCGCCTCGAGCGCCCGGTCGAACATGCGCTGATGGCTGAGGACCCGCGAGTAGAGCGAGAGCATGCGCGCGTTCTCGGGCGCCAGGCGCAGGCCGGCCTCGATGTCGGCCTGGGCGAGCGGGTAGGCCTTCATGAGGAGATGGGCGAGCGCCCGGGTGTAGATGGCCGCGGCGTTCTGGGCGTTGTAGGACAGGGCCTCGTCGGTCAGCCGCACGGCCTCGCCGAAGCGCCGCTCCTTCAGGAATTGATCGGCGGCCCGGGCGGCCTGCTTGGAGCGCTCGGCGTCCTCGACGGTGACCATGCCGGCGGGGACGCGGAACTCGGGCATCGCCCCCGGCTCGCCCTGCGGCTGGAGGGAGACGCCGCTCCCGCCCTCTCCCGCCGCGGACTGGCCGACGAGACCTCCGCCCTGCGGGGCGGCGCCTTTGCTCGCGCCCGCGCCCGCGCGCGAGCGGGAGTTCGCGAGCAGCGACTGATAAGCCAGGTTCTTCGGGTTGAAATCGAGGGCGCGCCGGGCGTCCTGAGCGGCCCCCTCGTAGTCGCCGAGCTCGAACTTGGCCTGCGACATCGTGGCGTAGGGCTCGGGATTCTTCGGGTCGAGCTCGATGGCCTCGCGCGCGGCCTCGACGGCCCCGGCGTGATCGCCCGTCTCGAACAGGTCCTGCGCGTAGCCCCCTTTGAACCGGGAGTCATTGGGGTAGCGCCGGGACAATCCCTCACTGAATCCCAAACGGTCGCCTCCAGGCCTGCTACCGTGGAAGAGAACTGTCGCGATTTCGGGATTCGACTGAAGTAAGCTCATTCGCAATTCACGCATTTCGGCTGTAAGCGCTACTCTTTGCTCAAGCCCTATGGTTCCGGAATTAATCTTATCTTTGCGCTCCTGAATTTCCGCGAGGATATCTATAGCTTTCCCCCGCTTATCAGACGGCATTTGGCCAAGAGCTTGCTCGAGGCGCTTCGCCATTGCCGAGCCAATAAGACCCCACCGGGAATATTTGCTCTCAATCTCCCGTAAGGTAGCCTCGCGCTGTTCAGGGGTGCGGACATCGACAGGGACATTCTTATTCTCTCCCATGCAAAAAGAACCCTGAATGAGAAATACGAGAAGCAAAAATATCTTTATCATTGAGTTCATCAAAAAGGATATTGATTGAGCTCCGTATCGACATACGTGCGAATCTTCTCATGACACACATCAACGCTCATTCTTGGAGAACATCCCACTTTCCGCATCGCCTTAATGCATCCTTCAATAGGATCCGTTCCGCATCGCAGACGCTGGCGACAACCCTCTGACGTCTCATTGTCCAAACACCGTGCAGGATTGGCCACGGTCGCGCAACCGCAAAGGGCCGCGGCAAGAAAAATCAAAACGATTCCCTTAATATTCATATAGGCGCCTTCAAGTGTAGACAGAGCGAGGAACTCTGTCAACGAGTACGAGATTTCCGCCGCGTGCCCCGGCGGCCGAAATCTCGTACTACAAGCTCTCCGGAGACGATAATCCTGTACAATCCTTTCCCAGATGCGGAGCAAATCGAGCGCATGACCCGTCCCGGCAAGAAACGGCTCGATTTGCTCCTGGTCGAGCGCGGGCTCTTCGACTCGCGGACCAAGGCGCAGGCCGCGCTCATGGCCGGGAAAGTCGAGGTCCCCGGCCGGCCCCGGCCCAAGGCCGGCGACCTCGTCGACGAGGGAGCGGAGCTCGTCCTCCTCGAGGACGCGGTCCCCTTCGTCTCGCGCGGCGGGCTCAAGCTCCAGAGCGCGCTCGAGCGCTTCGCCCTCCAGTGCGCGGGCCGCGTCGCCGCCGACATCGGCGCCTCGACGGGCGGATTCACCGACTGTCTGCTCCAGCACGGCGCCCTGAAGGTCTTCGCCGTGGACGTCGGGCGCGGCCAGCTCGACGCGCGCCTGCGCGCCGACCCCCGCGTCGTGAACATGGAGAAGACCCACGCCTCGCGCCTCCCCCCCGACGCCTTCGGGGCGTCCGCCGGGCGGCCCGACCTCGCGGTCGTGGACGTCTCCTTCATCTCCGCGACCAAGGTCCTGCCCGCCCTGCTGGCCTGCCTCAAGCGCCCCTGCGAGCTCGTCGTGCTGGTCAAGCCGCAGTTCGAGCTCGAGCCGAAGAAGGTCCCGAAGGGAGTGGTCCGCAAGGACGAGCACCGCCAGGAGGCGCTCGCGCGCGTGCGCGCGGTCTGCGCGGAGCTGCGCCTCGAGGAGCGGGGCTGCATGGACTGCCCCGTCAAAGGCCCCAAGGGCAACGTCGAGTTCCTGCTGTACCTTTGCCGGGAATAGCTTATCTGAACACTCTCGGGAATCCCACCAGGGATTCCCGACTAGCGGACGGCGCCCGCCCGCTTCAGCGCGTCGAAGAAGGACTCGGCGACCAGCCGCCCCCCCTCGTCGGTGAAGTGGCAGAAGTCCTGGAAGTACGCGTCGTCGAGGGGCACATGGCGCGCCGCGTCGGCGAGAAGGATGCCGGAGTTCCCGGCGGCGAGACGCCGCACGATCGCGTTCTCCGCGTCGAGCCCCTTCTGCCAGCCGTCGGCGAACGCGCGCCCCAGCCGGCGCTCGGCCTTGGCGCGGTGGTAGGGCGGGGTGCCCAGGACGAGCCGGGCTCCGACGTTCCTTGCGAGCAGGTTCAGGGTCCGGAGGTTGCGCTCGAAGGTCGGCAAGCCGAAGGGGCCGCGCTCGAAGTCGTAGGGCCCGGGCCGCGTGAAGAGCGCGCGCAGGTCGCCGCGCGGCCCGACGATCCGCCAGCGCAGGAGCACGTAGGCGCTCGAGGCGTTGAACCAGCGCGGTAGCCGGTCGAAGACCGGATACGGCGTCGCGCCGATCTTGCGCCGGCGGTGGGCGTAGTCGGGGCGGAAGCCCGGCGTGTAGGACGACTCGAGGTCGTTGATGCCTTCGAGCGCCAGGACGAAGTCGGGCTGGAGATCCTGATGGATGAGCAGGAAGTTCACGAGGGTGTCCGCGCTCGTGGCCCCGTTCTGCGCGGCGATGACGACCTCGTACTTGTCCGCGCCCAGCATCTTCTGCAGCGCCCACGGCCAGCGGGCGTCGTAGGTCGTCGAACCCCCGTAGCAGAGCACGCGGACCCGCCGCTTCGGGCTCTCGAGCTCGGGCCCGCGGTCGCCCCAGGTGTTGAACTCGATGCCGCCCGCGCGGCCCTTGGTCGCGAGGTAGGGCAGGTACGGGTGGTCCGCCATGTAGAGGTGGACCTCCTGGTAGAACTGCGCGGTCGCGAACGAATAGGGAAGCTGGCGGTACTTGAGGAAGAAGGCCAGATAGCCGGTCCCCTCGACGAGGAGCATCGCGAGAATGCCCAGCAGCGGAAGAAAGGCGAGACGGAAACGCGGCAGCGCGGGCCTCTCCTGGCTCACGAGGGAATCATAGGATATCGACGCGGCGGGGGACGCCGTCCTCTCCATGCCGGCATGGGCCGCCTACCGCCCGTCATCCGCCGCCCTATCTCGGAACCGCTCCCAGACCTCGCCGAGCGACTGCCCCATCTGGGAGACGAACAGCATTCCAGCCGCCGTCACGAACACGTACCCGAAGAGGTGCACGCAGGTGGCGTACGCGAACGCCACGTCTTTGTCCACCCCCCAGGAGCCTGCCATCCTCGCGATGGCGAACTCGAAGTTGCCGAAGTAGCCGGGCATGCCGGGGACGGCGGAGGCGACCGCGGCACCGAAGATCATCACCACGCACTTCGAAACGTCCAGTACGCCGCTGATACCGAACGCGCGGGCCACGATATAGAAGTTCAGCGCGTTCAGCAGCCACTGTCCGACCGCGAGCACGACGAGCGCGGCGGCGGTCGGGAAGGAATGGAAGGCCCGGATGCCCATGCCCAGATGGCCCAGCCCCTTCGCCGCCCGCGGGAACCTGCGCAGAAGCCCCCCGAGAGAGCGGTGCGTCATGATCTCATCGATGAAGACCAGGACCAGCAAGCACGTCAGAAGTCCCGCGAACAGGAGTCCGGCACAGCCCCCCCAGCGGATGAGGGCGTCGCCTAAGCCGCCGAGCCGAGCCGCTATGACGAAGAGCGCGCCGAGGACGATGGTGTCCAGCGCACGCTCCGCCACGAGCGTTGCGAACACCGTCGCGACGGGAATCCCGAAGAGCCCGGCGCCGAAGGTCCCGCGCACGATCTCGCCGAGGCGCAGCGGCAGGACGTTGTTCAAGGCCATCCCCGAGACCTCCAGCCGGAACGCATCCCAGAGCCGCACGGGACGCGAAGGCTCGAGCAGGATGCTCCACTTCAGCGCCCGCAGAAACATCTCCCCCGCCGTCGCAAAGAAGACCGGAACAACGACCAGCAGAGAAACGTTCGCGTAGATCCCCGCCAGTCGACTGAAGTCGATGTCCCGGAAGGCGAGCCACAGCAGTGCGGCGCCGACGAGCAGGCCGCCGACGATGGAGGATTTCGCTTTCAGCCTCGATGCCACGATGAATCCAGCTCAGGCGCCACGATCGACGGGCTAGAAAAGCGTGTAGATGAACGGGGCGGCGGCGGTGCCGCCGAGGAAGATGAGAGCCGCGAGCACGGCCAGCACCAGCAGAATCGGCGTGAGCCACCACTTCTTGTTGTGGCTCAGGAAGCCGAAGAACTCGCGCAGCAGCGACTGTCGCTCGGCCATCAGAACAACCTCTCGAAATACGATTTATTTTCCGGCACGGAGAGCGGGACCCAGCAGCTCTCCCCCGCGGACGGCCGGCGCAGGCGCAGCGCGTCGCGCCCCGTCGCGCGCAGGATCAGGGCGATCGGCGTGAGGACGAGGTAGTAGGCGGCGGCCAGCGCGACGACGGAGACGACCCCTCCGATGAGCGAGGCGACGGCGGTCCAGCCGCGGTAGATCGCCTTCCCCGCCCGCGCGGAGGCGAGGGTGAGGACGCCGAGGACGGCGCAGACGGGGAGGACGACGAAGGCCTCCTCATGGCGTCCGCGCCACCATGAGAGGCCGGCGAGAAGCGCTCCGAACACGAAGAGCCCCCAGCCGAACTCCCGGATCTTCTTCTCACTCGGCTCTTTGTCCATTTCGATCATTTCTATACCGGGCGGGAAACCCGTTGAGTTTCCCGCCTAATCCAGGGAGAACTGCTGGAGGTATTTTTCGCGGTCCGCCGAGCCCTCGGCCTGCTCCTCCTTCAAAAGCGCGACGTCCTCAAGGACGAGGACGTCCATGTCGGTGTTGAGGAAGCAGCGGATGGCCTCGGAGGGCCGGCAGACGATGGGCTCGCCGCGCACGTTGAAGCTCGTGTTGACGATGACCGGGCAGCCGGTCCGGGCCTTGAAGCGCTCGAGGAGGTGGTAGAAGAAGGGGCTCGACTTCTCGGCGGCGGTCTGCACGCGCGCGCTGTAGTCGACGTGCGTGATCGCGGGGACCGAGGAACGCGGGAGCTTGAGCTTGTCGATGCCCTCGAGGTGCGCCTTGTCCGCGGGGACGGCCTTGCGGTGCTTCTCGCGCACGGGGGCGACGAGCAGCATGTAGGGGCTCTCCCCCTCCATGTCGAACCACTCCGAGACGTCCGCAGCGAGGACCGCGGGGGCGAAGGGCCGGAAGCTCTCGCGGAACTTGATCTTGAGGTTCATCTTGCTCTGCATCTCGACGCTGCGCGCGTCGCCGATGATGCTGCGCGAGCCCAACGCGCGGGGGCCGAACTCCATGCGACCGTTGAGCACGCCGATGACCTTGCCCTGCTCGAGCCACTCGCAGAGCTGGTCGTAATACCGGTCCTTCGGGATCTCGCGCCGGCGCACGCCGGCGGCGGCGACGTCCTTGAGGATCTCGTCGCGGCCGAAGGCGGGGCCGAGCAGGGCGCCCTTCATCGCGTCCCCGGTCCGCGCGGGGCGCGGGCCGTCGAGGAGCGCATGGTAGCCGAAGAGGGCGGAGCCCAGCGCGCCGCCGGCGTCGCCGGCCGCGGGCTGGATGAAGAGCCCGTCGAAGATCTTCTCGCGCAGGAGCTCTCCGTTGGCCACGCAGTTGAGGGCGACGCCGCCGGCGAGGCAGAGGTTCTTCTCGCCGGTCTCCTTGCGCGCGTGCCGGGCGAGCCGGAGCAGGACCTCGTTGACGACCTTCTGCAGCGAGGCCGCGAGGTCCATCTCGCGGCGGCCGAGCTTCGACTCCGGGGGCCGCGCCGGGCCGCCGAAGAGCTCGTCGAAGGCCGGGGAGGTCATCGTGAGCCCCCCGCAGTAGTCGAAGTACTTCATGTCCATCCAGAAGGAGCCGTCCTCCCGGATGTCGATGATGTCGTTGACGATGCGGTCGTAGAAGCGCGGCTCGCCGTAGGGGGCGAGGCCCATCACCTTGTACTCGCCCGAGTTCACCTTGAAGCCGAGGTAGTAAGTGAAGGCGCTGTAGAGGAGGCCGAGCGAGTGCGGGAAGCGGATCTCCTTGCGCAGCTCGATCTTCGCGCCGTGTCCGACCCCGAGGGTGGTCGTGCTCCACTCGCCGACCCCGTCGATGGTGAGGATCGCGGCGCGCTCGAAGGGCGAAGGGTAGAAGGCCGAGGCCGCGTGCGAGAGGTGGTGGAGGCAGAAGCTGAACTTCCCGGGGTACTCTCCGCCGAGCGCCTCGTCCATCTCGCGCGGCAGGTGGAGCTTCTCCTTGATCCAGGCCGGGACGGCGGCGCGGAAGCTGGTGAATCCGCGCGGCGCGTAGGCGATATAGGTCTCGAGCAGGCGGTCGAACGTCAGGAGCGGCTTGTCGTAGTAGACGACCGCGTCGAGGTCCTTGAGCGAGGCGCCCGCCTCTTCGAGGCAGTAGCGGACCGCATGGATGGGGAAGCGCCGGTCGTGCTTGACCCGACTGAAGCGTTCCTCCTGCGCGGCCGCGACGATCTCCCCGTCGCGCACGAGCGCGGCGGCGCTGTCGTGGTAGTAGGCGGAGAGGCCCAGGACGAGCTTCGGCATGACGGACATGTTATCAAATCGCGCCGCGGAGGACTCCCCGCGAACCCGCCCACCCTTTTGAAGTGTAGTATCATCTCATCGAAGCGAGCCGAACATGCCCCCTCCCCCCGCGCGTGCGACGGACGTCGTCTTCGTCGTGTCCCCGGCCAATGCGGCCTCGATGTTCATGCCGTTCTATTTCCTCTATCTGGCGGGCTACCTCGAGGAGCACGGCTTCACCGTCGCCATCGTCGACACGCACTCCAAGGACCCCGAGGAGAACGTCCGGACCATCCTGCAAGCGATCGACGCGCTGAAGCCGAGGTTCGTCGGCCTCGCCTCGTTCGTGACCGATTACGACCAGGTCCTCTCCTTGGCCAAGGACATCCGGCGCCGCTCGGACGCGAAGATCCTGGCCGGCAACGCCCATCCCTCCATCGCGCCCGAGGATTTCCTCTTCGAAGGGAGCCCGTTCGACGTCGTCGTGCGCGGGGAAGGCGAGCGGACGCTCCGGCAGCTCCTCGCCGAGTACCGCGAGGACTCCGACCTCGAAAGGATCCCGGGGATCGCCTACCGCCGGGACGGACGGGTGAGGATCACCCCGAACCGGGAACTGATGGACCTCTCCGAATGCGCCCTGCCGGCCTATCACAAACTGGACCTGCGCTGGTATCAGCGGCCGACCAAGAACATCCTGCGGCGTCTGACGACCGTGGGCGCCGTCATCTACCTCGGCCGGGGCTGTCCATTCCACTGCACCTTCTGCGCATCCGATTCCGTCTGGCAGGCCAACGCCCGGCCGCACGGGATGTCGCCGGTCCGCAAGCGCCCGATGTCGGCCGTGATCCGGGAGCTGCGGCTCCTGCAGGACGAGCACGGCTTCGACTTCTTCTACATCCTCGACGACACCTTCGGGATCCGCGAGGAGGACATCGTCGCGTTCTGCGAGGCCTACAGAGCGAGCGGCCTCCGGATGCTCTGGGGCGCCGAGACCCGGGTCAACTGCATCCGCACCCCGGAGATCATGGCTCTGCTCAAGGACTCCGGCTGCATCCAGCTGGATTTCGGGGTGGAGACGGGCTCGCCCGAGCTGCTCAAGCGCATCCGCAAGGCGGCGACCGTCGAGCAGACGGTCGCCGCGTTCGACCTCTGCCGCCGGCACGGGATCCGGACCTTCGCGAACATGCTGTTGAACCTTCCCGGGGAGACGGAAGAGGACCTCCGGCTCACGCACGAGCTCCTCGCGCGGATCCGCCCGACCTTCACGTCGATCGGCGTCACCATGCCCTATCCCGGGACCGAGATCGCGAGAGGGCTCTCCCGCCCCATCGGCCGGGAGGATTACGGCAAGTTCAACCGCATCTTCCCCCCCGAGGAATATCGCCTGAGCGCGCACCGGCGCAACCTCGCGCGGCTGCTCTTCTCCTGGTTCCTCCGCTACGGCGTCGTGGCGCCCGTCGAATGGAGCCTGTTCTGCGCCGACGCCCGATACTGGAAGAAGCTGGTCTCCTCCCGGCACCGCTGGCGATACCTGCTCTTCTTCGCGAAGGACATCCCCCTGAACTTCCTGCGCTACCTCGCGTTCTTCCGACACTATCTTCCCCGCCCCCTCAAGAATTGACGCTCGGCGTTCTGTTATAATACCGGGCTCCTCCGACGAATGAGAATAGACACGAAGCGCACGATCCCGAACGAAAGCCGCGTCTGCAACCCCTCTAAGGCCGCGCTGCAGAGCGAGCAGGCCATGTCCATCAAGTACAACAACATGGTCTACGAGATGCAGAAGGACAAGGTGGACGTGATCGTCCTCTCCCTGGGAGAGGCGTTCTTCGACATCCCCCTCTTCCCCTTCGACGACCTCCCGTTCCCGCAGCTATACCACTACAGCCACTCGCGCGGCCTCCCCGAGCTGAGGGAGAGTCTGGCGGGGTATTTCCGCGAGCAGTACGGCGTGCGCTTCGACCCCGCGAAGGAGATCATCGTGACGGCCGGCTCGAAAATCGCGATCCACATGGCTCTGATGGCGATCCTCGACCCGGGAGATGAGGTCCTCATCCACGAGCCGGCCTGGGTCAGCTATCCGGAACAGGTCAGGCTCTGCCACGCCCGTCCGGTGCAAGTGCCCCACGATGTGGACGTATCCGGGTTCGAAAAGTTCATCACCCCCCGGATGAAGGCCATCATCATCAACAACCCGAACAACCCGCGCGGATATGTTTTTACTGAAGCCGAGCTCCGCCGCATCTGCGACCTAGCAGAGAAGCACAACCTCTTCGTCGTCTCCGACGAGGCGTACAGCGACTTCCTCCCAGAGGGAGAGCGTTTCGTCTCCCTGGGCGTCTTGGACCCGGAGAAGCGGCGCTCCATCATCTGCAACTCCATCTCGAAGAACTACGGGATCTCCGGCTGGCGGTTGGGCTACGTCATCGCGAACCCCGGGATCACGGACCAGATCCTGAAGATCAACCAGCATCTGATCACCTGCCCCGCCACGATCCTCCAGCTCTACATCGCCAAGCATTTCTCCGAGATCATCCGGATCACCAAACCGCAGATCGCCGAGGTCGTGCGGAAAAGGAAGCTCGTGGCCAGCCACATGGACCGCATCGGCCTGAAATACCTTCCCGGCGAGGCGACCTTCTACTTTTTCGTCTCGATCGCCGGCTCCTCCCTCACCTCCGAGGAGTTCTGCACGAAGCTCCTCGTCGAGAAGCACGTCAGCACCGTCCCAGGACTCGGCTACGGAAAGAGCTGCGACGGGTTCATCCGCGTGTCGGTCGGGACGGAGAGCATGGAACGGACGCTGCGGGGCATCGACGCCGTCAAGGCCCTCATCGACGCCACCCGGACGCGCTAGCCGCCCCGAAGGACCCTCGGCCTCCGGCGACATCCGCCGGCCGGATTTTGTAAAATCGACGCTTCCGGCCGGGACCGGATCATCTGCCCATGAAACGAATTGAGTTTTTCAAGCACAACATCGCGGAGCGCGATATCCGGCGAGCCTCCAAGGTCCTGCGCTCCATCTTCCTCACCACCGGCGCGGAAGTCGGCGCACTGGAGGACGGGTTGCGCCGCTATCTGGGGACCGAGGACGTCGTGGGCTTCACCAGCTGCACGGCGGCCCTCCATCTGGCGCTCCTCGCCTGGGATATCGGCCCGGGGGACGAGGTCATCACTCCGGCCATGAGCTTCTGCGCCACGGCCAACTCCATCCTGCACGCAGGCGCAGTCCCGGTCTTCGTCGATTCGGAGGATTCGACCGGGAACATCGACGCCGCCCTCATCCAGCGCAGGATCACGCGGCGCACCAAGGCCATCATGCCGGTGCATCTTTACGGGCACCTCTGCGACATGCGGAGCATCCGCCGACTGGCCGACCGGCACGGCCTATGCGTCATCGAAGACGCCGCGCACTGCCTCGAGGGAGCCCGCGACGGGGTGCGGGTCGGGCAGCTGGGCGACGCCGCCGCCTTCAGCTTCTACGCGACGAAGAGCATCACCTCGGGAGAGGGCGGCGCGCTCAGCGTCCACGACCGCCGGCGCGGCGACCTGTTGCGGCGCCTCCGCCTCCATGGAATCGACAAGGGAGCCGCGGATCGCTATACCAAGAAGTACCGGCACTGGGACATGACCGCACTGGGCTGGAAGTACAACATGGACAACATCCAGGCCGCTCTTCTCCTCGGCCAGCTCGGGGAGGCGGACAAGCTCTGCGCGCGGCGCCGCCGCATCGCAGACGCCTACGAACGCGGTCTCGCCGGCGTCCCCGGCATCACGCTCCTGCGCACGGCCCCGCGGACGGAGCACGGCCGGCACCTCTTCACCATCCGGGTCCCCGCGCCCCGGCGCGACGGCATCCTGTCGCGGCTCCAGGACGCCGGCGTCGGCGTCGCGGTGAACTACCGCCCGATCCATCTCCTCAGCTACTATCGTTCCCGCTTCGGCTACGCCCCGGGAGCCTTCCCGGTAGCGGAACGCATCGGGGCCGAGACCCTCTCCCTTCCGCTCTACCCCAAGCTCCAGGACCCGGAAGTCCGCGCGGTCATCCGCGCCGTCCGGGAGACGATGACGCGCCATGGTTGAGAGCATCGTCGCCCGACAGAAGCGCGAGGGCCGCCTGACCCCGGCCGCTGAGTTCCCGAAGGTCGTCCTCATCGACACGGTCAGCCACTGCAACCTCCGCTGCTCCATGTGCGTGCACCCGCGCATGCGCCGCAAGAAGGGGATCATGCCCTGGCCCCTCTTCACCAAGCTCATCGACGAGATCGCGCGCGAAGACAAGGGCGCACGGGTCTGGCTGGTCTTTTTCGGCGAGGCGCTCATCCTGAAGAACCGCAAGCCCGGCATCTTCGAGATGATCGCCTACGCCAAGGCGGCGGGGCTGCGCGACGTGGTCATCAATTCCAACGCCAACCTGCTCGACGACCGGGCGGCCCGCCGCCTCATCGAGTCCGGTCTCGACGCCGTCTACATCGGGCTCGACGCGTTCTCCGCCGAGACCTATTCCCGCCTGCGCGTCGGCGGAGATTACCGGAAGACCGTGGACAACGTGCTGAACCTGCTCAGGCTCAAACGGGAGCTCCGGGCGAAAAAGCCGGACGTGTTCGTGCAATTCGTGGAGATGCCCGAGAACCGCGCCGAGAGACCCGCCTTCGTGCGCTTCTGGAAGCGGCACGGGGCGACCGTCAAGATCCGCCCGATGGTGAGTTGGGCCGGGGAGATCCGCGCCGGGAACCTCGTCCTGGGCAACGACCAGCGCTGGCCCTGCTATTGGGCCATGCGCACGCTGTCCGTCACCGATTCCGGGAAGGTCGTTCTCTGCGCGGTGGATCTGGACGCGCAATACATCGCAGGGGACGCTCGCCGACGCTCCCTCAAGGAGATCTGGAACGGGAAGCTCGCGCGCCTCCGGGAGCATCACCTCCGGGGCCGGTGGAGCAAGCTGCCCAAGCTTTGCGCGGACTGTCGCGACTGGCAGTCCGCCCGCGCCGACTATTACTCCGGAAGCCGCTGATGTGCGGGATCTGCGGATTCTCAGGTCCCTCCCGAGAAGACATCCTTCGCCGCATGGCCGACGCCATCAGGCACCGAGGCCCGGACGAAGACGGATTCTACTCCGACGACGCCGTGAACCTCGGGATGCGCCGCCTCAGCATCATCGATCCCGCCACCGGCCGACAGCCTCTGCACAACGAGGACTCCCGCCTATGGGTCGTGATGAACGGCGAGATCTACAACGCCCCGGAACTGCGCCGTGAGATGGAAGCCCGCGGCCACCGGTTCTACACCGACCATTCCGACACCGAGACGCTCCCGCACCTTTACGAGGAATACGGCGATGACTTTCCCACGCACCTCAACGGGATGTTCGCCGCCGCGCTTTGGGACCGCGTCCGGCGGCGCCTGCTCCTGGTGCGCGACCGGATGGGGGTCAAGCCCCTTTTCTATCGCGTCGCGAACGGCCGGCTGATCTTCGGCTCCGAGATCAAGGCGCTCCTGGCCCATCCCGACTGCCCCAAGGAGATGGACCGGGCGGCCCTCTACCACTACTTCACCTTCAAGCACGTCCCCGCCCCAAGGACCGCCTTCGCCGGGATATCCGTCCTGAAGCCCGGCGAACAACTGGTCTTCGAGGACGGAGAGGCGAAGCGGCAGACTTGGTGGCGCCCGTCTTTCCGGGAGGACCGGACCGCCGACGAGCCCTCCGCCAAGGAGCGGATCCTGAGCATCCTCGACGACGCGACCAGAATCCGCATGCGCAGCGACGTCCCCTTCGGGGCGTACCTCAGCGGAGGGCTGGACTCCAGCGCCGTCGTCACCCTGATGCGCCGGGCACGCAGCGGTCCGCTGCTGACTTTCTCCCTCGGATATGAGGAAGATTTTCGCAACAAAGCCTCCGATCTGACGGCCGCCCGCCGCGTCGCGAAGTCTCTGGGGACCGTACATCATGAATACCTCATGTCCGCGCGCGAGCTCGAACAGGACGCGGGAGATATCCAGCACTCCTTCGACCAGCCGTTCTCCGGCACCGTCTCGACCTTCTTCCTGACCAAGCTCATCTCGAAGCACGTCAAGGTCGCCCTCTCCGGCGACGGAGCCGACGAACTGTTCGGCAGCTACCTCTCTCACAGGACCGCCGGGCCCATCCACCGGTACGGTGCGCTCCGAGAGAAGGCCCTCTCCGGAAAGCTGACCGCAGCGGAGGCCCACACCCTGCAGCCGTGCGATTCCGCATTCCTGGAGCGTCTCTTCGCGGCCTCCGGCGGCGATGAAGCGGCCTGGCGCTGCCGCCTCCATCTCTTTGCCGACGAGGAGAAGCGGCATCTGCTCAGCCGGGAGTTCCTGCACGCCGCCGCCGGGGAGGATTCCCTGGACATGATCCGCGAGGACTTCCGCGACGTCCAGGCGGCCGACCCCCTCAACCGCGTCCTGGAGATGGAGTACAAGCACCAGTTCCCGGACCAGGTCCTGGCCTTCCTCGACTCCCTCTCCATGGCGCACTCGGTCGAGGTCCGGTCCCCTTTCCTCGACTATCGGCTCGTCGAATTCGCCGCTGCTCTCCCCGAAAGCCTCAAGATCCGAGGTCCGGTGGTCAAGAGCATCCTTAAGGATACCTTCCGCGACCTCCTCCCGCCGGGGGTGGCCGACAGACCCAAGGAGGGGTTCGTCCTGCCGGTCAACGATTGGCTCGCCGGCTCCCTCCGGGAATGGCCGGCGAAGGTGCTCAGCCGAGAACGCATGGCCCGGCACGGCTGCTTCGACGCGGAGACCGTGCTCGGTCTCACGAAGGCGATGCGCCCGGGCGACGCCGCCCGGGCGGGAAAGATCTGGAACCTCATGATGTTCCAGATATGGTGGGAGCGCTATTTTGGCTGAACTCCGCGTCCTCCTCTTCGGCATGACCGGACTCGGGAACGGCGTCCTGCGCGGCCTGCTGGACATCCCGTCCGTGCGAGTGACGGGCGTGGTCTGCCCGCGGCCGGAACCCGGTCCTTTCCCCCACTACCCATGTCGCAAGATCGAAGACGAGGCGTCCGAGCGCGGAGTGCCGGTCCTCCCGGGCGTGGACCTGTCCGATCCCACTCAAACGGCGCGCCTCGCAGACCTCGGTGCGGACCTCCTGGTGGTCGGATCCTTCCGCAAGATCCTGCCTGCCGCGGTCATCGCCCTCCCCGGACTCGGGGCCATCAACGTCCACCCCTCGCTGCTTCCTCGCTATCGAGGAGCGACCCCGACCGTGTGGGCCATCCTCAACGGCGAGACCGAGACGGGAGTCACGGTCCACTTCATCGAAGACGAGCGGCTCGACGCCGGACCGGTCATCGTCCAGCGGCGCATCGCCCTGACGTCAGAGGACACCGACGGGAGTCTGCGCCGCCGACTGGCGGAACTCGCACGCGCGCTCGTCCCGGAAGCCGTCGCGGCCGTCGTCGCGCGTCCGCGAAAAGATTTCTCTCCTCAAGACGAATCGAAGAGCAGCTGGTTCCCCAAACGGACCCTGGCCGATGCTCAGCTCGACCCGTCTCGACCGCTGCCGGAACTCCGACGGCGCATCCGGGCCATGTCGCCATGGCCCGGAGCCCGGCTGCGTCAGGAAGAACGGGAATACATCGTGACCGAGGTGAACGAAGTGAACACGTCGGAACCGCACCCGCAAGGGCTGCAGGGAACTTCGGTCCTCCGCCTTCGCAACGGAAGCCGGACGCTGTCCTTCATGACCGCGCATGAAGCGTAAATCGACGAAGCCGGTCCTGGCGCATACGCGACGATCCTACGGGCTCCGGCCGCAAGCCCGCGAGTTTCCGATGATGTGCGTCCTTTCCTTCGTCTACGCCTGCAACGCCCGCTGTCCCAACTGTCCCTACACGAACTCCTCGATCCGCAAAACCTACAAGGACGCGCTCTTCATGGACGCGGACATCTTCCGGAAGATCGCGGACGAATGCGGGAGATACGGCGCCTGGATCCGCCTATCCGGAGGCGGCGAACCCATGCTCCACCCCCAAGTCCTCCCGCTCATCGAATATGCCAAGGGACGAGGAGCCAAGATCGGGCTCATCACCAACGGATCGCGGTTCACGGATGCGAACTCCCGCCGCCTGCTCCGGGCGGGCGTGGACATGATCGAGTTCAGCGTCGACGCGTCGGATGCGGAGACCTACGCCAAGGTCCGCCCCGGCCTCGACTGGAAGCGTCTGGTGCTCAACGTACGACGCATGGCGCGACTGAGGAACAGGCTGCGAGCCCGTACCAAGATCATCGCCAGCGCCGTCAATCAAGTCGGCGTGGACGCGGAGCGGGTCGCCGCGTTCTGGAGGCCCATCGTCGACGAGTTCCAGAAGCGAAAATATCTGACCTGGGGGATCAACGACCCCGCCCGCTCGGCCGATCCGGCTCCCTATCTTCCTCCCGAACAGCGCGTGCCCTGCCCGTTCCTCTTCGAACGGCTCAACATCGATTCCCGCGGGAAGGTGATGATGTGCGGCCTGGATATCGCGGGCGACACGGACATGGGAGATGCACGAAGGCGCTCCATCGCGGAGATCTGGCGAGGCGCCGCCTTCGAGCGCTTGCGTGAGCTTCATCTCTCTGGACGCGGACGGAAGATCCCCCTGTGCCGGGACTGCCCCGATTGGAAATACCGTTCCTGGAAGCACAACTACTGGAAGCTCGTACGAAGAGCCGCCTATCGGCGCGGGAACCGGCTTGGACGCCCGCTCTCCCGCGAGAAGGCGTGACCCCATGGTGATCGGCATCCTGCAGCCCGGATACATCCCCTGGCTGGGATTCTTCGAGCAGCTCCATCGCAGCGACGTGTTCGTCCTGTACGACGACGTCCAGTACGACAAGAACGGCTGGCGCAACCGCAACCGCATCAAGACTCCCACCGGACCGCAATGGCTGACCGTGCCCGTGTCCTTTGATTTCTCCGCGCACCCCGCCATCAACGCCGTGCGCATCAACAATCAGACCGATTGGCGCCGCAAGCACCTCTTGTCCCTCCGCCAGAACTATTCCCAGGCCGCGTTCTTCCGGGACTACGTCGGCATCTTCGAAGAGGCCTACGCCCGGTCCTGGGAAAAACTCGTCGACCTCGACCTGCATCTCTTGCGGGAGCTGGCCGGCGCGCTGGGTCTGGGGCATAAGCGCGTCCTGCTCTCCTCCTCGCTCGGCATCCCCGGCGAAAGAGTGGAACGCCTCATCAATACATGCAAACATCTCGGGGCGGACACCTTCTATGAAGGCGCCGCCGGACGAGACTACATGCATCCCTCCGACTTCGCCGCCCACGGCATCACGCTCGAGTTCCAGGACTACGCGCACCCGACCTATCGACAGCTCCACGGCGCCTTCATCCCGTACCTGTCGGTCGTCGACCTGCTGTTCAACTGCGGCCGAGACAGTCTGGATATACTGATCGGCCGAAAACCAGGGGCAACCATATGAGCACCCGAAAGACCATCCTCGTCACAGGCGGAGCCGGCTTCATGGGAAGCAACTTCGTCAAGCACATCTTCCGCAAGTACCCGGATTATCGGGTCATCGTACTGGATTCCCTGACCTATGCCGGCAGCGTCGAGAACCTTCCGGTGGACATCAACACCTCCCAGGACGAGCGGATCAGCTTCTGGTACGGCGACGTCCGCAACGGCGAACTCATGGACACCCTCGTCGAGCAGGCCGACGCAGTGGTCCACTTCGCGGCCGAGACGCACGTCACCCGCTCCATCTACGACAACCTCCTCTTCTTCGAGACGGACATCATCGGGACCCAGACCGTGGCCAACGCGGTGCTGAAGTACCGCTCCAAGGTCGAGCGCTTCATCCACATCTCCAGCTCGGAGGTCTACGGCACCGCGATCGCGCCCAAGATGGACGAGGACCATCCTCTGCTGCCTCTGAGTCCTTATGCGGCGGCCAAGGCCGGGGCCGACCGCCTCGTCTTTTCCTACTGGACGACCTATGAGCTCCCCGCGATCATCCTGCGGCCGTTCAACAACTACGGCCCTTACCAGCACCTTGAGAAGGCCGTGCCGCGCTTCATCACCAGCTGCATCCTCAACGACCCCATCCGCCTGCACGGCGACGGGAGCGCGGCGCGCGACTACGTCTACGTCCAGGACCTGTGCGCCGCCGTCGACCTGGCCCTGCACGCCGACATCGCGAAGGTCAAAGGCCAGATCTTCAACGTCGGCTCCGAGACCCACCGCTCGATGCTCTCCATCGCCCAGACCATCGTCAAAGCCATGGGCGCGAGCGAGTCCCTGATCACCTTCGTCGGAGACCGCCCCGGACAGGTCTTTCGGCATACGGCCGATGCCGCAAAGATCCGAAGGATCCTCGGCTGGAAGCCCGCGGTCTCCTGGGAGCAGGGACTCCGCGAGACCGTGGAATGGTATCGCCGCAACCGAGACTGCTGGAACAAGCAGCTCTGGATGAGGGCGGTCCCCATCATCACGAAGACCGGGAAGAGAGAGCTGCACTGACCCGCCCTAGGATGTGAAGCTATGAGCGACCGTCTTCCGTACTCCTCGCATCTGGACGCGCTGGCCGAGCGGCCGTGGGCCGTCTTCGCCCTCATCTCCCTCTGGCTCGGGTTGGAGCACGTGATCCTCGGGCCGTACTCCTACGTCAACATCGGAGAGATGGGAGACTGCGTGCTCCCCGCCGCCTCCCTGCTGACCTCCGGCCTCCTGGGCCCGGGAGTCCACTACTGGCTGCCCACGGTCGCATGCGGGATCGACCGCCTGGCGAACAGTCTCATGTATCCGCAGGCTCTGGTCCTCCTATCCTTCCTCCTCCCCGGCTGGGCCGCCTATCAGATCTTCCTGCTGACGCATTACTTCTTCGCCGGCTATTTCACGTATCGGATCTCCACGGACGACCTCCAGACTTCCCGTCAGGCGGCCGTCTTCGCCGGCGCCGCCGCAGCCCTGACGACGCCGTTCACCGGGAGCATCGGAAGCTCCATGCTCCCCTTCGTCCTGTGGTCGCTGGACCGGCTTCTCGACGCCGACTGGAAGCGGGGCCTGACGGGAGCCGCCCTGCTGGGAGTCTTCTACTCCGTGTTCGCCTCCGCGGTGGTCTCCATGCCCTTCTGCTTCCCATGGATCCTCGCATGGTTCCTGCTCGTCAGGAGACGCTTCAACGCGCGCTTCCTGACGCTCTTCGCGGTCTTCGTCGCCTGCTTCATCCCGCTGCACGTCCAGGAGCTGTGGGCCATGTGGCTCCAGGCCCGGGACTCCCATCGTCTGCAATGGGCCGCGGAGCTGACCTGCACGGCGGCGGGCTTCTTCGATGGGATCGCGAACGGCCTGCGGCTGGCCTGGAAAGCCGGCAGCGTCCAGATCGTCGTGGCCGCGACCGGCCTCGCGGCAGCCGGATTCCGGCCCGGCCGATTCGGCCGGGTGTGGACGCTGCTCCTTCTGACCGCGGCGGCGGCGGGACTCGGCGAATGGGCCAAGGGCTGCCTGATGAGCGGTTCCAGCGTCCTCAAGGGTGTCCACCTCCATCGGTTCTACCTGATCCTCCCATTCAGCACGGCCCTGTGCGGCGCGGCGGGGCTCGACCTGTTCGGTCGCAGGAGATGGGTCTTCCCCCTGGCCATGACGGCCTTGCTGGGACTCTCGCTGTCCGTGAAATCCTCCGTCCTGTGGGAGTATTACTTCCAGGGCGGCTACACCGCGAACTACCGCAGCCCCGTGCTGCGGGACCTGGCTGCCCAGCGGAGCGACGCCGAGCCGTTCCGCGTCGCGACCTTCACGCACGGCCTCCTCCCTGCGTACGCCCTGGCCTACGGCCTAGAGACGGTCGACGGCTACATCAACATGTATCCGGCCTCCTACCATCGATTTTGGTCAAAAGTCATCGAGCCCGTCATAGAGCGCGAGCCGTACCTGAACGAGTATTTCGGCAAGTGGGGGAACCAGATCTATCTCTTCCTCCATTCCGTTGACGACTGGCCCGGCGGGATCCGCTTCGCCGACCACTACCGCCTTCCGCTGCTCTCGCTCGTGAACACGCGCTACATCATCGCCCGCCATCCCCTGTCGGACCCGAACCTCCGACTGCTGACCCCCCAGCCGCCGTGGGAGAGCCTCTCCCGCAAAGAGCACGCGCTGCTCCGGCTCAAGGAGATCTTCCGCGGGAAGTCCTATCTCCTCATCTACGAGAACACCTCCGCCTTGCCGCGCGCGTTCCTCGTCGGAGGGGTCCGGGGGTTCCCGGACTCCGCAACCCTGTGGGACTCCATGGGAAAATCCTCGTTGAAGGACCTGCGCGCAGCGGTCTACGTGGAGGCCGGCCGCTGGGAAGGGACGCCCTGGCCCGAGAAGCCCGTGCGCGGCCGGATCACGCAGAGTCTCTACCGTCCGGACCGCATCCTCATGACGCTGGCCCTCGCCGGTCCCGCGCTCCTGGTCGTATCGAACAACTTCAATCCCTACTGGAAGTGCACCGTGGACGGCAAGGAGCGCCCGCTCTTCCCCGCCTACGGCGCCTTCTGGGGGGTCCGGCTCGGGAAGGACGACCGGCAGGTCGAATTCTCCTACTCCCCCCCCTATCGCCTCTTCTGAACCGGGCCGCCGGAAAGAAGATGCTATGATGTCCAACGCACATGGGATACGTTCAGGAGCCTCTTCCGCGTCCCCTTTACACCCGAGACTCCTGTGCGTCGCTGCCTCTGTTCGAGCATGGCGTCTCTTGGCTGACCTGGGCGTATAACGAGGAAGAGCTCATCGGCGGCTATCTGCGCCGAGCCAACGACGTCCTGCGCGCGACCGTCCGCGACTACGAGATCGTCGTCATCGACGACGGCAGCACGGACCGCACCAACGAGATCGTCCGCGCGCTGGCCCTCGAGATCCCGCAGATACGGCTCATCCGCAACCCCGTCAATCTCAACGTCGGTCTCTCCTCGCAGAAGGCCATCCAGAGCGCTTCGAAGGAGTTCCTCTTCTGGCAGACCATCGATTGGTCCTACGACATCACCTATCTGCGCGTCTTCCTGGAACTCCTGCGCGAGCATGACGTGGTCGCGGGCGTACGACGATCTCCGGTCCAGGTATCCGGCCCTCTCGCCAAACCCTTCGCGGCGGTCATCAAGCTTTTCGGGGCCAAGCACGTCTCAAGGCGATCGGACACCGTCCCGAAGGCCGTCGTGTCCCTCATCAACTACCTTCTCATCCGCACGCTCTTCCGGGTCCCCATCTCCGACTATCAAAACGTCGTCTTCTACCGGACCCGCCTGGTCCAGTCCATCCGCTACGAGTCGCGCAGCTCCTTCGCCAACCCCGAAGGTCTCATCAAAGCACATTGGCTGGGAGCCTCGATCAAGGAAGTCCCCATCTCGTTCCTGCCCCGGGCCCAGGGAGAAGCAAAAGGAACCCGTCCGCACGCCCTCTTCGCCGCGGTGAGCGACATCCTCCGCTGCTGGATCAAGTGGGTACTCCTCGACCGGGGAGGCTTCGTGCGCAGGGGCCGCATCGACCGCCTGCGCCCCGAGGAATGGGAGAGCGAGGTGCACGAGTAGAGCGTCGAGGGCGGCTCCACGCCGTCGGTCGCGCCCCTCGAGCGCGGCGTCAGCTCGACAACAGCGCCTTCAGCCCTGCGGCGTAATGCGGGACGTGGCTCCAGCGGAATTCGCGGAGCTGCCGCAGGATGAAGTCGCGGGAGAGGTAGAAGCGCCTCATCGCCTCCCGCTGCTTGTCCATCAAGCCCTGCTTGGTCATGCCCTTGGGAACGTAGACCGGATCATGGCCGGAATAGGCAGGATAGCTGACGAACTCCGACCAGTCCCGAAAGTGGATCTCCCCGGCGGCGTTCAGCTCATCGTACAAATCGCAACCCGGGTAGGGGACGAAGAGATTGAAGATGGCGAACCGGAGCCTCAGGTCCAGGGCCAGTCGGATCGTCTCGTCGATCTTGGCGTAGTCCTCTCCGGGCAGTCCCAGCATGAACATCCCGTCGGCGTCGAGGCCGGCGGAGCGACACCACCCGACCGCCCGGACGACGTCCTCGCGCGTGAAATTCTTCCTGATCCGGGCCAAGGTCTCGTCGTTGCCCGACTCGATCCCGAAACAGACCCGGACGCAGCCCGCCCGCCGCATCAGCCGCACGAGATCTTCGTCGAGCGGACGGACCCTCAGCTCGCTGATCCACCGGACCCGCCGGTTCATGCCGGACTCGATCATGAGCCGGCAGAACTCCGCCGCGTGCTCCCGCACGAGCGGGAAAGCCAGGTCCATGAAGTTGAACACCGTGATCCCGAAGCGCTCGTGCATGAAGCGCATCTCCTCCAGGATGTTGCTCGGAGAGCGCATGCGGTACCTCTGCCCCTGGCTGCGCACCGAGCGGCTGGAGCAGAAGGTGCATCCCATCGGACATCCACGGGTGCCGAGGATCTGGATCTCCTTGTGCCCCGGCCCTGCATGGGTGCGCGGATCCGTCCGGTAGCGGTCCAGATCCAGCAGCTGCCACGCGGGGAACGGAAGCCGGTCCAACTCGGTCAGGAACGGGCGGCCGGGAGTCTGCACGATCTTCCCGCCCTCGAGGTACGACAGGCCTCGGATCTTCGAAAGGTCTCCGGACCGCCGCCCCGATAGGTGATCGCAGAGCTCGAGGAACGTCTCCTCTCCCTCGCCGTGGACGATGTAGTCCCCGCGCCGGCCCGCGGCCAGAGACTCTTCCGGGAAGAGCGCGGCGTGGAGGTTCCCAAGGACGATGATCGTCTCGGGACGGCGACGCCGCAGCGCTTCGCAGATGGCATAGGTGATGCTCGCGCTCGCCGACAGCGAACTCACGCCGACCACGTCGGCACGAGCCAGACGCTCGACGAGCCCCTCCAGGGAATACTGCTCGACATATGCGTCGACGATCTCCACGTCATAGCCCTGCTGGAGAAGAGCAGCGGCGATATAGGCGATGCCGATGGACGGCTGCGGGTTGGAGAACTTCTTCAGACTGCCGTAGGAGCGGTCAAGACTGGTGGGAGGTATGAGGAGACATATTCTCATCGCGCACGCGTATTGTACCACTTCGCCCCCTCCGCATCGGCGGCCCTACGCCTTGACCGGAGGAACGATAAACGATACAATGTTCACACTTTGAACAAGCTGGAGAAACATCATGCGACACTGTAAGAATAGCCCCACGAAACCGTCGGGAAAACACTCCGTGGAACTCACGCGGAAGGACTTCTCGGCTCTGGCCGGAAAGTCCGTCCTGGTAACCGGCGGGACCGGCTCCTTCGGCAAGCGCTTCATCGAAACGGCGCTCAAGCACTCCAAGGTCCGGAAGATCATCGTCTTCAGCCGCGACGAGCTCAAGCAGTCGGAGATGGCGGCGACCATGCGCGACACCCGGCTCCGCTTCTTCATCGGGGACGTCCGCGACCCCCAGCGGCTGCAGCGCGCCTTCCACGGCGTCGACTTCGTCGTGCACGCCGCGGCCCTCAAGCAGGTCCCCACGCTCGAGTACAACCCCTTCGAGGCCGTCCTGACGAACATCGTCGGCGCGGAGAACATCATCAACGCGGCCATCGACACGGGCGTCCGGCGCGTCGTCGCCCTCTCGACGGACAAGGCCGTCAACCCCATCAACCTCTACGGCGCGACCAAGCTCTGCGCCGAGAAGCTCTTCATCGCCGGCAACTCCTATGCCGCGGCCACCGGGACGCGCTTCAGCGTCGTGCGCTACGGCAACGTCGTCGGCTCCCGCGGGAGCGTCGTCCCCTTCTTCCTGAGCCGCCGCAAGGAGGGTGTGCTCCCCATCACCGACGAGCGGATGACCCGCTTCTGGATCACCCTGGACCAGGGAGTCCGGCTGGTGTTGCGCGCCCTGACGGTCATGCACGGAGGGGAGATCTTCGTCCCCAAGATCCCGAGCATGCGCATCCTGGACCTGAAGGACGCGATCGCCCCGGGCTGCAAGACCCGCGTGGTGGGCATCCGCCCGGGGGAGAAGCTCCATGAGGTCCTAGTGACCGAGGACGAGGCGGAGCGCGCGCTCGACCTCGGAGACCTTTTCTTGATCAAGCCGTGCTTCCCGTGGTGGGGACAGACCTCCTGGACGCGCGGCGCGCCTCTCGAGAAGGGTTTCCGCTACGCCAGCGATTCCAACGACTGGTGGCTCAAGACGAAGGAATTCCAGGAGATGCTCGGGCAGCTCGAGTCCGCGCCCTCCGCGATCAAGCCTTGAGCCCCCAGATCCCGTACGGACGGCAGACCATCGACGACTCCGACGTGCAGGCGGTCGTAGAGGCCCTCCGCTCCGACTGGCTCACGCAGGGACCGCGCATCGCCGAGTTCGAAACTGCCCTGGCCGGACGCTGCGGCGCCGCTCATGCCGTCGTCCTCGCCAACGGCACGGCCGCCCTGCAGGCGTCGTATTTCGCCGCGGACCTGAAGCCCGGGGACGAGTTCATCACCAGCCCCATCACGTTCGCGGCCACGGCCACCGCCGGCCTGTGGCAGGGCGCCCGCCCGGTCTTCGCGGACGTCGACCCGGAGACGGGCAACCTCGACCCCGACGCCTGCCGCAAGCTCATCACCCCTCAAACCCGCGCCATCGTCCCGGTGGACTACGCCGGCCGTCCGGCGGACCTCGACGCCTTCCGCAGGCTCGCGAAGGAGCACGGCCTCTCGCTCATCGAGGACGCCTGCCATGCCCTGGGCGCCTCCTATCACGGCCGGGCGGTGGGTTCCCTGAGCGACATGACGGTCTTCAGCTTCCATCCCGTGAAGTCCATCACCACAGGGGAGGGCGGAGCGGTGCTGACGAACGATCCCGCTCTGCGCGACCGCATCGTGGAGTTCCGCCAGCACGGCATCCGCCGGGGAGAGGACTGGCTCTACTCCGTCGAATCCCAGGGACTGAACTATCGACTCACCGACCTCCAAGCCGCGCTGGGGCTGAGCCAGCTCCGCCGCCTCGACCGGTTCCTCGCGCGCCGCCGGGAGATCGCCCGCCGCTACGACGAGGCTTTCCGCGGCTGGCCGGAACTCGACTCTCCCGCGGGCGGCTTGGAGTCCTCCGCGTGGCACCTCTACTTCATCCGCCTGCGGGCGGGCGGGCGGCGTGAAGTCTTCCAGGCCCTCCGACGCTCCGGCATCGGCGTGCAGGTGCACTACATCCCGGTCTACTGGCATCCCCTGTACGAACGTCTCGGCTACCGCAAAGGCCTCTGCCCCCGAGCGGAGGACTTCTACGAGCGGATCATCTCGCTCCCCATCTATCCGACCCTGACCGATCCGCAACAGGAGACGGTGATCTCCACGCTGCGGGGCATCCTGGACCAGCGCCATGCGCCTAGCCATACGAGCTAACGGGAACCGCCGCGCGGGGCTCGGCCACTTGGGCCGCTGCATGGCCTTGGCCCAGGCGTTCCGTGAGCGCGGCCGCAACCCCGTGTTCCTGGGGCTCGACGGAGCATGCGCGCGGTGGGTCCGCTCGCACGGCTTCGGGACCCGCCCACTGGGCTCCGGGGACTGGGACATCCTCATCGCCGACTCCTATGAGTTCACGGACAGCGACCTGCTCTGGAACCGCCGGCACGGACGGACCCTCCTCGTCGTGGACGATTTCGGCACGTCACGCGCTCCCTGCGACTGGCTCCTGAGCAGCCATGTCTATGCCCCGGGCCTCGACTTCCATGCGACGGCCGCCGCAGGACTCCTCATCGGGCCGAAGTTCCACCTCATGCGGCGAGAATACTGGACGCCGGCCCGGCCGCGCCGGATCTCCGGCCGCATCCGGGAGGTCCTCGTGACCCTGGGAGGAGGCGACGGCTGGGGCCTGGCGGAAAGGGTCGTCCGCGAACTCCTCGAGACCCTCCCCGCCGCGCGTCTCCACCTGCTCCTCGGCCCCCTGGCACCGGAGACCCCTCCGTCCTTCCCCTCCCGGGTCGCGCTCCATCGTGGACTTTTGAACCTCCGCCCCCTGATCGAAGCCTGCGACGCCGCGTTGACCGCGGGCGGCCAGATGCTCTATGAGCTGGCGTTCGCCGGCACCCCGACGGTCGCGCTGAACCTCGGACGCGACCAGAACGGGAACATCGCTGGGATGACCGCAGCCGGTGCGACGCTGTCCGTCGGGCAGCCCGATATGCGGGGCTTCCTTCCGCGCCTGCGCGCCGCCTTCCGGAAGCTCGACCGGAGCCCGCGTCTGCGCCGCGAACTCGGAGCCCGCGCGGGACGCATCCTCGACGGCCAGGGAGCGCGGCGCGTGGCCCGTCTCCTTCTGGAGGACCGTCCGTGAACGCCCTGCGCATCGGTCGACGCACGGTCGGCCCGGGACGCCCCTGTTACGTCATCGCCGAGATCGGTTCCAACCACGACGGCAAGCTCGCGCAGGCGCTGAGGATGATCGCCGTCGCGGCGAAGATGGGCGCCGACGCGGTGAAGTTCCAGTGCCTCGATTACGACCGGATGTACGCGCACCGGGACGCGACGCTCCTGCGCCTCTTCCGCCGCATCCGTCTGGACGAGGCATGGCTCCCGAAGCTCAAGGCCTGCGCCGACCGCCACGGCGTCGAGTTCCTCGCCAGCCCCTGCTACCTCGAGGCGGTCCCGCTCCTGGAGCGCGTCGGTGCGCGGCTCTACAAGATCGCCTCCCCGCAGACCCTCGCCTTCCCCCAACTCGTCTCCGCCGTGGCCCGGACCGGCAAGCCGGTCGTCATCTCGACCGGATACTGTGAAGACGAGGCCGTGACGCGCGCCGTGAGGCTCTGCCGGAGGGAGGGCAACCGCCGCTACGCGCTTCTTCACTGCGTCTCCAGCTATCCGACCACGCCGCGGGACGCCCAGCTGCGGGTCATGGACGCACTTCGGCAGCGCTTCCGCTGTCCGGTAGGCCTCTCGGACCACTCCCTGGGCACGACCCTCGCGACTGCGGCCGCGGCGCGCGGCGCCTGCATCATCGAGAAGCACTTCACGCTCGACCGGCGCCTGCGCGGTCCCGATCATGCGTTCGCCGCCGAGCCCGAGGAACTCCGCGCCCTCGTGCGCGCCGTCCGCGACGTGGAAGCGGCTCTCTCCGCGCCCGGCCGGATACTGCTCCCCGCGGAAGAGCGCGCCGCGCGCGGTCTACACTACCGGATCCTCGCCGCGCGGCCCATCACGGCGGGAGCGCCCGTTCGGCCGCCCTTCGTCTACCGCCGGGCGCCCGCGGGGATCGCGGCCGCCGACGAACCCCGCCTGAGCGGCCGCGTCAGCGCCCGTGACATCCGCGCAGGGAGCATCCTGCACTGGGAGGACCTCCGATGAGTCCCCGCCGCCTGCTCGTGATCGCCTCCGGATGGGAACAGACGCCTCTCATCGAGACCGCGCGCCGCATGGGTTGCTGGATCCTGGCGACGAACGCCTCGGAGGCGGGCGCGGAAGGATTCGTCCACGCCGACGCGACCGCGGTCATCGATTCCCGGGACCTCCCCGGCATGCTCCGCCTCGCGCAGGAACACCGCATCGACGCCGTCGTCTCGGACCAATGTGATTATTCCCTCTACGCCGCCGCCTGGCTGGGAGAACAGCTCGGCCTCCCCGCCGTTAGGCTGGACGCCGCCCAGGGCGTCACGAACAAGCTGGAGATGCGCCGTCGCGTCGCGCAGGACCCGTCGGTCCTCCAGCCGAAGTTCCACGGCTGCATGAGCTGGGACCAGATCGAGGCGGCGGCGGCCGACGTCGGCTACCCGCTCATCGTCAAGCCCGTCGACAATCGCGGAAACTTCGGCGTCAACCGCGTGGACTCCCCCGAGGAGCTCCGCTCCGCCTGGCTGGAGGCGGTCGCGCACTCCCATTCCCGCATCGTGCTGATCGAAGAGTTCATCGAAGGCCTGCTCACCACGGTCGAGGGCGTCTTCCTTCGGCGGGGGGAATACCGGACGCTCGCGGCCAGTTGGAAGAAGATGCTGGGCGGACGAAAGCGCGTTGCCATGGAGCTGATCTACGACACCGAGCACATCCGAAAGGAGCTGCCGGCCCTGCTGGCCGCCAACGAGGCGGCGACCCGGGCCCTGGGGCTGGATTTCGGCGCGACGCACGGCGAATTCATGATCGACTCCCGCGGACGGCCCTACCTCATCGAGACGCACAACCGCGGCGGCGGCGTGCACATCTTCAGCCGCATCTGCCCGGCCCTCTCCGGCTTCGACACCAACGCGCACCTGGTCCGCTGCGCGCTGGGGGCCCCCCCGGCGGCCGTCGAGCCCGGGTTCATGCGCCACGGCTCCGCCGTGCTGAGCTTCTTCCAGTTCGAACCCGGCCGCGTGCGCGGCTGGTGCGGCGAGGAGGAAGTCTCCCGCGACCCCCGCGTCCTCCAGTTCCGCATGCTCATCAAGAAGGGACAGGACGTCCAGCCGATCGTCGGCGATGCGTTCCGCCACGCCTCCATCATCGTGCACGACGAAAGCCATGCCGCCTGCGAGCGGACCCTCGACGAGTTGCGCCGGCGCATCACCGTGGAGTACGCGTCGTGACCATCGACAAGGCCGCCGTCGCCCGGATCAACCGGCAGACCGTCGATCGCTACGACCGCCGCCTCTCCGAAAAGGGCCCGGGAGCGTACGCGCTGGGCTGGGGGAAGAAGCGGTATCAGACCAAGCGCTTCTTCGACCTCCTGCACGCCCTCCCGGCCGCGGAATGGCGCGGCCGCAGCGTGCTCGACGTCGGCTGCGGCCTGGCCGACCTGTACCCATTCCTGCGCCGACGCGGAGTGCTCCTGCGCTCGTACCGCGGGGCGGACATCAATCCGCGTCTGCTGGAAATCGCCGAAGGACGATATCCCGACTGCCGATTCGAAGAACGGGACATCATGCTCGCGCCGTACCGGAACCCGGTCGCCGACATCGTCGTCTCCCTGGGCGTGATCAACTTCAAGACCCCCGGACACGCGGCCTATACCCGGGAATTCATCCGCCGAACGTTCGCCGCGGCCCGCCGGATACTCGTCCTCAACGCGATCTCCGACGTGCACAACGACGATTATCCCCGCGAGGATTTCATCCATTACCATGCTCCGGCCGCGATTCTGTCTTTCGCGCAGACCCTGACGCCGTTCTGCTCTCTCATACACGACTACGAAGGGCTGCCCCAGCACGAATTCATGCTCGTCATGCGCAGGCGCCCGAAGGAGACCGATGCGCTCTAGCTCCCGGCGGCGCCCCCCGCCCCTCGCCGACATGCACGCACACATCCTTGAGCGCGCCGATACCGCGGCGGAGATGCGCGTCGCGGACCGTCCGGACTTCCCGGCCCTCGTTTCGGCGCTCGAGCTCCGACTGGGAGCGCGCGGCGTCGTCCGAGCCCTGGTCCACCTCCTCGACGGCCGCGTCATCGGACGGCCGCTGCCTCCCTCGCGCCGGCTGGCCTTCACGGCCCTCCTCGATTTCCGCACCGCGCGCGCGGAGGAGTCGGTCCGGAGGGCCCGCCGCGGCGGGCTGGCCGGTCTCAAACTCCTTCCCTACGAGCAGAAGATCCGTCCGGCGGACTATCCCACCATCCTCCGCGCGGCCCGCGAGACACAGCGCCAGAAGATGTTCCTGGTCCTATGCTCAACCTTCGGCAGCCGGAGCCTCTACGAACACGACGCCCTGGCCCTGGCGTCCCATCTCCTTCAGAAGGGATATGCCGCGCCGCTCATCCTCGCCCATGCGGGCGGCTGCCGCGTCCGGGAAGCCTATCTCCTGATGGACGACGCGCCCAACGTCTACATCGACACCTCCTTCACCACGACCTACTGGAAAGGGAGCGGCGTCATCGACGATCTCGCCCATCTCATACGGCGCTTCCCTGACCGATGTTTCTTCGGCTCCGACTCCCCCGGCGTGCCCTGGGAAGAGGCGTTGCGGGACGCCCAGCCGCTCCTTCGGAGACTCCCGGCCTCCGTGCGCCGCAAGCTCCTGCACGACAACGCCGCCGAGTTCCTGAGACAGAGGAGTCCCGCACGATGAGCAGGCGCCCGCGCCGCGCCGAGCCGAGGCCTCTCCCCCTGCGCCCGGCGACCCTCGCCGACGGCGCCGCCCTCCTCCTCTGGCGCAACGACCCGACCGCCTACCGCTTCTTCTTCCATGCGCGGCCGGTCGCCTCGGCAGAACACGCCGACTGGCTCCGCGCCCGGCTGCTCGATCCCCGCACGCGCCTCTTCATGCTTCTCGACCCGAAGAGGCGTCCTCTGGGCCAGATCCGCCTGGACCTCGGACGACGCGGTCTGGCCGAGGTGAGCCTGTCGCTCGCGCCCGAAGCGCGCGGCCGCGGCCTGGGACCCCGCGCCATCGCCGGCGCGACCGCCCGCGCGCGCCGTCTCGGGATCCGTAGACTGCTCGCGCACACGCGGGCCGACAATCTTCCATCGACCCTCGCCTTCCTCAAGGCGGGTTATCAGTTCGTCCGCCGCCTGCGGCGCGGCGGATACGACTACTACCGGCTCGAGAGGGCTCCATGAGAATCCCCCGCGTCCTTGTCGTGGCTGCGCATCCCGACGACGAAGTCCTCGGCTGCGGAGGGACCATCGCGCGCCGCTGCGCCGAAGGCGCCGAGGTCCGCATCCTCCTCCTGGGAGAGGGTCCGTTCTCCCGCCGGGGCCCGCGGCCCGGCAAGAAGTCTCTCGAGAGCGTGCGCGCCCAGGCCCGCCGGGCCGCCGCCGCACTCGGGGCGGCCCGCGTCGACTTCCTCGGGCTGCCGGACAACCAGTTCGACGCCGTCCCGAGGTTGCGGATCATCCAGGCTATCGAGCGGGCCGTCGAGAGGTTCCGGCCGGAGACGATCCTGACCCACTCCACCGCGGACCTGAACATCGACCATCGGATCGCCGCCGAGGCCGTGCGCACGGCCTTCCGGCCTCTCCCCGGGGCGACTGTGCGCGAGATCCTCGCCTTCGAGGTCCCCTCCTCGACCGAATGGAGATTCGAGCCGGCCCGCGCGTTCTCCCCCTCCGTGTTCATCTCCATCCAGAGCCACCTCGAGACGAAACTCGCGGCCCTGCGCGCCTACGCGGGAGAACTCCGCCCCTTCCCTCATCCGCGCTCGCGGGAGCTCGTCGAAGCGCTGGCCGCGGTACGCGGCTCTCAAGCCGGCTTCTCCTCCGCAGAAGCGTTCGAGCTGGTGAGGAGCATCGTCCCGTGACCCGTCTCCGCCGACGCGCCCGCACCGGGACGGGGGCGGCATGAACGCCCACGGCATCCGGGTCATCGCCCGCCTGGACATCAAGGGCCCGAACCTCGTCAAGGGCATCCATCTCGAAGGCCTTCGCATCATCGGAGAACCCGGCCTATACGCGCGGCGCTATTACGAGCAGGGCGTCGACGAGTTGCTCTACATGGACATCGTGGCCAGCCTGTACGGCCGCAACAGCCTCACCGCGATCATCGAGCGCGCCGCGCAGGATGTGTTCGTCCCCATGACGGTCGGCGGGGGCGTCCGCACTCTTGACGACGTGCGCGCGCTCCTTCGCGCAGGGGCGGACAAGGTCGCCGTCAACACCGCCGCGGTGCGCAATCCGGACTTCATCCGCGACGCCGCGCGGAGCTTCGGGAGCCAGTGCATCGTCGTCTCCATCGAGGCGAAGCTCCGCGGCCCCGACCACTGGGAGGTCCTGACCGACAACGGCCGCGAGCGCACCGGCCGCGACGCGGTCGAATGGGCGCGGGAAGCCGCCCGCCTCGGCGCTGGGGAGCTTCTCGTGACCTCGGTCGACCGCGAGGGCACGGGGAAAGGATATGACCTGGCGCTGACCCGGCTCATCTCCGCGCAGACGGAGATCCCCGTCATCGCCTGCGGAGGTGCGGGGGAACCCGGCCACCTCGCCGACGCCGTCGAGACCGGCCGCGCGGACGCCGTCTGCGTGGCGAGTCTCCTTCACTATGAGCGACAGACCGTGTCCGGCCTGAAGCGGGCCCTGACCGCGCGCGGGATCCCCGTGCGCACGGAGGACGAGGCATGCCTCCCGCCGAGGTGACGGTGGCCGACTACGGACTCGGGAATCTCCTGAGCATCCTGCGCGCCCTGCATCGGACCGGCTGCACCGCCGTCGCGTCCTCGGACCCCGAGGCACTCCGGAAGTCCGAACGGCTCGTCCTGCCCGGCGTGGGGGCCTTCGGCGACGGCATGGCCGGCCTCCATGCCCGCGGGCTCGACGCCGCGGTGCGGGAGTTCCATCACACCGGCCGTCCGCTGCTCGGAATCTGCCTGGGGATGCAGCTGCTCCTCGACGAAGGCGACGAGTTCGGGGTCCATGCAGGTCTGCATCTCGTCCCCGGCCGCACGCGCCGCCTGCACGGCGGAGACGGCTTCAAGGTCCCCCACGTCGGCTGGAGCCCGGTGCGGCCCGTCGACGGCGCTCCCGGCTGGAGTGACCCATTGATGAAGGACCTGGGGAACGCCCCCCAGTTTTATTTCGTGCATTCCTACTTCGCCGCACCCAGCGAGCCCGGCCATCGCCTCGGGGAGACCTCCTACGGCGAGGAGACGTTCTGTTCCATCCTCCGTTCGGGCAGCCTGATCGGCTGCCAATTCCATCCGGAGAAGAGCGGGCCCGTCGGCCTGCGCCTGCTGGAGAATTTTCTCAGACTCTGAAGCCGCCGACAGGAGACGAACCCATGACGACGCCCTCTTCCGATAAGGACCGCTCCAAGCTCTCCGATCACCCCGTCACCCGCAAATACAATCTCCCTCTGGAGGTGAAGTACTGCGCGCGCTGCGTCATCTCCAACCAGCGGCCGCGCATCCATTTCGACGAGCATGGCGTCTGCAGCGCGTGCCGATTCGCCGAACACAAGCAGAAGGGGATCGACTGGACGAAGCGGGAGCATGAGCTCATCAAGCTCTGCGACCAGCATCGGAGCAAGGACGGCTCATGGGACGTCATCGTCCCCGCCAGCGGAGGGAAGGACTCGACCTTCGTCGCGCATCAGCTCAAATACAAATACGGCATGCATCCTTTGACTGTGACCTGGTCTCCCCATCTCTACACCGACATCGGCTGGAAGAACTTCCAGAACTTCATCCATGTCGGCGGCCACGACAACATCCTGGGGACTCCCAACGGGCGCGTGCACCGCCAGATGACGAGACTCGCCTTCGAACACCTGGGAGACCCCTTCCAGCCCTTCATCTACGGGCAGAAGGCCTTCCCCATGCAGATGGCCGTCAAGCACGGAATCTCGCTGGTGATGTACGGCGAGGACGGGGAGGTCGAATACGGAGGAGACCGACACGCCGCCGACCGCTGCGGACATGACGCCTCCGGAGACCTCGTCAAGCACTATTTCTCCGGAGTCGGCCCGCTCGAATGGCTCAAGCACGGCATCGACCTCGCCGACCTCAAGTACTATCTCCCGCCCGACCAGAAGGCCTGCGAGCGCGCAGACCTGAAGATCCGGTTCTTCGGCTACTACAAGAAATGGGTCCCGCAGGAGAACTACTATTACGCCGTCGAACAGACCGACTTCCAGGCCAACCCGGACGGGCGCTCCGAAGGGACCTACTCGAAATACGCCAGCCTGGATGACCGGCTCGACGGCTACCACTACTACCTGGGTTTCATCAAGTTCGGGATAGGCCGCACGACCTCGGACGCCGCCCATGAGATCCGCGACGGCCACATCTCCCGCGAAGAGGGCGTCGCCCTGGTCCACCGCTACGACGGGGAATTTCCGAAGAAGCATTTCAAGGAGTTCCTCGAATACACGGGTCTCAGCGAAGCCCGCTTCTGGGAGGTCGTGGACGGCTTCCGCCCCCCTCACCTGTGGGAAAAAGCCGGGAACACCTGGAGATTGAAGTCCAGGGTCTCATGAGGATCCTCGGCGTCATCCCCGCCCGCGGAGGCTCCAAAGGGATCCCGGGAAAGAACATTAAGCCGCTGTGCGGGATCCCCTTGGTCGCCCGCGCACTGCTGGGAGCCCGCGCCGCCGGCTGTCTCGACCGCCTGTGGGTGAGCACCGACGACCCCTCCATCGCCGCGGTCGCGGAAGCCTATGGTGCGGCCGTCCCCTGGCTCCGGCCTCCGCACCTGGCGGGAGACTCCACCCCCATGGTGGACGTCCTCCTCCACCTGCTCGAGCGTCTCGACGCCGATGAAGGCTACCGTCCCGACGCCCTGATGCTGCTCCAACCCACCTCGCCCCTGCGGCAAACGGAGACTCTCGTCCGCGCCGCGTCGCTCCTGGAACGGGCGGGTCCCGCCGGGGTGGTCTCGGTCACGCCGGCTCATGCGCACCCTTTGTGGTGCTACTCCATCGACGAAGGCGGCCGCCTGAAGCCCGCCCGGCCCGGAGACGCACCTCCCGCCTGCCGCCAGGAATTGCCGCCCGCCTATGCCCTTGACGGATCGATCTACCTCATCCGGCGCGAAGACCTGCTCCGCTCGCGCACGCTGCAGGCCGAAGGGGCGCTCGCCCTGGTGATTCCCCCGGACGAGGCGGTGGACCTCGACGCCCCGTCGGACTGGGCCGTGGCCGAGGCGCTCCTGCGCGCACGCCAGCACCGGCCTCCGCCGCCGCGCGTCACCGTCATCGCCGAGGCCGGCGTCAACCACAACGGAGACCTCTCCATGGCGCTCCGCCTCGTGGAAGCCGCCGCCGCAGCCGGAGCCGACGCGGTGAAGTTCCAGACCTTCCGAGCCGACCGCCTGGCGCGCCGCGACGCTCCCAAGGCCCCCTATCAGATGAAAACGGCCCCGGAGGCCTCCTCCCAGCACGACCTGGTGCGGCGCTTGGAACTCGACGAGAACGCCCATCGCGCGCTGATCGCACGCTGCCGGGAACTGGGCATCGACTTCCTCTCGACGCCGTTCGACAGGGAGAGCGTCGACCTCCTCGAGGGGCTCGGCGTCCGCGTCTTCAAACTGGCGTCCGGAGAGCTCACCCACCGCCGGCTCCTCGAGCATGTCGCCCGGAAGGGCCTCCCCATGATCCTTTCCACCGGCATGAGCACGATGGACGAAGTCGTGCGGGCCGTCGGCTGGATCCGCGATCTCAGCCGAGCCGATCTGACGCTGCTCCACTGCGTCAGCGATTATCCCGCCCCCCCCGAACAAGCCAACCTCGCCGCGATGGACGCCCTGCGGGACGCCTTCGGGCTCCCCGTCGGATTCTCCGACCATACCCCGGGGATCGACGTCGCCATCGCGGCCGCGGCGAGGGGCGCCGCCCTCATCGAGAAGCATCTCACCCTGGATCGCGCGCTCCCCGGACCGGACCACCGGGCCTCGCTGGAACCCACGGAGTTCCGGGCCATGGTGGACGGAGTACGACGCGTCACGGCCGCCATCGGGTCCGCGATGAAGGTTCCGGCTCCCTGCGAAGAGGCCGTGCGAGGTGCGGCGCGCCGAAGCGTGGTCGCGTCCCGCCCGCTGCCGGCGGGACGCGCCCTGGAGGAGGAGGACCTCGACTGCAAGCGTCCAGGCACCGGCATCCCCGCCTTCCGGACGTCGGAGCTCGTGGGCCGCCGCCTGAAGCGTCCTCTAGACAAGGATGATTTCCTCCGCTGGGAGGACCTCGCATGAAGCGGCGTAAGATCGCCGTCGTGACCACTTCGAGGGCCGATTACGGACTCCTCTATTGGATCCTGCGCGGGATCCAGAGGGACCGAGCCCTCGACCTCCGTCTCATCGTCACCGGCTCGCACCTGTGCCGCAGGTTCGGCCATACCGTGACCGGCGTCCTCCGCGACGGCTTCCCCGTCGCCGCCCGCGTGAGGACTCTCTCCGACTCGGACCCCGACACTGATGCCGCGGTCATCCGCGCCATCGCGCGCGGGGTGGCGGGGTTCGGCTCGGCGCTTGAGCGCCTATCCCCCGATCTCCTGCTGCTCCTGGGAGACCGCTATGAACTTCTCGCCGCGGCGGCGGCCGCCGCGGCGGCGCGCATCCCCATCGTTCATCTGCATGGCGGCGAATCCACCGAGGGCGTCATGGATGAGCAGGTCCGCCATGCCGTGACCAAACTCGCTCATCTTCATTGCGCCGCGGCGGCGCCCTATCGGAGAAGGATCATCCAGATGGGAGAAGCGCCGTCCAACGTCCTACTCACAGGCGCCCCGGGACTGGAGTACATCGCCCGCCTAGTCCCGACACCTCTCGGGGAGCTCGAACGCCTGGTCGGTCTGCGCCTGGACGGACCCTTCGTGGTCCTCACGCAACACCCCCTCCCCTGCCGTACGGGACGGGAGACGCTCGAGCTCGATGAAGTCCTCTCCGCCGTGCGCTCGCTCCGGATCCCTGTCGTCATGACCTACGCCAACGCGGACCGCGGCGGACGGAGGATCAACGCCCGGATCGCCGCATTCGCGCGCGCGCACCCGGACTTCGCAGCCGCCGTCCCATCCCTCGGGCAGCAGGCCTATCTCAGCCTGCTGCGCCGCGCCGCGGCCATCGTGGGGAACTCCTCGAGCGGGGTCCACGAAGCGCCCACCCTGCGCGTGCCCACGATCAACGTGGGCGAGCGCCAGGCGGGACGACTCCGGGCTCCTTCCATCATCGATTGCCCCCCCGAAAGAGTGCGCGTCGTCGCCGCCCTGCGGCGCGCCCTCTCCTCCGCGTTCCGGCGCGAACGGTGCACCGGAAGAAGCCCCTATCTCGGCGGCCGCGTATCGGAACGCGTACTGCGGATCCTGCGCACGGTGCCTCTCGGCGACGCCCTTCTGCGCAAGAAATTCCACGATCTCCCCTGCGGCAAGGAGCATCCATGAGCATCGTCATCATCGGGGCCGGCGGACACGGACGCGTCCTCCTCGAGGCCCTGCGCGGCGGGCGCGCACGCGGCCTCCTGGGCTTCACGGACGCCGATCCCTCCCTGCACGGACGGCTCATCGACTCCCTGCCGGTGCTCGGATCGGATGCGGCCATCGACGCGCTCCCCCGCAGGCGCACCTCCCTCGTCAACGGGCTCGGGGTCGCCCAGGGGCTCGCCCTGCGCCGACGCGTTTTCCTCGAGCTCCGCAAACGCGGCTTCCGCTTCCCGCCTGTGTCCGCCCCTTCCGCCTGCGTGGCGCGCACCGCCGAGCTCGGGGAAGGCTCCCAAATCCTGACCCGTGCGGTGGTGCATCCCGGCGCCCGGATAGGAGACAACGCCGTCGTGAACACCGGCGCCGTCATCGAGCATGACGTCTCCATCGGCGACCACGCCTTCATCGCCCCGGGCGCCGTGCTCTGCGGAGGCGTCGTCGTGGGGGAAGGATCCTTCGTCGGCGCCGGCGCCGTCGTCTGCCCGGGCGTCGTCATCGGCGCCGGGGCGCGAATCGGGGCCGGAGGGGTGCTGCTGCGGGACGCCGCCCCCGGCCGGACGATGATAGGAGTCCCGGCCCGCGAGGTCCGAAAATGCCGGACATGATCCGCCGCTATCCCGACATCCTCCTCCCTCCGACCGCCCCGCTGCGGCAGGCCATGGAGAGCATCACCCGCACGCAGGTCGGCATCGCGCTCATCGTCGATGACGGCCGCCGGCTGCTGGGGATCGTCGTCGACAGCGACATCCGCCGCGCCCTCCTGCGCGGAGAGACGATGGACGCACCCGCGGACCGCTTCATGAACCCCCGTCCGTTCACGCTGAGCGTCGGGACGCCCGAAGCGGAGATCGCGGCCGCCTTCCGCCGTCACCCTCGCGCCTATATCCCCATCGTCGACGACCGCTCGCGGCTCGTCGAACTCGCCGCGATGACCGACTACATGTCCGTGCCGACAGCGCATCCGCAGTGGGTGGTGATCATGGCGGGAGGTCAGGGCACGCGGCTGCGCCCCCTGACTTCCACGACCCCGAAGCCTATGATGCGCATCGGGGACAAGCCCCTGCTCGAGCTGCTCATCTCGCGACTCATCTCCTCGGGGTTCACACGCTTCATCCTGTCCGTGAACTATCTCGCGGATCAGATCAGGGGACATTTCGGAGACGGATCCTCCCTCGGAGCGCAGATCGAATACATCGACGAGCCCCGCGAGCTGGGGACTGCCGGCGCGTTGAGCCTGATCGCACGCGAATTCGAAAGTCCATTTCTCGTGATGAACGGAGACCTCCTAACCAAGGTCAACTTCGAGGCTCTTCTCGAGTATCACCGCAACGACGGCAACCTGGCCACCATCTGCCTGCGCGAATACGACTTTCAGGTCCCCTACGGCGTCGTCACCGTCAAGGACCACAAGCTCTCGTCCATCATCGAGAAGCCCGTGCATCGCTTCTTCGTCAACGCCGGCATCTACGTCTTCGAGCCCTCGCTGATCCGGCGTCTGGAGCGCGGCGCGCCGCGGGACATGCCCGATTTCCTCGAATCGATCCGCACCGCGGAGCCGGGCCGCGTAGGTTGCTTCCCCATCCAGGAATATTGGCTGGATATCGGAAAGATGGAAGACTACCAGCGCGCGCAGCAGGAATACGACCAGGAGTTCCTGACCTGACTTATGAAAACGATCCCCCGCGTCCCCCTCCACGAACCCTCCTTCGCCGGCCGGGAATGGGACTACCTGAAGGAATGCCTGGACACCGGGTGGGTCTCCTCCGGCGGCCCATTCATCACCCGATTCGAGGACGCCCTCGCCTCCCGCCTGGGAGTCTCCCATGCCGTCGCAGTCGTCAACGGGACTGCGGCACTGCATCTGGGATTGATCGTCCTGGACGTCGCCGCGGGCGACGAGGTCCTCGTTCCTTCGCTCACCTTCATCGCAACGGCCAACAGCGTGGCCTACGTCGGAGCCGTACCGCGCTTCGTCGACTCCGAGTCCTCGACGCTGGGGATGGACCCGGATGCGTTGCGGGACTGGCTGGAAAGGCACGCCGAACTCATGCCGGGGGGTGCCTGCCGCAACCGTGAGACTGGCCGCCGCATCGCGGCCTGCGTCCCCATGCATGTCTTCGGTCACCCGGTACGCATGGAGCTCCTGCTGGAGCTCTGCGGCCGCTACGGTATCGCGGTGATGGAGGACGCCGCCGAGTCGCTGGGCTCTACGCGGAACGGCCGCGCCATGGGCGCTTTCGGGCGTCTCTCCGCACTCAGCTTCAACGGCAACAAGATCATCACGACCGGCGGCGGCGGCATGGTCGTGACGAACGACGATGCCCTCGCCGCACGCGTCCGCCATCTTTCGACACAGGCGAAGAAGGACCCGGCGACCTACCTCCACGACGAGGTCGGTTACAACTACCGCCTGACCAACCTGAGCGCAGCGCTCGGGCTGGCCCAACTCGAGAGGCTCGACGACGCCCTCGCCCGCAAGCGCCGCATCGCCGAAGGCTATCGCAAGGGTCTTGCGGGGATCCCCGGCGTCTCCCTCATCTGGGAGCCCGAAGGCTGCCGCAGCAACTTCTGGCTCAACACCGTGCGCGCGGCGACGCCGGAACTCGCCGCACGACTCCGCGCCACCCTCGACCGAGAGGGTATCGAGACGCGTCCGCCCTGGACGCCCTGCCACCTGCAGCCGGTGTTCCGTTCCGAGTCGGCGGGCTCTTGCCCCCGGGCCGAGGCCCTCTGGCGGGAATGCTTCAACATCCCCTCCAGCGCCCACCTCCCCGATGAAGACGTCGAGCGGACCTGCCGCGCGATCCGGAAGGAAGCCTGCGCGTGAAGCCGCCGCCGTTCATCGCCGATGCGGAGGGATTCGCAGCCGCGCAGCGCCGCAGCATCCTGTTCAGGACCCTCGGATGGTTCATGGGGGCGGAAGGCGTCGAGCTGGACCAACTCATCAAGAAGATCTTCTGCGTCGCGCTCCCCGAGAACACCTACGACGCCCCGGAGCCCCCGCTCATCACGCTCTTCGGCCTGCCCCTTCTGCCGTTGCGTCTGCTGTGCAAGACCTGGCGATGGCGAGCCGAGGCCGCGGCGGATTCCCAGATGGAGATCCTCACCGCCGGGCATTTCGACCGGTTCTTTTCCGCCTTGTACCGCACCCTCCCCGGGACGAAGCGGCTGTCTCCGCGAGACGATTCACCCCCCCCGCCCGGCGAACGCTCGACTCTTCCGACGACCGCCGTCGCCGCGCCGGGGGACATCGCCCGACTCTTTCTCCTGGCCCCGCTCTGGAGCGTCCTCCTGCTTCCCTTCATCCCGCGCCGCGGCCTGCGGCTCATCAAGGCGTTCCGCCAGGCGGTCTCCATCCACGCGGCGGCCAGCGGCCATTTCGCCCGCTATCCCTGCAGCCGTTTCATCACTCCGATGGACGACCTCAATCATCCGGCCCGTTGGCTCGCCTTCCGTCGACGGGGAGGCCGCTCCTGGGTCGTGATCCAGAACGGAGACAGGAACCTCCATCCCCTGTTCGCGTTCGGACGCGCCGACGTCTATTGCGTCTTCGGGACCGCATACGCCGAGATCCTCTCTGTGATCGGGACCCGCGCAGACGCCTTCCCATGCGTGGGGGCGTTTTATCTCAACGAACGCCATTCTCTGCTCCAAGGCCTTCTCGCCGAACGTCCGATCCCGCGCTGGGACGTGCTCTTCATCGACCAGGGGGTCTTCCCGCACAACGGGCTCTGCGCGGACTCCGGGAGGGCGCTGCTGCGGCTGCTCGCGCACGTCGGCGAATTCGCGCGGAGACATCCCGAGCGAAAAGTCGCCGTCCAGCTGCGCCCTTACGCTGCCGACGACCCGCGCAGGAGCGCGGTCCTGGATGCAGTCGCAAAGGTTTGCCCGACGACGGTGGAGGTCCTCGAGAACGACGGCCACGGCTCCTCCTACAGGAACGTCCTCTCCGCGCGTCTTGCCGTCACGTTCGAATCCTCCCTCGGATTCGAGGCCATGGCTCTGGGATGCAAGACTCTCTTCGTGAACTACTCCGGTGATCCCGCCGAGACCCTCTGTCCTGACGCCCGTTTCCAACTCACCGGCTCGGGAGGCGACTTCGGCGTGTTCGAACGGCGCGTCCTCTCGCTGCTCGAAATGCAGCTCGACGAGATCCCCGCAGCCGCGCGCGCCCGCCACAGCGCCATCGACGGCCGGACGATGGAGCGCATCGCACGGGTCCTCGGGACCGACCTTCCCGTCTCCCGCTCTCCGGGCGCCTGATTATCTCTCGCGTTGAACCGGGGGGGGGCATTTCCTATAATGTTCATTAAATGAACATACTCCAGAAACCGCTCCCTGAGACGCTGGCGCGATGCCCCTAGTCTCCGTCGTCATCCGGGCCAAGAACGAGGAGCGCTGGGTCGGCCGCTGCCTGCGCATGGTCTTCCGGCAGGACTTCAAGGACTTCGAGGTCGTCTTCGTCGACAACGAGAGCACCGACCACACCCTCGCCATCGCCTCGAAGTTCCCGGTCAAGACGGTCTCCCTCTCGGAGTTCCTCCCCGGCAAGGCCATCAACGCCGGGATCCGGGCCTCCCGCGGGGAGTTCATCGCCTGCCTCTCCGCCCACTGCATCCCCCACGACAAACACTGGCTCTCCCGCCTGCACGCGAACTTCGCCGACCCCGCCATCGCCGGGGTCTACGGCCGCCAGCTCCCCATGAGCTACAGCTCGGACCTCGACAAGCGCGACCTCATCAACACCTTCGGCCTCGACCACCGCATCCAGGTCAAGGACAGCTTCTTCCACAACGCGAACAGCATGTTCCGCCGCTCGGTCTGGGAGCGGATACCCTTCGACGAGGCGGCCACCAACATCGAGGACCGCATCTGGGGCAAGGCCGTCGTCGCGGCCGGCCTGCGCCTGGCCTACGAGCCGGAGGCCGCCGTCTATCACCACCACGGCATCCACCAGGGAGGCGACGAGGAGCGCGCACGCAACGTCGTCCGCATCTTGGAATCCCTCACGCCCGAGGACGAGCGCCCCTCCCGCTCGGAGGCCCACAAGCTCGACATCCTCGCCATCCTGCCCGTGCTCGGCCCCCTCCCCGTCGTGGCCGGCCAGGACCTCCTGGAGCGCTGCATCCGGCAGGTGCGCGCCTGCGGGCTCGTCGGCGACGTCGCCGTCATCGCAGAGGACGCCTCGGCGCTGGACACCGCGCGCCGCGCGGGTGCGCGTCCGCTCCCCCGGCCCGCGCCGCTCGGCCAGACCGACGTGGGCGCGGAGCAGGTCCTGCAGTACGCGCTCGCGCAGTGCGAGACCGGTGAACGCCACTACGACGCGGTCCTTTACGTCAACTGTCTCCATCCCTTCCGCCCCGAAGGCTTCTTCGACGACCTCCTCGGAAAGTTCTCCCACTCCGACTTCGACAGCGTAGTCCCGACCATGAAGGACTATGTGGCCGCCTGGAGCGACTCCGGCGGCCGGATCGTGCGCAGCGACGCGGGATTCCAGCCGCACGGGACCAAGAAGCCGTTCCAGCGGGGCCTCGTCGGACTGGGGACGGTCTCCCGCAGCGAGTTCATCCGCCGCGGGCAGCTCCTCGGGGAGGCGGTCGCCCTGGTGCCGCTCGAGGACAAGCTCTGCTCCATGCGGGCCAACGACCCCTTCGACCGCGCCGTCATCAAGATCGCCCTCGAACAGGGCTCTTCCCTATTCCGCACTTGAGGACAGACCCATGGACATGACGCTGCTGGGCAAGACGATCGGGGACGGGCGTCCCTGCTTCATCATCGCCGAGGCCGGGCTCAACCACAACGGGGACATGGGGATCGCGAAGAAGCTCATCGCCGCCGCCAAGGACGCCGGCTGCGACGCGGTGAAGTTCCAGAAGCGCGAGGTGGCCGAGCTCGCCGTCGGCAAGGTCCTCGACGCGCCCGACGCGCGCTTCCCGGCCTTCGGCGCCACTTACCGGAAGATCCGCGAGCACCTCGAGTTCGACCGCGCGGAGTTCGGCGAGCTCATCGCCTGCGCGCGCGAGCACGCGCTCCCCTTCTTCTGCACCGCCTTCGACATCCCCTCCCTCGAGTTCCTCGAGTCCCTGGGGATGAGCGCCTACAAGCTCGCCAGCCACAGTCTCACGAACCTCCCGCTCCTCGAGCGCGCGGCCGCGCTGGGCAAGCCGGTCGTCCTCTCCACGGGCATGGCCCATCTCGAGGAGGTCGACCGGGCCGTGGAGATCTTCAAACGCGGCGGCTCGCCGCTGGCCCTGCTGCACTGTGTTTCCTCCTACCCGACCCCCCCCGAGCAGGCCAACCTCCGCGCGATGGACACGCTCCGGGCCCGCTACGGCGTCCCTGTGGGATACTCCGGGCACGAGCTCGGCACGCTCGCGACCCTGGCCGCCGCCGCCCGCGGCGCCGGCATCGTCGAGCGCCACGTGACCCTCGACCGCGCGATGCCCGGCTTCGACCACAAGCTCTCCGTCGCGCCCGACGAGCTCAAGCTCATGGTGCGGCAGATCCGCGAGATCGAACTCTCCCTCGGCGACGGCCGCAAGACCCTGCTGCCCGTCGAACAGGTCACCCGCGACAAGTACCACGTCTCCTGGGCCACGAGGACGTCCGTCCGCGCGGGCCAGCGCGTCACCGCGGACATGCTCTGCCTGCGCAACCCCGGCACCGGCATCCCCGCCTTCGAGAAGAGCCGCGTCCTCGAGCGCAAGGCGCGCGTCGACATCCCCGCCGACACCCTGCTCGCGTGGGACATGCTGGAGGACGCGTGAGCTCGCCCCGCGTGCTCGCCGTCACGCTGGCCCGGGGCGGCTCCAAGGGCGTCCCCCGCAAGAACATCCGGACGCTCGCGGGTCTGCCGCTCATCGCCTACACGATCCGCGAGGCGCTGCGCTCGAAGCTCATCACCCGCTACGTCGTCTCCACCGACGACGCGGAGATCGCCGACGTCGCCCGCGCGCACGGGGCCGAGGTCCCCTTCCTGCGCCCCCCCGAGCTCTCGACCGACACGGCCTCCTCCAAAGACTGCCTGAAGCACGCGGTGGAGTTCATGGAGCGCCGCGACGGCTGCCGCTACGACTTCGTCATCGAACTCATGTGCACGCACGCCTTCAAGACCGCGGAGGACATCGACGCGGCCCTCGAGAAGCTCGTCTCCACGGGCGCGGACTCCGTCATCGGGATGGCGCGCCTCTACGACCACCACCCCGCCCGCATCAAGCGCATCGAGGACGACCGCATCGTGGACTTCTGCGTACCGGAGGTCCTCGACTCCCGCCGCCAGGACCTGACGCCCCCGGCCTACATCCGCAACGGCTCCATCTACGCGATGAAGCGGGACGTCCTCATGGTCCAGGACCGCCGCTACGGCACCGCCGACTCGCGGCCCTACGTCTTCCCGCCGGAACGCGACGTCAACATCGACGACGAAGCGGACTGGCACGCCGCCGAGTTCCTGATGAAGAAGCTCATCGCCGCCAAGGAGCGCTCGCATGCCTAGACCCCGCATATTGGTCACCGCGCCCATCGACCATCTCCCCGAGACCCGCCGTGTCCTGGAGGCGGCCGGAGAGGTCCTCTACTTCGACCACCCGCCGCGCAAGGAGATCCTCCCGCTCCTCGCCGACGTGGACGCGATCTTTCCGAACACGAAGATGATGCTGGACCAGGAGATCGTCGACGCCGCGCCGAAGCTGAAGGTCATCAGCACGCCGTCGACGGGGACCGACCACATCGACAAGGACTACTGCGCCCGCCGCGGCGTCGAGGTCCTCTCCCTGACGAAGGACCTCTCCGTCCTCGAGACCATCACCTCCACCGCCGAACACGCCTTCGCCCTGACCCTCGACATCGTGCGCAACATGCCCTGGAGCTATCAGTCCGTCCTCGAGGGCGGCTGGGACTACACGAAGTTCCGCGGCCGCGAGCTCCAGGGCCGGGTCGTCGGCATCGTGGGCTACGGCCGCCTGGGGAAGATGTACGCGCGCTTCGCCCGCGGCTTCGACATGAAGGTCCTCGCGACGGACCCCAACGTGAAGATCGCCGAGCCCTGGGTGGAGCAGGTCTCCCTCGACGAGCTCCTGAAGCGCTCGGAGATCATCACCCTCCACGTGCACCTGCGTCCCGAGACCCGCCGCATGGTCGACCGCTCCTGGTTCGAGCGCATGCGCCCGGGCGTCTACCTCATCAACACCTCCCGCGGCGGGCTCATCGACGACGAGGCCCTGCTGGCGGCGCTGGAGTCGGGCAAGGTCAAGGGCGCCGGCCTCGACGTCCTCGAGGGCGAGATCGAAGGGGACATGAGCCGGCACCCCGTGGTGCAGTACGCCCGCACCCACCGCAACATCATCATCACCCCGCACTGCGGCGGGATGTCCATCGACGGGCAGCAGAAGGCCTTCACCCACGCGGCGCGCAAACTGGCCCGTTTTTTCGATGAGCACCGCTGAAAACACCGCGACGGAGCTGCTCCTGGCGCGGGCCCCCTCCTCCCGTGCAGGAACGGTTTCGCTCTTCCCCGGGCCGCAAGGCGGCGGGGTCTCCTTCTCTCTCGACGAACTCCTGGACTTCTCGACCCACGCATCTCGACTCTACGCCGCGCTGACCGCCGCCGCCGGACCGGCGCTGGCGCACCGCCTCGGAGTCCCGGAACCCGCCGCCGCGGTGCTGACGCGCCGCACAATCGTCCCGCTCACCCACTGTTTCATGGACCGCCTCCTGCGCATGGACCGCCTGCTGCGCGGGCGCACCGTCCCGCTCGCGGTCTGGGGAGGGACGGAACTCCCGCCCCCCCCCGACATCGAGGCCTTCATGGCGGGGGCCCTGTCATCGCCGGCCTTCAACCAGGGCATCCTCCGCCGGCTCGCCCCGGTCTGGGGGCTGTCGGTCGACGGCCGCGAGAACCCCTTCGAGCCGGAGGAGCCCGCTCCATCGACCGACGCCCCCGTGAACCTCAACTTCAAGCTCAAGCGCGCCCTCGGTCCCGCGGCCTGGACCCGGAAAGCGCTGAGCAGGATCCTTGGGCACGGGCTCTCGCGTATCTGCGGCGGCATCCCGACCCTGTCGATGGCCTACAGCACCGACGCGCTCAAGGAGAACGGCTTCTACCTCCGCCGTCTCCACGCCCTTCCGAATGACTGGCCCGTGCCGACATTGCCGCGCGACACCACGTTGCGCACCGGGACTCTGCAGCCTGCCCTCGCAGCCGCAGGGGCCGCCCTCGAGGCGTTCCTTCTGGAATCGGGTATCGAGGCCCCCGCGACGCGCACGCGAGCCCTGCGAGCCTTCATCGATTACGTCTCCGACCTTTTCCCGTCCTCCTTCCTCGAGAGCATGCCGTCCTGCTTGGGCCGATGCACGCGGATCCTCTCCCCGTTGCGCGACCGCCCGCTTCTCGTCGCTGAGACGACAGACACCCGCTCGACCTACATGATCGCCGCAGCGCACGCACTAGGGATGCGGGTCGTCGGCTGCCAGCACGGAGGGCATTACGGCTACCTTGAGAACTTCGTCGACGCCTGCGAGCTCGAGTATCCCCTCTGCGACGACTACGTCTCCTGGGGATGGACGAGACTGCCGGACGCCCTCGCGGCGAAAGATCCCCGTGTAACTCCCCTGCCCAGCCCCTGGCTGAGCGAGCGGGCTCGCTTCTGGGCCAAGGCCCGTTCCTCCGCCGCGCCGTCCTTCGACCTGCTGCTCATGAGCAACAAGATCAAGCCCTTCTCGCCGGCGCCGACGGGCGGGATGATCTCCCGCATCGACACGGCCGAGGCTTATCTGGCCTCCCTCGCGGACCTTTTCCGCGAAGCGGCGCGTCGGAACGTCCGGATCCTCCATAAGCCATACAACAAGGAGACCGTACGACTCTTCCAGTCTCAGTTCCAGGAATTCGAACGCCTGGGCGGAGACCGCTACCGTCTCTGGGACCGCTTCGACAAGGGACTCACCCCGGAACTGGTCTCCCTCTGCCGGATCGTGCTCTGGGACCAGCCCGGGACCGGCTTCCTCGAGTGCCTCGCGAGCGGCATCCCGACGATGGTCTACTGGCCGCGCGTGTACAACCGCGAAGACCCAGCGGCCGCCGCAGCCTTCGCGCGGCTCGAAAGGACCGGCTGGGTGCACCGCAGTATCGAAGCGCTTTTCGCCGAACTCGATGCCTTCAAGTCGGCCCCCGATGCATGGATGAGCGACCCCGAGCGCCGCGCGGCCGCTGAGGCGTTCAGCCGCGCCTACGGCTGGCACGCATCCGATTGGCCCGCGCGATGGAAGGAGTTCCTCTCGACCCTATGAGCACCACGCACGCCGACATCCGCAACTCCGCCTGGCCCTGGAAGGAGACTCTCTCGGTCTGCCGGGACTTCCAACTGGGAACGGCCCGCGCTTGGACGCTGCTGGGGCTCTGCTACCTGCTCACGCCCGTCAGCGCCGTCGTCGACGGCCTGAGCTGGGTGCTCCTCGTCAACATGTTCTCCTCCCGCGTCGGAATGGCCGGAGCGGAGACCGACATGGCGCTGCTCCAGCCCCTCCTGCGTTCCCCGCTCCTCGCGCAACCCGACGCGATGATGGAGCTCGTGGCCGCCCTCTTCCTATCGAGGGCCGCCCTCACCGCGCTGACCACGAGCCTCGACGCCATGCTCGCCGCCGAACTGCGCCGCCGCCTCCAGGAGGAGGGCTTGTCCCGAGTCATAACGGGACGCTGGGAACAGCTGCGCCACCTCCACGTCGGGCAGCTGGTCGGCACGCTCACCGAGGAAGCGGCGGTCTTCTCCAAGTTCGTGATGTCGGCGGCCCGTGCGGGCTTCAGCCTCATCACCTTCCTCATGCTCGGCGGCATGGCTCTCGCCGTCGCCCCCGGCCTGACCGGGATCGGGCTGCTCGTCGCACTTCCCGCCTGGTTCGTGCTCAAGTCCCTCTACTCCCGTCAGGCGCTTCTCTCCGGAGACCTGACCTTGGCCCGGCAGGGCTTCGCCGCGGACATCACGGAGCGTCTCTCCGGCCTCTATCAGATCAAGGCCTTCGGGGATACATCCCCGCATCTGCGCGCCGGCACGCGGCGACAGGAGGCCTACACGAACACCGAAGTCTCCATCGGCCACTACACGGGCCTCATCGCTGCGTTCAACCCCCTGCTCTTCCCCATCCTCATGGCGGCCTACTACCTCTGGACCCGAGGGCACGGACACACGCTGACCGGAGAACTCCACGTGATGGGCAGCGTCGGGGTGCTGGGCTACCGCGCGGTCTCCCAGCTCAACGGCCTGGTTGCGGCGGTCGGAAACCTCACCCGGCTGGCCGGCTGCGTCGCGCCCCTGCATCGTCTTTGCGCGCTCCTTCCCGAGCCCCCCCGCGAACCCCTCCCAGAGCCCCTACGCGGGATACGGCTCGAGGGATTGGGGTATACCTACAAGAAGCGCGCCGTGCTCCACGATCTCGACGAGACGCTGGAACCCGGGCGCATCATCCTCGTCAGCGGTCCATCCGGCTGCGGTAAGACCACGCTCGCGAATCTCATCGCGGGCCTCCTGGAGCCGAGCGAGGGGAGCGTGCACTACGCGGGGCGCTCCGGACGCAGCTACTCCGCACGCGCCTATCGCGCCCGCATCGGCTACGTCACGCAAGACATCCACCTTTTCCGTGGGACGGTGCGCTTCAACCTCGATCCCCGCGAAGGGCTTCCGGAGGCGGATCTCCGCCGCTCTCTGGAGCAGGCCGGAGCCGCCGCTTTCGTCGAACGGATGGGCGGCTTGGACGCCGAGGTCGCGGAGGCGGGACGCTCCCTCTCCGGCGGGGAGAAGCGGCGACTGGCCATCGCGGCGACCCTGGCGCAGGGGGCCGACTGCCTCATCCTCGACGAAGTGACCAACGGCCTCGACGGCGCCAGCCGCGACGCGCTCCTCGAGACGGTGGCCGCCATCAGCCGCGGCGTCCTCGTCGTCGCCATCTCGCACGACCTGGCCGCATTCTCGGCGGTCGACCCCCGCGTCATCCGGCTGGACGCCGCGCATCCCCACCGGGACCCCGTCCCTTGAGCACGCTCCACATCGCCGCGGGTCCGGGCCGTCGCGTCATCGGACCGGACGCCCGCGCCCTCTGCTGCGACTGGGAAGCTTATGACGCTCTGCGCGGACTCTGCGACGCGGGCGCCTGGGAGGACGAAATCCCCTCCGATCGAGCCGACCTGGTCATGGAGCGCTGCCGCGACTGGACCGCCGGCTGGCGCTTCGACGCGGACGGAGACATGACGCTCTTCGCCGGCGTTTCCCTCGGGGAGTCCTATCAATGGCTCCTTTGGCTGTATTTCGCGTTCCCGGCATGCAAATTTTCCGTCGCCCTCGAGGAGGCGCTCGCGCGCCGCAGGCCGTCCGTGCTGCGCTGCGAAGACAGCGTCCCTCGACTCTTTCGGGACGTCCTCGACGAGGAGGCGCGCAAAATCGGTCTCCGCGTCGAAACGGTCGCCGCCCCGGCCCGCTCGACCCTGCCGCCGCCCTGGCGGATGCCTCCCATGGAGCTTGCGCCGCTCATGCGTTTTGCGGGCGCCGCGGTCAACGCGGCCGGCGCGGTCGCCGCGCGCCGCGGCCGGCGAGATGTGTGGACCTGCTACTACCATGTCCTCGAGCCCGTCTGGCGCAGAGCCTCGGAATCGGGACACCCATTCCGTTGGCTATTCGCGAACTCCCCCTCCAGGCGGCTGCTCCCGACGATCGTTCGGGGAGGAGGCGGTCTGCTGCTGGAACATCGGACCCCTCCGGCCTTTCGTCCCGCCGAATCGCGGGCGCTGGAGGACATTCGCGCTCGCTGGCGCGCGGCCCGCGAGGGTCCCGGCGTCCCCCCCCCCTTGCGCCCTCATCTTGACGCGTGGTTCGCCGACATGCTCCCAGCCCTTGCCTGGGGCTGGCTCCGGCTTCAAGCTCGCTGGGAACGCTCCCGCCCCGCCCTCCTCGTCCTTCCCTTCGACGGGCCCTCGCTGCAGTTCTTCCTGCAGACACTCGCACGGAGGGACGGCGTCCCCTCCGTGATGTTCCTTCACGGGCTGCCCTTCCACTACCGTCTCGACGCTGAACACGGAAAGTCATCCACCTTCCTCGTCTGGGGCCCCGAGCAGGAGAGGATCTATCGCGAAGGCAGCGCCCGCCTCGAACGCGGGCCTCGGATCGAAAGGACCGGCAACCCTCATTTCGACCTCATGACCGCCCCTCGTCGCTCCGCCCCGTTCCGTCGGCTCCTCGCCCTGAGCTGCCCGGTCAACATGCTTTCTCCTCTCGCCAGGACCATCGACCCCGAGCGCTACGCCCTGGAGACTCTGTCCGCGGCGGCTGATTCGGGGGAATGGGAGATCTCCTTCAAGATCCATCCTTCGGAATCCCTCGAACGCTACCGGCGCCTGCTCGGACGCCGATTCCCGAAGGTGCGGATCCTTAAGGCCGAATCCGTCGCTCAGCTCATCCTCGAGAGCGACCTCGTCGTCGGTCCGGTCTCGACGGCTCTGATCGAGGCCATGCTTTTGCGTCGGGCCGTGTTCTGCGTCAACCTCACGCGTACGCCCTTCCCGCCCCCGTGCGACGGACGCTGGGGGATCCTCCTCGCCAACGACCCGTCCTCCCTGCGCGAACGACTCCGCTCGTTCCTGAAGGACCCTGGCAAGGTGCAGGAGGAGGCGCTCGCCGGACAGGAACGCGCCCTCGACGCCTTCGTCGGCCCCCGCGACGGCCGCAGCACGGAGCGCTTCCTCGTGCGGTTGCGCGCGGAACTGCGCCCTTCGGAAGCCTTTGCTAGAATACCGGAGAGTCCCGAGGATTCCTCGGCCGCGGAGGCGCGTCCCTCATGAACCCGATCAAGACGATCCTCGTCACCGGCGGCACGGGACTGCTCGGCAAGGGCATGGAGGAGACGGCTCCTCCCGGGTTCAGGATCCTCAGCCTGCATCAGCGCGACTACAAAGTCCGGGATTCCAAAGCGCGCCATCTGGTCCTCGACATCCGCGACCGCCGCGCCGTAGAGAAGCTCTTCGCCCGACACGCCTTCGACGCCGTCATCCATGCCGCCGGCATCGCCAGCGTGGACTACGTTCAGCGCCATTATGCGGAGAGCCTTGAATCCAACCTCGTCGGCACCCTCAACATCTCCTCGGCCTGCCGGCGATGGAACCGCTACCTGACCTACGTCTCCACCAACGCCGTCTTCGACGGGAAGCGCCCGCCCTACGGAGAGGACGCTCCCCTCGACCCCGTGAATAAATATGGCCGCCTTAAGGCGGAATGCGAACGCCTCGTCGCGGAGACCCTCAGCGCCTACTCCATCGCGCGTCCGATCCTCATGTACGGCTGGAACCACCCCGTGACCCGCCCGAACACCGCGACCTGGATCTACGACAAGCTTTTGCGCGGAGAGCGCATCGACATGGTCGACGACGTCACCGAGAATCCGCTCTACAACCTCCAGTGCGGCCGCGCCCTATGGGCGATGGTGCGCAGAAAGCCCGCGGGAGTCTTCCACCTGGCGGGCAAGGATTCCGTCGACCGTTACCGCTTCGCCCGCGCGGTGGCCCGGACCTTCGGGCTCGATGCCGCCCTCATCCGCCGCGTGAAGAGCACGCACTTCCCGGACATCGCGCCCCGCCCGCCGAACACGACGCTCCGGACCCGTCGGATGGAGGAGGAGTTGGGCGTCGCGCCGATGACCCTCGCCGAGGGCCTCTCCGACATGAAGTCCCGCATGAGGATCACGGCTTGAGCGTCCCGAAAGTCTCCGTCGTCATCCCGGCCTACAACGCCGCCCGCTTCATCGTGGGGACGCTCGAAACCATCCGCGCGCAGACCTTCAATGACCACGAGACGGTCGTCGTCGACGACGGGTCGTCCGACGACACGAAGGCGGTGGTCGACGCCTTTCTCTCTCGCCATGGACTTGCCGGGACCTGCATCCGCCAGTCCAACAAGCGGATCGCCGGGGCTCGCAACACGGGGATGCGCGCGGCCCGGGGAGAGTTCATCGCCCTCCTCGACCACGACGACCTATGGTACCCCGAGAAGCTGGCCAAGTGCATGTGCGCCTTCGCCGAGCATCCGGAGGTCGACCTCGTGGGGCATCATATCGACATCCTCCGCAACGGCCGCCGGCTCCGTACCGCACGCAAGGGCCCGGCCGCTCCGGACATGTACGAGACGCTCCTCCTGAAGGGCAACGCCCTCGCTCCCTCGGCGGCGGTCTTCCGAAAGGAGAAGGCCCTCTCCATCGGCGGCTTCCGCGAGAACCCCGAGTTCAACACCGTCGAGGACTATGATTTCTGGATGCGCCTGAGCCGCGTGGCGCGCTTCCACTTCATCGACGAGGCGCTGGCGGGCTACGCCGTCGTCGACGACTCCGCATCGAGCCGCGTCGACTACCACCACGGGAACCTGGAGACGCTGCTCCGCGAGCACTTCGCCTCCCGCTTCGGCCCGCACCCGGACCTCCTCCAGCGCCTGCGCATGCGCCGACGCCTCTCCGCGGTCTACCGCTCTGCGCTCGGCCAGCTCCTGGCTGCGGACGTCCCGCAGTCCAAGCGCACGGAGTACGCTCTCAAGATGCTCCGTGCCTTCCCCTGCGACGCGAAGAACCTCGTCCGGACCGTACAGTGGATCCTCGCCTGGAGACCGGTCCGCCCAGGCCCTAAACCCGCGCCATGAACTTCTCGTCCCAATCCACCGGCGCGCCGGGAGAAAAGACCATGATACGCAGCGAAGAAGTCGACTACACGCCGTTCGAGAATTACCTCGGGAAGCCGCGTCCGTGCGCTGTCTGCGGCGCTTCGGACAAGAAGGAATCCTGGGCGCGCAGCGGAGTCTTTCATGCGGTCCGCTGCCGCGGCTGCGGCCTCGTCTGGATCGATCCGTTCCTGACGGAGGCGGGCTTCGCGAAATACTACACCGACTACATCGCATTCCGCCTCAAGAACAAGAAGAAGATGGAGCAGCGCTCGCGGATGTACGAGCTGGACGGCGATTTTCTGCGCCTTTTCGTCCAGCGCGGGGAACTCCTCGACGTCGGCTGCAGCGCCGGATTCTTCCTGGAGAAGCTGGGGGACGGCTTCTCCAAACACGGCATCGAGAAGGACCCCGCCGCGGTCGCCCTGGCCAGAGAAAGGAATCCCGCCATCGGCGCCGTCATCCAGGAGGGTGAGCTGGGGAAGGACGATCTGATCCCAGGGAGCTACGACGTCATAACGATGCGCGGGGTCATCGAGCATCTCCCGGACCCCCGCATGGCGGTCCGCCGCGTCGCTGAACTGCTGCGACCGGACGGCTGGTATTATGTCACCGCGACGCCGAACACCGACAGCTTCTGCGCCGAAGCCTACCGCGAAAAATGGAACCAGTTCGACCCCATCCAGCACATCTACTGCTTCAGCGCCAAGACGCTCGGCCGCCTGTGCGGGGAGTTCGGCTTGAAGCTCGAAGCCCAGGCCTATCCGTACCTCGAGACGCCCTATGCCTCTCCCGAAGAGGATTACGCGCAGCTCAGGCGCGATCTGCAGCTGATCCAGCAGGGCCGCCGCAACGAAGTCGGACGAAGCCCCGCGTTCTGGGGGAACATGATGACGCTGATCTTCAGGAAGAACGCCTAAGCGTCCGCCGATTCGGCGCCCGCTGCCGGACCCTCAGGAAATACACTCCCGGCAGCCCTTGAGACACGCGGCCCGCTTTTCCCGGTGGATCTTCCGGATCGCCTCGAGCTTCGCGCCGTGCCAGATGTCCTTGAGGCTGGATTCATAGATGTTCCCGACGACCAGGTCGCCCTCGTTGTTCTTGCAGCAGGGCCACACGGAACCGTCCTGATTGATCCCGAGCCGTCGCCAGGGGTCGGGACACGTGAAGCCCTCGATGTCCACGCTCTTGCGGTAGACCCGCTCGCCGGACTCCAGCCCCAGCGGGTTACGGTACTCCCGGATCCCGATGGAATCGACGATCTTCAGCCAGAACTCCTGGAACTCCTCCACCTCGTCGGCGTTCTCCTTCATCAAGACCATCTGGGCGCGCACCAGCGGAAGGGGAGAGCCCAGTTCCTTTCGCAACTCCATGAACCGCCGGATGTTGGCGAGCACCTTGTCGAACTTGGCGCCTTTGCGCAGCCGTTCGTAGCGCTCGGCCCGACAGCTGTCGAGCGAGATGTTGAGCTGGTCCAGCCCGGCCTGAATGAGGCCTCGGGAGATCTTCTCGGTCAGGGGCGTCGCGTTCGTATGGAACATGATGTCGACGATCCCTCGCTGATGGGCATAGTCGACCATCTCGACGATCTGTTTGTGCAGCAACGGCTCGCCGAAGAGATTGAGGTTCACGGCATAGAGCCCGTTCTCGGCCCCCTCGTCGATGATCCGCTTGTAGACGTCGAAGGGCAGGAAGAAGCTGGTGGGCTGTCTCCCGTTCTCGATCATGACCGTCCGCGGGCACATGGGGCAGAGAAGGTTGCACGCCGTGGTGACCTCGATGTCCAGGTGCATCGGGAAGTCCGCAACGATCAGCCCTGCGGGGTTGGCGGCCCATTTCCGGCGGTACTCGATGTAGCGCGGGTCGGCGGCCTTCGGGTGCGCGCGCACCTTCCCGATGACTTCGAATCCCACGTTCTCCACTGGCTTGTCCATGATCTCCGTCCTTCAATCGCGTCGAATGAGGCCGCGCCCGCCCTCGCGGGCCGAGCGCTCCGACCTTCATCCATATTATAGCTTGTGCCCCCGCGGCATGCTCGGGATGCCCTCCCGGCGAAATCGACCGCCGACGCGAGAAATGTTAGAATCGCACGTATGGACGAGACGTTCCCAAAAGAGTGGACGGAATTCCGCAGACGGCTCGCGCAGGGCGAGATCCTATCGCCCAAATCCGATCTATGGGAAGGCCTCATCCGCGACTTCCCCATCCCCTCAGACGCCCCCGGAGACGACGCCTCTCTCTTCCAGACGCAGATGACCCGCAACTATAACTTCCTCCTCGCGACCGCAGAGACTCCTGCCATCCGATTGAAGAAGGCTTGGTTGTGGACGACCTTCATCGTCTCCGTCCTGTTCGCGCGTGCGGCGAGGATCCTGTGGGACCGCAACCTGAATCCCCGCTCCTTCGAACATCTGATGGGCTACCCTCGTTTCCCGCGCTTCATGAAGCGCCTCGGCCTCTGGAACGGATACCTCCGCTTCTGCGCCTCGCTGGGAATCGCCGCCGACAGCTTCAACACGGCGCAGATGTTCTGGATCTCCGAGCGGATACTTTCGATCCCCTCGCTGCCGAAGACCGGTCTTCGCGTCCTCGAGGTCGGGGCCGGGACCGGGAATCTCGCGATCATGCTCGCCAAGCGGACCGGAGCAGGACTCTACGTCATCGTCGACCTCCCCGAGATGCTGCTCTACTCCTCCCGTACGGTGCGGCATTTCCTCCCCGACGTCCCCGTCCGCTTCGCACCGCCCGTCGACAAGAACGGGACCCTGACGCTCCCTTCGGAAGGCTTCTTCTTCGTCCCCCATCAGGACGCCGACCGACTGCCGGCCGACTCCTTCGACCTCTGCATCAACATCAATTCCTTCCAGGAGATGCTCCGCGAGCAGGTCGCAGGCTACCTCGCCCTCTTCCAGCGCTCCGCGCGAACCGGCGGGCACATCGTCACGAGCAATCGCCGCAAGCCGATGAAGGGCTTCGACAACAACCCTCTCTGCTACCCTTATCGCCCCAATGAAGTCCTTCTCTGGGAGACGGACCCGTTCATGTACGAAGTCCTTCGCTGGGACCGCCCGGACTCCTCGCTCTTCCGCGTCGAGCGCGTCCGAAAGTGAGCTCTCGGAGACACCCTCTATGACCTGGAAGAACACAAAGGTCCTCGTCACCGGCGCGGGCGGCTTCATCGGGAGCCACTTGACCGAGGAGCTCGCCCGCCGGGGAGCCCGGGTCCGGGCGCTGGTCCGCTACAACTCCCGCGGCCACTGGGGCTTCCTCGAGCAACTCCCGAAGGAGCTCTCCACCCGCGTGGAGATCCGTCCCGGGGACATCACCGACCCCTCCTGCGTCTCGGAACTCGTCGCGGGGCAGGACGTCGTCTTCCATCTGGCGGCGCTCATCGCCATCCCGTACTCCTATCACGCGCCCTCAAGCTACGTCGCGACGAACGTCGGCGGCACGCTCAACGTCCTCGAAGCCTGCCGCCGCCATCGCACGGCCCGACTCGTGCACACCTCGACCTCCGAGGTCTACGGGACGGCGCGCTACGCGCCCATCGACGAGGAGCACCCGCTCCAGGGCCAGTCCCCTTACTCCGCGACGAAGATCGCGGCCGACCAGCTCGCCCTGAGCTTCTACCGCTCCTTCGGGCTCCCCGTCGCGGTCTGCCGGCCCTTCAACACCTTCGGCCCCCGGCAATCGGCCCGCGCCGTCATCCCGACCATCGCCGCCCAGCTCCTGGCGGGGGTCCCCGCCCTGAACCTGGGCTCGCTGACCCCTGTGCGAGACTTCAACTACGTAGAGGACACCGTCTCGGGCTTCCTCGCCGTCGCCGCCTCGAAGAGCTGCGTGGGCGAGGTCGTGAACATCGGCTCCGGCCGCGGGGTCACCATCGCGCAGACGGCCGCCCTGCTCCTGCGCCTCACCGGCGCCCGAACCGCCATCCGCAGGGAGACCGCCCGCGTGCGCCCCAAACGCAGCGAGGTCTTCAAGCTGGTCTGCGCGAACGCGAAGGCCCGCCGCCTCGCCGACTGGCGGCCGCGCTGGACCCTCGAGGAAGGCCTCGTGCGCGTCGTCGATTACGTCCGCTCCCATCGGGACGAATACAAGGCCGACCTCTACAACCTCTGATATGCAGGCCGTGATCCTGGCGGGAGGGAAAGGCACGCGGCTGCGACCGTTCACGGCGTCCCTCCCCAAGCCGCTCGTCCCCGTCGGAGACTACCCCATCATCGAGGTCGTTCTGCGGCAGCTGCGCGCGCACGGCTTCAAGGAAGCGGTCATCTCCACCGGGCACCTGGCCGAGCTCATCGAAGCCTACTGCGGCGACGGGAGGCGCTGGGGGATGAAGCTGCGCTACGTGCGCGAGACCGAGCCGCTCTCGACGGCCGGCGCCCTCAAGCTGGTCCGCGGTTTGAAGAGCGATTTCCTGACCATCAACGGAGACGTCCTCACCACCCTCGACTTCCGCGCGCTCTGGAAGGCGCACCTGCGCGGCAAGGCGGCGGCGACCCTGGGCGCGTGCGAACGCGTGACACGCTCCGACTTCGGCATCCTCCATCTCGATGACGAAGACCGCCTGCGTGCCTACACCGAGAAGCCGACGCAGCGATATCTCGTCAGCATGGGCGTCAACGTCTTCCGCCGCGACGTCCTGCGCTTCATCCGCCCGGACGAAGCCCTGGGCATCCCCGACCTCGTCGCCCGCCTCCTGGCGGCGGGGGAAAGCGTGCAGGGCTACCGGAGCCGCGCGGACTGGCTCGATATCGGGCGCCCCGAGGACTACGAGGCCGCCCAGGAACTCTTCGGCGATCCGCGGCGGCGCTCCCGCTACCTGCGCTCATGACGACCCTGGTGACGGGGAGCAGGGGGTTCCTCGCCTCCCATCTCGTCGCCGAGCTGCGACGCCGGCCGCACGGACGCCTCGTGCTCCTCGACCGTCTCCCCAGCGCCGGCGCCGTCTCCTGCGACCTACTCGATGCCGAGGCCCTGCGGCGGCTCATGGCGCGCCTGAGCCCGAAGCTCGTCTTCCATCTCGCCGGCACGACCGGTTCGCCCAGCTTCGACGAACTCTGGAGCCTCCACGTCCGCGCGACCCTGAACCTCCTCGAGGCCCTGCGGCCGCTCGGCCTCGGGACCCGCGTCGTGCTCTCCGGCTCCTCCGCCGAGTACGGGACGGTCCCCGCGGGCAGGCCCGTGCGCGAGGACGACCCGACGCTCCCCCTCACGCTCTACGGCGCGACGAAGCTCGCGCAGACGCTGGCCGCCGAGCCCTTCCAGCGGGACGGTCTCTCCATCGTGACGGCGCGGATCTTCAACGCCGTCGGCCCCGGCATCCCCCCGCGTCTCGCCCTCGGCGCCTTCGCCGAACAGCTCGCGGCCATCGAGCGCGGCGCGCACGCGCCGACGATGAAGGTCGGGAGCTTGACCCCGCGCCGGGATTTCGTGGACGTGCGCGACGTCGCGCGCGCCCTTTCCGCCCTCGCCCGACCCGCCGTCGCGCCCGGCGTCTACAACGTCTGCTCCGGCCGGGCCGTGTCCGTCGGAGAGCTCCTGCGGGGGCTCATCCGCCTCGTCGGGAGGGAGGTCCGCCTCGAGGCGGACCCGGCGCTCCGCCGCCGCGTCGACCTGCCGCTTATGATCGGATCCTACCGCAAGCTCCAGGCAGCCGCCGGCTGGGAGCCCCGCATCTCTCTCGAACGGAGCCTGAAGGACACCCTGGACTGGTACCGCGCGCGCCGAAGGGGATGAGCGAAGCGTTCGACCGGGCCCAGGTCGTCATCCTCAGCAGCATCGACTGGGACGCGGCTTGGCAGCGCCATCAGATCTTCGCCGCGCAGTTCGCCGAGGCCGGCCACGAGGTCTTCTTCGTTGAGAACTCCGGCTTCCGCAACCCGGGGCTCACCGACCTGCCGCGCCTGCGCGCGAAGCTGCAGCACACGGTCTTCCCGCAGGAGACGAGTCGGGTCAACAGCATCCCCCCCGGCCTCCACGTCATCCCGCCGCGCATCCTTCCTCCGACGACGAGGATCTTCCGCGACTCCAACCGCGCGCTGTTCGTCCCCCAGCTCGCGGCCCAGCTCCGCCACATGGGGATGCGGCCACATCCGCTCGTGGTCTGCTACTTCCCCACCGCCACGACCCTGGAACTCCTGGACCTGCTCGCCCCGCGCGCGGTCGTCTACGACTGCGCCTCCAACTTCCGCGCCCACCCGCAGGCGCCCGCCGACTTCCTGGACCTCGAGCGCGCGCTCCTGCGCCGCTCCGACGTCGTGGTCTGCGACTCGGACTTCCTCTTCGCCCAGAAGCGCTCCGAGCACGGCCGCGTCGTGCAGATCCACCAGGGGGTGTCCGAAGCGTTCTTCGAAGCCGCCCCTCCGTCGGGCGGCTTCAAATCGGCATGCTACTACGGGACCTGGGGGCAGGACCTCGAGCCCAAGCTCCTCGAGGCGCTGACGGCGGCGGGCCTGTCGGTCACCGTGAGCGGCTTCACCAAGGGCGACCCGCCGCCGCTGCCGCCCGGCGTGACCCGCCTGCCGCCCGCGCGCCGGGAGGACCTCGTCTCCCGGCTCCAGGCCTTCGACGTCTTCGCCCTGCCCTATCGCATCAATCCCTTCCTCCTCGGGGTTATCCCGGCGAAGATCTACGAATGCCTCGCCATGGGCCGGCCCGTCATCGCGACGCCCCTGCCCTCCCTGCTGCCGCTGAAGGGGCTCATCCACATCGCCGAGACGTCGGACGAGTGGTCCGCCGTCGCCCGCCGCCTTCCCGAGACCGAGACGCCGGAGTTGCGCCGCGCGCGCATCGCGCTGGCCCGCGAGCATACCCATGCCGCCGAGTTCCGCCGCTTCCGGGAGACGGCGCGCGCGGCCTGGGAGTCGGCGCCCGCGGTCCTCGCCGAGCCGCAGAGCCGGGAGCGCTGGTGGGAGGGAAAGCACGCCCAAGCCTTCCTCCAGGGCTTCACCTGGATCGGCCTCCTCTACGGTCTGGCCAAGGCCTCCACCCTTCTCACGCAGATGGTCGCGGGGAGGATCCTCGGCCCCCAGCAGTTCGGCAAGGCCAACCTCGTCGTGGCCGCGGCCGCCTTCCTGCAGATCGCGCCGATGCTGGGCTTCCCGCTGGCCTTGAGCAAGTTCCCCTCCGCCGAGCCCTCAGAGGAGCGCCGCCGCCTCCTCATCTCGACGACCCTGAGCGTCTTCGCGCTCTGGGCGTTCCTCTGCCTGGCGGCCTTCATGCTGGGCCATCAGCTGCTGGCGACGACGCTGCGCGTGCCCGACGAGACGCTCGTCTACGCCATCATCTTCGCCTTCTGCACCGCCGTCTACATCGTGGTCTCCAGCCCCCTGCTCGGCCTGCGGCGCTTCGCCCAGCGCGGGATCGCGGAGATCGTCTACGGACTCTCCGCCCCCGTGATCATGACCGCGCTGTTCCTCGGAGGCCTTCGCGACTACCGCGTCATGATCGCTGCGCTCTGCCTGAGCCTGCTGGGGGCCGCGGCCTACGCGGGAGGGAGCCTGCGCGGCTTCCTCCGCCCCGCCTTCGACCGCGAAGCCTTCAAGACCGTGATGGGCTACGCGGCGGTCGCGACCCTCAACCTGCTCACCGCAGCCTGCGTCGTGGCGCCCGGCCGGCTCCTGCTCCACCGCTGCGCCTCGCCCCACGAGGTGGGGGTCTTCAGCGCGTATTTCACCGCGACGGCCCAGATCAGCCTGGCGCTGCTCTATTCCCTGAGCGCCGTCATCGTCCCGCTCGCCAGCAGCCGGGACGGGCAGTCGGAAGCCTGGGGGACCCTGCGGCGGCTGGGCCTGCCGCTGCTGCTCGGGACCTCCGTCCTGTTCATCCTCACGGCGCTCGCCGCGCTCTTCGTCTTCGGGCGGAACTACCCGCTGCGCTGGGAGTGGGTCGCGCTGTTCGCCTTCACCGCCGCGCTGATCCTGCTCCACGGCATCATCGGAGCGGTCTTCTCGGCACGGGATTTCGCCGGCCTGCGGGTCTCGGTGACGGGGAACCTCATCGGAGGGCTCGGCAACGTCGGATTGGGCTGGATCCTGGTCCCGGCCTTCGGGATCCCCGGGGCGGCCGCCGCGCTGGCCGGTTCCTACATGCTCGGGCTGGCGTACTACGTCGTGCTCGCCCCGCGCGAGGACTGAAGCAGGCGGTACTTCAGCTCCGCAACCTTCCAATCCTCTTCCGTGTCGATGTCCTGGGCCTCGGACTCGGGGAGCTCCAGCGGCAGCGTGTGCTCGGCGAAGAGTCTCCCGCTGCGCAGGAAGTTGGCGACGCGGAGCCAGTAGAATTGTCCCGCGTCATGATACGCCGGCTCGAGATCCTGGGAACGGGCCGTGAGATTCTCCGGCATGATCATGGCGAGCCTCCCATGCTCGATTCGCAGCGCCCGCTGGATCGGGTAGCCGAAACGGACGACCGGGACCACGGAGTCCGCCGTACTCCCGGAGAGGAGTCGGTATCCGGAGAGGAGGCGCTCTGGAATGATGAACGGAGCCGCCGGATAGATACAGCAGGCGAAATCGAAGCTCTGGCCCGCATCCGCGTAGCACTCGAGGACTTCGCGGACCGCATCTGCGGTCGATGCGTGGTCGTCCGAAGCCCTCCCAGAACGCATGAATGGGACCTCCGCCCCGAGACGTCGCGCCGTCTCCGCGATCTGCTCGTCGTCGGTCGAGACCATGACTTCGTCGAAGCAGCCGGCTTTCATCGCCGCCTCGACCGTATACGCGAGGATGGGACGTCCCAGGAACTCCCGGATATTCTTGCGGGGGATCCGCTTGCTGCCGCCGCGCGCGGTGATAATCGCCACTGAGCTCATTGCCGTTGCCTCGAGGCGTTATGATACCATGCGCGGGTGGAGTTGTCCGAGCGATGAAGCCCCTCCTCGTCTTCTACTCCGACTGCCCGGTCTTCGGAGGCGCCGACATGCTCGTCGCGCACCTGCTCGCCGACCCCGGGATCCGCTCCCGCTTCGAGACGGCCATCCTCCATCGCAGCCATCCCGCCTTCGACGAGGGCGCCGCGCGCTTCCTTCCTCCGGGGACACGCCGCATCGGAGTCTCCCTGCCGGACCGCGTGCAGAGCGTCCAGGCCCTCGAAGCGCGCTGGGGCCGCGGCGCGCGCCTGAGCGCCGCGAAAATACTCTGGCGCCTCTTCGACGCGCTCCTCTTCCCGTACGCCGTCCTCCGGCTGTGGGCCGTCCTGCGCGCCCTGCGCCCCGCCGTCGTGCACGTCAACGACGGCGGTTATCCGGGCGCCCTCGGCTGCCGCGCCGCCGTCCTCGCGGCGCGCCTCGCCGGCGCGCGCGTCCTGCTGGCCGTCCACAACCAGACGCGGCCGCTCTCCCTCCCCGCCGACCTCCTGGACCTGCTCGTCGACCCTTTCGTGGGCCGCGCCGCGGACCTCCTCGTGACCGCCTCGAAGACCGCGCAGGACTCGCTCGCGGCCCGCCTGCCCCGAGCGAAGATGCGCATCGTCCCCGACGGCGTCCCCGTCCCCCGCGTCGCCCGCGCCGCCGCGTCGGTCCGCGCCGAGCTCGGCGCGGCGCCCGGCCGTACGCTCTTCGTGACGACCGCCTTCTTCGAGCCCCGCAAGGGGCACCTCGTGCTCGTCGAAGCCGCCCGTCGCCTGCCGCCCGGCTCGGCGCGCTTCGCGCTCATCGGCAGCGGGCCCGAGGAGGAAGCCGTCCGCGCCGCCGTACGCGCGGCGGGGCTCGAGGAGAGTTTCGTGTTCCTCGGCTATCGGCCCGACCACGGGGAACTCCTCGCCGCCGCCGACGCCCTCGTCCTGCCCTCCGTGCACTCGGAGGACATGCCGCTCGTCCTCCTCGACGCGATGGCCCTGGGCAAGCCGGTGGTCTCCACGCGCCTGGCGGGGATCCCCGCCGCGGTCGAGGACGGCGTCACGGGCCTCCTCGCGGAGCCCGGGGACCCCGCCGGGCTCGCCGAGGCGCTGCGCCGCCTCTGCGCGGACGCCGCCCTGCGCGCGCGCCTCGGAGAGGCGGGCCGGCGCCGCTTCGCCGAACGCTTCGAAGTCTCGGGCATGGCGCGCGCCTACGCCGCGCTCTACGCCGCGCTCCTCGGAGATTGATATAATGCCGTCCTCCATGGCCGCTTCTCCCGCGCGACGCATCCCCCTGCAGGCGCCCTGCGTCGGACGCGCCGAGGCCGAGGCCGCCGCCCGGGCCGTCCTCGACGGCCATCTGGTCGGCCGCGGTCCCATCGGCATCGCCCTCGAGGAGCGCATGTCCTCCGACCTCGGAGTCCCCCACGTCCTGCTGACGACCTCCGGCTCGCACGCTCTCGAGCTCGCGATGGCCGCGCTCGGGCTCCGCCGGGGCGACGAGGTCATCCTTCCGTCCTTCACCTTCTCCTCCGTCGCCAACGCGGTCCTCCGCCAGGGCGCCCGCCCGGTCTTCGCCGACGTACTCCTCGACGACCTGAACCTCGACCCCGCCGACTGCGCGCGCCGCCTCACGCGCCGCACGAAGGCGGTCGTCGCCGTGCACTACGCCGGCGCCGCCAGCGACATGGAAGCCCTCGGCCGGCTCTGCCGGCGCAAGGGGCTCGCCCTCGTCGAAGACGCGGCCCACTCCGTCGGCGCGCGCTGGCGCGGCCGCCCGCTCGGCACGATCGGAGACGCCGGCTGCTACAGCTTCCATGGGACGAAGAACATCGCCTGCGGCGAAGGAGGGGCGCTGCTGACCGGCTCCTCCTCCCTCGCACGGCGGGCGGAGTGCTTCCGCGAGAAAGGCACCAACCGCTCCGCGTTCCTGCGCGGCGAGGTCAAGAAGTACACCTGGGTCAGCGAAGGCTCGAGCTTCGTGCTCTCCGACGTCCTCGCCGCCGTGCTCGGGGTCCAGTGGGGCCGGGTCCGCGCCGTCAACGCCGAGCGCGGGCGCCTCTACGCGCTCTACCTGCGCGAGCTCGCCGCGCTCGAGGACGCCGGGCACCTGCGCCTGCCCCGCGTCGCCCCCGGCTGCGAGTCGAGCTGGCACATCTTCCACGTCCTCTTCCCCGACCGCCGGACCCGCGACCGGGTCCAGGCCGCGCTGAAGTCCGAGGGGATCGGAGCGGCTTTCCACTACCAGGCCCTGCACGCGGCCCCCTTCGCGCGCCGCGTGCTGGGAGTGAAAGGTCGCCTCCCCGTCTCCGAGAGGGCGACCGACACCCTCCTGCGCCTGCCGCTCTACGCCGGGCTCCCCGAGCGGGACGTGCGCTTCGTCTGCGCCGCGCTGCGCCGGGCGCTGGGAGTCCGATGAGCGCGCGCGTCGTCCTCGACCTCGGCTGCGGCAACCGCAAGACCCCGGGTGCCGTCGGCGTCGACTGCAACCCCCGCACCCAGGCCGACGTCATCCACTCCCTCGAGGTCTTCCCCTACCCCTTCCCGGACTCTCACGCCGACGAGATCGTGATGGACAACAGCTTCGAGCACCTCGACGACCCGATCCGCGTCCTCGAGGAGCTGCACCGGGTCGGCAAGCCCGGCGCCCTCGTCCTTCTGCACCTCCCTTATTTCCGAGCGCACTGGGCTTTCAACGACCCCACCCACAAACGCTTCTACTCGGCCGAGACCTTCCATCACTTCGACCCTTCGCACCCCTACAGCGCGCTCTACCCTTATTCCACCGCCAGGTTCCGCGTCGAGTCCGTGACCTTCAACGAGCGCATCCGGCGCGGGCCGCTCCGGACCCTCGCGAAGGCGTTCGCCAACCGCTGGCCGCTGCGCTACGAGGACCTCCTGAGCCACCTCGTGCCGCTCGACGAGCTGAGCGTGCGCCTGCGCGTGCTCAAGTGAGAACGGTTCCGCGCGCATGAAACCGGGCATCACCCTCATCAACTGCTTCTCGGGCAACCCCGTCCCCCCCGACGCGCCGCCCTACGGCCTCTTGTATGTGGGGAGCGCTCTCAAGCGCGCCGGCTATCCCGTCCGCATCGTCGACCGCCACCTCGATCAAGGCCAGAGCGTCGACGCCCTCTGCCGTTCGCTCCTGAACGGGGACGAGGAACAGCTGTTCGGACTCGGCGGCGTCGCCTCGGCCTACAAGGACGCCCTCGAGATCGCGGTCCGTCTCAAGGAGCTCAAGCCTCGCTGCCGGATCGTCGCCGGCGGCTACATCGGCTCCACCGCCCACCTCCTGCTTCTCAAGGCGCCCATCGACGCCGTCGTCCGGGGCGAAGGGGAGATCACGACCCTCGAACTTCTGGACGCGCTCCTGGAGGGCCGACCGCTCGCGGGGGTCCACGGTCTCATCCATGTCCGGGACGGGACCGTGGTCTCGACACCCGCTCGCCCGCAGATCGCCGATCTCGACGAGATTCCCTTCCCCGACTACTCCTTGGTGGACCTGCCGCGCTACCTCATACCTGCGGCCAAAGCGCCCTATTTCCGGTTCGATCCGCGCGCACGGCGCTATTCCGGCGTCGTCGTCGACCTGAAGACCGCGCGGGGATGCACCCACGCCTGCAGTTTCTGCTATCGCCACATGCGGGGCATGCGGCACCACTCCCCGCGATACGTTTTGAATCACATGAAGCACCTGCAGGAGTTCTGCGGCGCGGATCTCTTCAACATCAGCGACGAGCTGACCATCTCCAGCAAAGAGTGGGTCGACGAGTTCTGCGAACTCAAGAAGCAGGGCGGCCCCGACGTCCTCTTCCGCATCACGTCCGCGCGCGTCGACATCATCACCGAGGACATGCTCGCCAAACTCAAGGACGCCGGGATGGTCGGCGTGAACTTCGGCATCGAATCCGGCAGCCAGCGCATCCTCGACGCCATGCGCAAGCACACGACCGTCGAGCAGAACCTCAACGCCCTGCGCCTCTGCCGCAAGCTCGGCATCCAGACGACCATCCCCCTCGTTGTCGGCCTACCGGAGGAGACTTTCCACAGCATCTTTGAGACCATCCGGTTCCTCATCGCCTGCCCCCACAACCCGACCAACCAGGACAACGAGTACGACGACGCCAACGACATCCGCGTGTTCTCCCCGGTCGCCTTCCCCGGCACGACGATCTACAAGCAGGGACTCAAGAGAGGGGTGATCGGCAACGAGCACGAGTATCTCCTCTCGCTCAACCACAACTTGGTGATGCGGAGCTACAACTTCACCGACTACCCCGATTTCGTGCGCAAGATATGGATCAAGGCCCTCAACATGACCTACAAGGGACTCTACTTCTGGGATGAGGGCGACTACATCGGACTTCTCCGCTTCCTGTGCAAGACGCCGTTCACGCTCCTGAGGATTATGAAGGGCGGATTATGATAGAATGTTCAAAGCGTGAACATGGTCATGAAACCGACCGCAGAATCGCTCGCCGACAAGGAGTTCCACCTCATCCAGGAGATCTCCCGGAACCCCACCTGCACCCAGCGTGACCTCTCCCGCAATCTCGGCCTGTCGCTGGGGATGACCAACCTCCTCATCCAGCGTCTCGCCCGCAAAGGCATCATCAAGGTCACCCAGCTCGACTGGAAGCGCACGCAGTACCTCCTCACGCTCAAGGGCGTGCTGGAGAAGAGCCGCAAGACCTACCGCTACACCCTCTACACCCTGCGCATCTTCCGCCAGATCCAGGAGAACATCACGACCGTGCTCGAGCGGGAGTACCGCTCGGGCCGGAGGGACTTCGTCCTCGTCTCCCAGGACGAGATCCAGGAGCTCCTGCGCGAGGCCATCGCGGGACTCTCCCTTCCCGGGGCGAAGTTCACGCACCTGCAGTCCTACGCCGAGCTCCCGGCGAGCGCGGACCTCGTCCTCACCGCCACCCAGGAGCCGCCGCCCGCGCCCGAGAACGGCCGCCGCTACCTGAGCCTCGTGGACTTCGACCACATCGATTTCCGCATCCCCTGACCCCGTGGCGACCCGAAAACCCCTCGACGTGAAAGCCGAGATCCGCAGAGTCCTCTCCCTCGAGGCAAAGGCCCTGTCCGTCGTGCGCTCGGCCGTGGACTCCTCTTATGCGAAGGCCGTCCAGAAGATGCTCCGCTGCCGCGGGAAGGTCATCGTGACCGGCGTGGGCAAGTCCGGCCTCATCGCCCAGAAGATCGCCGCGACCCTGGCCTCGACCGGGACCCCGGCCGTCCACCTGGACCCCGCTGAAGCCACGCACGGGAGCGTGGGCCTGGTCCAGCGCCACGACCTCGTGCTCGCGATCGGGAAGTCCGGCGAGTCCGACGAGCTCAACGGCCTGCTCCCGCGCCTGCGCGCGGTCGGAGCGGGGATCATCGCCCTGACCGCGGACCCCCGCTCCACGCTCGCCCGCCACGCCGCACTCGTGTTGCTCATCCCCGTCGAGCAGGAAGCCTGCCCCCTCAACCTCGCCCCGACCTGCAGCACGACCGCCGCCCTGGCCGTCGGCGACGCGCTCGCCGTCGCGCTCATGAAGCTGCGCAACTTCAAGGCCGACCAGTTCGCGCGCAACCACCCGGCCGGACAGCTCGGGAAGCGGCTGACTCTCACGGTCTCCGACGTCATGCGCTCGGGAAAGGGCAACCCGACCGTCCGCGAGGGGACGACCGTCTCCCGCATGCTCGTCGAGATGACGCGACAGCACGCCGGGGCCGTCTCCGTCGTGGACGCGCGCGGCCGGCTCAAGGGGCTCATCACCGACTACGACATCCGCCGGGTCCTCGAGGCGGGCCAGAGCCTCCAGGCGCTCACCCTGCAGCTCATCATGAACCCGAAGCCCACCACGATCCGCCCCGACGCCCTGGCCGCCCGCGCGGTCGAGGTCATGGAGCTCCGCAAGCACCCCTTCAACGTCCTGCCCGTCGTCGACCGCCGCGGCCGCGCGGTCGGCATGCTCCAGATCCACGACCTGCGCGCACGCGGGCTCTAATGCCGCCGCGGCGGGCCTCCGCCCTCATCATCCTGGCGTTCGCCGCGGCGCAGTGGGCGTACATCCGCGCGGACCTCGCCTTCCCCACCTTCGACGACGCCTGGTACCTCGAGGAGAGCTTCCGCCTGCTCGATTCACTGCGCACAGGCGCGTTCGAGTTCGCGCGGACCTGGGCGGGCCTCTTCCGCTTCAAGGCGCCCCTCATCGCCCTCCTCCCCCTGCCCTTCTACGCGCTCTTCGGACGGACGCTCGACGCCGCACTGCTCGTAAACGTCCTGGCGACGCTCGTGCTCGGCGCCGCGGTCTTCCGCCTGGCCTCCCGCCTCTACGGCGGACGCTCGGGGGTCTTCGCCGTCGCCGTCCTCTTCACCTTCCCGCTCCTCTACGGACTCTCGCGCAGGTACTACGTCGAGTACGCCCTCGCCGCCGCCGTGAGCGCCTGGGTCTGCCTCCTCGAGGAATCCGACGGACTGCGCAAGCCGGCGCAGACCCTCGCGCTCGGGGTCCTGCTGGGCCTCGGACTCCTGCTCAAGATTACCTTCCCGCTCTACGTCCTCGGCCCCGCCCTCCTGCTGACATGGCGGGAGCGCCGGAGCTGGGACGAGGAGCGCCGGCGTGCGCTCCTGCTCCGGGTCCTCGCGCCCGCCGCGCTCATCGCCGCGAGCTGGTACGCCTTCAACTGGCCGTTCATCGCCGGCTTCGCCTGGCGAGCGAGCTTCGGGAGCCTCGCCCGGCAGTACACGAGCGCCGCTCCGCTGACGCAGATCCTCGACTCGATCCTCTCCCGCTGGTACGGCCTCCTCCTCATCGCGGCGCTCGCGCACTGGGGCTCTCGTCTGAAGGCCGCGGCCGCGCGGAAGGGAGCGCCGCCCGCGACCGACGGGCTCCTGCCGGTCGTCTGGCTCCTCCCCCCTCTGCTGGTGGTCCTCGCCGCCGTCAACAGGGACATCCGCTATTTCGCCCCGGCCCTGCCGGCGGCCGCGCTGCTCATCGCCGGTGAACTCGACCTCCGCCTGCCCAGGGGCCTGCCGGGCGCGCTCGTCTTCGCGTTCCTCCTGGCGCCGCCGCTCGACATGTTCGCGGCGCAGACGCTCGGACGTTCCTTCTTCTTGGAGAGGAGCCCCGCCGCCTACAACGGTCCACCCGCGCCCGAACCGCTCTGGGGGCAGGAGCGCTTCGCCGCCTGGGTCGCCGACCATCCGCCGGGCCGCACGGGCGTCGTCGTCGTCGCCCTCGAGCATCCCGCTCTCAACGCGAACAACCTCTCCTATGCCGCGGCGAAGAACGGCTGGCCGCTGCGCTTCATCAGCCTCGGCTACGCCCAGGACTCGGCGGAGAAGGCCCTCATCCACATGCGCGAGCGCGGGGTCGACCGGGCGGTCTTCATCGAAGGGCTGCCGGATGCCGAGGTCCTGGCTTCTCTGAACCGCGTCAACGCGGAGACCCGCGCCCTCCTGGACGCCGGGAGGCTCGGCTTCAAGCGGACGGATTCCTTCGAACTCTACCCGGGAGTCCGCAGCGTCCTCTATTCGCGCACGCCCGGAGCGGGCTCGTGAGCCGCACACGCTCGCTCGTCCTCCTCTCCTTCGGGGCCGCGTTCTTCGCAGCAGTCCTGCTCGCGCTGTACCTGCTCGGAGAGCTCCTCTTCCCCCTCCTGCTGCCGCGCTTTAACCATCGCCTGCGCTGGCGCCTCGACTACCCCCAGACGATCCTGGCTCAGAGCACGAAGAGAGCGCTCGCCCCCCGCGACTACATCGCCATCGCGGGGGACTCGTACGCGGTGGGCCTCGGAGACGAATGGGAGACCGTGGACAAGTCCGGCCGCCGCCCCTTCGCCTCAATGGCCATCCTCCATGAAGGGACGGGACGCGACGTGCTCACCTTCGGCTACGGCGGAGCGGGCAGCCTCACGGGCTTCGTCGCAGCCCCCATCGCCATGTTCGGGCAGCTCGGGAGGACGCTCTTCTACCGGCTCCCGGAGCCCTCCGTCGTCCTCGCGTATGTCTACGAAGGGAACGACTTCGAGGACAATCTCCGTGAATCGAAGAACTACCAGGACGCGGCGTACTTCGACCCCCCGCCGGGGGGAGAGGACGAGGCCGCCTTGGCGCTCAGAGCGGCGGTCGCGGCCCGGCACCCGCTCATCCTCGAGCACCGCTGCGGCGTCCTCGGCGCCAACCTCTTCTTCGGCCGCTTCCTGCTCTCCTCGGCGCGCAAGGCGCTCGAGATCCTCTCCTCGCGGCCGCAGCCGCCGCTCCCCCCGACCCACAGCCGCGGCGTCCCGACGCACAACGACGTCCTCGTCGGGGGCCGGCTCGTCCGGATTCCCGGCCGCCTCCAGGGCCCGGCGCCCGAACTCTCGCACAAAGAGACCGTCCGGGGCCTCCTCGTGCTGCAGGGGGCCCTGCGCGCCCTGCGCGCGGGTTTCCCGAAAGCGCGCATCCTCGTCGTCTACATCCCTTCCGTGCTCTCCTGCTACCGCCTCGCTCCCGGAGACGCCGACGTCGAGAACCTCCGGACGGACCGGGACCGCTTCCCTAGCCGGGGATTCCCCGCGCGCAGCGACGAGCTCGTATCGGGCGTTCGGAGCGTCTGCCGGCGGCTCGGCCTGGATTTCGTCGACACGCGGCCCACCGTGCGCGCTGCGGCGGAGAGGATGCTCGTGCACGGCCCCGCGGACTGGCGCCACTTCAACCGCTACGGCTATCTCGCGATGACGCGGCCGATCCTCGATCGACTGCGGGACGCCTCGGCCTCTTCCTCCTCCGGCGAAAAATAATGGATACTTCAAGGACTATGGCGTGCTTCCGGAGTCCCCTGCTCCTCATCGTCTTCGCGGCGTTCGCGCTGCGCTGCGCGGCCGCCATCGTCACCGAGAAGTCCCCCATCTTCCCCGCCTATTACTATACGGACGCGCAGATGTACGACCGGGACGCTCGCCGACTCCTACGCCCGCTTACAGCCGACGAGGTCAAGCTCGGAATCCTCGCGCCGGGACGCGAACTCTACACGAACTGGATCGCCGCGCTCTATCGCGTCTTCACGCCGGTCCCGCTCGTCCCGAAGCTCTTCAACGCCCTGCTGGCTTCGCTGGCCATCCTGCTCTTCGGCCTGCTCGCGCGCTTCGCGGTGGGAGGACGCGCCGCGCTGCTCGCGACCCTGCTGCTGGCCCTCTGGCCCACCCATGTCTTCTACTCCTCCCAGAACCTCAAAGAAGCCTGGATGGCCCTCGCCGTCGTCGCCGCCGTATATTTCTATCTCCGCCCCCTGTCCCCGTCCGCGCGAGGGGGCGTCCCGTCCTCCTGCGGGCAGTACGCGCTCGCCTCGGCGTCCCTCGTGCTCTGCGGCCTGCTGCGGGGACATCTGATCCCCATCCTGTCCGCGGCCCTCTTCGCCGCCGCGCTTCTGCGCGGCTGGGAGCGCCGCGGGACTCCCGGAGGCTGGAGGCTGCCCGCCCTGGCGGCGGTGTTCATCGCCGCGACCTTCATCACCTACCGCCCCCTCTCCACCCGGATCGTGAAGCCGCTCTCCGCATCGGACCTCAAGTACGACGCCTACTTCCTCAAGGTCGCCACCCCGCCCTCCGACGCCGTGAGCCCGCCGCAAGCGAGCCCGCCGCCGGCCGTCGGGCTCCGGCTCCCGGGTCCGCGCTGGATCAGCGATTTCCGCCGCCTCAGCCAGGACCATGACCGCGAATGGGCGAACAACAACATGGAGAGGAAGATCGAGACGCAGCTCTTCCCCGACGCGACGTTCAACACGTGGAGAGACCTCCTCTTCTTCGCGCCCAAAGCCGCGTTCTACTCGCTCTTCATGCCGCTTCCCGGACTCTACCCGATGGACGGCAAGCTCGGGAGGATCCTCGCCTCCATGGAGAATGTCCTCGCCCTCCTCCTCTTCTTCTTCGCGCTCGCCGGCCTGCGCCGTGGCTTCGACCGCGCCGTCGGCTTCCCCCTGCTCGCGCTCTTCTCCTCCATCTGGCTCGCCTACTCCATCTTCGAGTTCGACCTGGGCTCCGCGACGCGCCACCGAATGCTCTACCTCCCGTTCCTCCTCCCCTTCGCCGCCGCCGGGCTGGACCCGATCCTCTGCCGATGGAGCCGCCGATGGCGATCCCTAGACTGAGCGTCCTGATCCCCGTCTACAACGAGGAGGCGACCGTCGCGGAGCTCGTCCGCCGCGTGCGCGCGGTCGAGCTTCCCCTCGAGAAGGAGATCGTCGCCGTCGACGACGCCTCGACCGACGGCACCCCTGCGGTCCTCGCGGGCCTCGCCGGCCCCGACCTCGTGCTCGTGCGCCACGACCGCAATCGCGGCAAAGGCGCCGCCGTGCGCACCGCGGCCGACCGCGCGAGCGGCGACCTGCTCCTGGTCCAGGACGCCGACCTCGAGTACGACCCCCGCGACTACGCGCGCCTCCTCGAGCCCCTCCTCGACGGCCGCGCCGACGTGGTCTACGGCTCGCGCTTCCTCGGCGGGCCCCATCGCGTCCTCTTCTTCTGGCACTACGCCGCCAACCTGTTCTTCACCTTCCTGACCGACATCCTCTACAACGTGAATCTCAGCGACATGGGGGTCTGCTACAAGGTCTTCCGCGCGGACATCCTCCGGGGATTCCGGCTGCGCGAGGACGGCTTCGGCTTCGAGCCTGAGGTCACGGCGAAGGTCTGCAAGCGCAAGCTGCGCCTCTACGAAGTCCCCATCTCCTACAGCGGCCGCACCTACTCCGAGGGCAAGAAGATCTCCTGGCGCGACGGCTTCGTCTACCTCTGGTGCCTGCTGCGCTATCGCGTCATGGACTGACGCGCCGAAGTCGGTCCCCACGCCACGATGAACTCCACGCCCGCCGCCGCGACCCGCCGCAGAATCCTCGGAGTCTCCCTCGGCCTGCTCGCCGCCTATCTGCTCTTCCAGTCCCTTGAGCTCCGCTTCTTCATCGCGCATGAAAGCCGGCCTCCGGGCTGGGACCAGGCGAACCACCTCGACGTCTCCCTGCAGTACTTCCGTGCGCTGAAAGACGGGGACTGGATGTTGCCTTGGATCATCGAACCCAAGCACTATATCCCGCCATTCCCACCGCTCTATCACCTCGCGCTCTCCTGGACTTATGGGACATCGAATCCAGCGGGCAACGCCCTGTGGATCAACGGGATATATCTGCTCTTTCTCTGCCTCGCCATCTCCGGATTATCCTGGGAGGAAAAGAAGGACGAACGGAGCGTAGCGGTCGCCATCGCTTTCGCATGCTCCCCGATCGTCCAATTACTGCTGCATGAACAACTCATCGACCTCCCTTTGAGCACGTGCACGGCTACGGCGTATTGGGCCTGGTATCGCAGCGAGAACTTCACTCGCCGGATGCCCTCCATCCTGTTCGGCCTCGCAGTCGCCATGGGGATGCTCCACAAGTGGAGCTTCGCCACCTACCTGCTCCCGGCCTTCATCACGGCGATACTCGCGGCAAGGCGGCCGGGATCACGAGCCAATGTCCTCGCCGCCCTCCTCCCGATCTGTGCGTTCGCCTTGCCATGGTACGCCGTCCGTATCCCTCTCATACTGCAACGACTCATCCAGGCATCCGCCGATTATGCCGTCCCTTTCTGGCGTAGGGGCGCGTTCATCCAATACCTGTTCCAGTTCCCGGAAGAACTCGGGGCCTTCTTTTCCGTCTGCTCCCTGTGCGCCCTCTTCCTGCCCCATCGGGACTCTCGTGCGCGAGTACTGGCGCTAAGCGTACTCGTCTCCTACGTCTTCTGGAGCGTCGTCCCAAACCGGCAGACGCGCTACCTCCTGCCCGGCCTCACGCTGCTCCCCGTGTTCATCGCCTGGACCATCCCCCGCCGACTGCTGTGGACGCTGGCGCTGCTCCAGTTCGCAGGTGCGATGAACCGCACTTTCCCCGTCGTCGGCCCATTCGACGTGCACCTCCCGGGAACACGTTATACGACCTTCGATAATTTTCAGTCCTTCAAGCGCCACGTGCCGCGTTCGGAGGACTGGAAGCTCGCGGAGATGTTGCGCCGCTGCGAGGGAGGCGGCCTCTCGGTCATCGCCAATCACCGGAATCTCAACAACCTGAACCTCATCTGGACCGCGCGACAGCTGGGCCTGCCGACCCGCATCCAGGCGGCTCAGAACAAGCTCTGGGACCTGGAGCCCTGCGTCCTCCTCAAGCGCGGCGACCTTGGACCGCCCCTGAAGGTCGACGGCCTCGCCGAGGCGCGCGCGGCCGTCCTGCGCCCGGACGGCGCTTTCGCGCGCGCGTTCGCCGAGGCCGGACGCTGGCCGCTGCCGGACGGAGACGAAGCCGTCCTCTACCGCGCGCGGGAGAGCCTGCCGCGCCCCTTCCCGGGGAGCGCCGTCTCCGCCCCGAACTGGACGACGCCGCTCTTCTCCCTGAGAGACGTGCGCCTGCGCGTATCCCGCTGGGACGCCCGCCGCGGCGTCTACGGGGAAGCGGACGTCCGGGCCCGCGAGGCCGTCCTGCCCGGAGGGGTCCCGCTTTCCGGCATCGCGCTCGAGCTCCGCGACGCGCGCCTGCTCCCCGAGGGAGACCCGTCCCGTCCGGACGGGCTCCGACTCGCCGGGCTCGGAGGACTGCGAGTGCTCGCCGCGACCCTGGAGGAGGGCTCGCTCCGTCGCGCGCTCGCCGCCCGCGGAGTCCGCATCGACGCGCTCGCGATCGACGACGGCATCCGGCTCGCCGGCGTCTATCGCCGCATCCCCTTCTCCACCGTGACGGAGCTGGAGTGCGGACCCTCCCCCACCGGCGGCGCCGCGTTCAGGACGCGGCTGCTCGCGCTGCGCGTAGCCGGGATCCCGGTGCCCCTGTTCGGCGGGGTCACCCTGCTCGAAGCCTCCTCCTTGGAGGGGACGACCCGCGTCAGCACACCCCTCTGGGCGCGGCTGGAGCGCGACTTCCCCTTCGCCCTCGCGCCGTTCTCCTGCGAGGTCCGCGGAGGCCGCGTGCGCCTGTCGAATTGACAATGTCCCGTCAATCCGCGACGATATGCGGGTGAACCCTCGGAAGACGCGCATCCTGCAGGTCCTCGAGTGCGGCGGCCCCGGAGGGACCGGCAACCAGGTCTCGGCCATCGTCCGCGGCCTCGACCCGGACCGATTCGAGACGACTCTCGTCTACAACGTGCGGCCGGGCGCCTCGGCGGAGGAGTTCGAGCGCCAGGCGGCCGGTCCGTCGCGTAAGGAAGACGAACGGCGCGACGGACACGCCGCACTCGCGAGTGCGGCAGGCGCCTGCACCTGCATCCGCGTCCCCGAGATGGTCCGGGAGATCTCCCCGCGCGAGGACCTCTCCGCCTTGCTGCGGCTGCGCGCGATCTTCCGCGAACGGCGCCCGGATGTCGTGCACGCCCACTCCTCGAAGGCCGGCTACCTCGCCCGCGCCGCCGGCCTCCTCGCCGGCGTCCCCCGCGTCCTCTACTCCCCGCGCGGCTACTCGTTCCTCCAGCTCGACCGCTCCCCCGCCAGCCGCCGCCTCTACCGGACGCTGGAGGCCTCGGTCGCCTGGATCGGGGAGATCGTCGCCTGCTCCCCCAGCGAGGCCCGCTACGCACGCTCGCTCGGGACGGCCCGACGGGTCCGGGTCGTGCGCGACGCCTATCTCGGGCAGCTGCCTCCGGAGCGCCCCCCCCGGGGAAGCGGCACCCCCTGGAGGATCTGCGCCGCGGGCCGCCTCAGCCCGCCGAAGAACCCCGAGGCCTTCGTGCGCCTGGCGGCGCGCCTGGCCGCGCTGCGCCCCGACGTCCGCTGCCTCTGGATCGGGGATGGCGAGCTCGCCCCCCGCGTCCGGGCGCTCGCCGCGGAGCTCGGCCTCGGGGAGAAGTTCGAACTGACCGGCTGGCTGCCCCATGCGGACGCCCTGGGACGCATCCAGCACTGCGACGTCTTCGTCCACTACTCGGGCTGGGAGGGCCTCCCCAACGCCGTGCTCGACGCCTTCGCCTGCGGGCTCCCCGTCGTCGCCTCCGACATCCCCGGCAACCGGGACCTCGTCCGCTCCGGGGAGAACGGCTGGATCGCCAAAGACGAGGAGCTCCTCTTCGAGCGCGTCCGCGAACTCCTGGAGACCCCGGACCGGCGCTCCGAGCTCGGTCGCCGCGGCCGCACGCTCATCGAGAAGGAGTTCCACGTCTCCCGCCTCATCGCCGAGCTCTCCAGGGTGTATACCGAGTAGGTCCCTTTTCCTTACTGTCTCCCCCCTCGGGGGAGACACAGAGGGGGGCAGAATTGCCGTTGTAACGACAATCTGCCCCCTCCCCCTGCCCCCTCCCGAAAGGGATGGGCAGTAAGGTTGTATAATCCTCATATGAACATGCACGCCGAGCACCGCCGCAAGCTCATGGCCCGCCTCCCGGACGGCCTCATCCTGGTCTCGGGGAACGGCGAGGTCCCCCGCAACCACGACGTCAACTTCGTCTTCCGCCAGAACTCCAATTTCCTGTACCTGACCGGCGTCGAGGAGGCGGACTTCCACGTCCTCCTGGACCCCCGCCGCAGGACGAGCACCCTCTTCATCGCCCGCATCGACGCCACCCACAAGGTCTGGCTGGGCTACGTGCCCGGCCCGGCCGAGTGCCGCCGCCTCTACGGCTTCGACCGCGTCGCCTACGCCGACGAGCTCCCCGCGCACTTCCGCCGCGCCCGCAAGGGTTATCGCCGGTTCTACGCGAACCCGGCGGCGGCGAAGACGCACGCGAAGCTCGCCCCGTTCGCGAAGAAGGACGTCGAGACCCTCCTCGACGCGCTCTGGGAACTGCGCACCCTCAAGGACGCCGGCGAGCTCCGCCTCATCCGCGAGGCCGGGGTCGTCAGCGCGGCGGCGCACCGCCTGCTCATGGAGCGCGTGCGGCCCGGCATGCGCGAGTACGAGGCCCAGGCCCTCTTCGAGGGCGAGTGCATGCGCCGCGGCCTCCGGCACCTGGCCTTCCCCTCCATCATCGCCGCCGGCGCCAACGGCGCGGTGCTCCATTACGTCCGCAACGACGCCCTCCTGCGCGCGGGCCAGCTCCTCCTCGTCGACGCGGCGGCGGAGAAGCACGGCTACGCCTCGGATGTCACCCGGACCTTCCCGGTGGGCCGGCGCTTCAGTCCCGTCCAGCGCGAGGTCTACTCCATCGTGCTCGAGACGCAGAAGGCGGTCATCGAGCGCCTGCGCCCCGGGGTGAACTCCGCGGACCTCCAGGTCCTCACGATGCGCCGCCTCGCCGAAGGGCTCAAGGGCATGGGCATCCTCAAGGGCGACGTCGACGGACTCGTCCAGAGCGAGGCCGTCCGCCTCTTCTACCCGCACGGGATCGGCCACCTCATGGGCCTCGACGTCCACGACGGCTCCGGCGGGAAGAAGCGCGTGCTCCCCAACCCGACGAAGATACCCATCCGCTTCGTCGCGAAGCTCGAGGCGGGCTTCGTGATGACGGTCGAGCCGGGCATCTACTTCATCGAGGCGCTCCTCAACGACCCGAAGCTGCGCTCGAAGCACCGCAAGTCCGTGGACTTCGCGCGGGCCTGCCGCCTCCTCGACTTCGGCGGCGTGCGCATCGAGGACGACATCCTCGTGAGCGCCCGCGGCCCCGTGAACCTCACCGACCTGAAGGTCTGTCCGAAGGAGATCCCCGCCATCGAGGAGCTGCGCCGCCGTGCCCTCGCCTGAGGCCGTGGACGCCCCGCGCACCGCGGGTCCGGCCGCCCCCGGGACTCCGGGGCACTCCCCTGCGGGAGGTCTCCCGCGCTGGCTCCGCCACCTCCTGACCGGAGGACTGCACCTGGCCTTCGACGGCGGCGCGGTCGTCCTGGCCTACCTGGCCGCATACTCCGTGCGCTTCCATTCCGAGTGGTGGACCTCCCGCTTCGTCATCGTCGGAGGGCTCCCCGGCTGGGAGCTCTACGAGCGCCTGCTCTGGGCCGTCGTACCCCTCTGGCTGGCCGTCTTCTTCTACTCGGCGCGGCTCTACACGCGCCCCTGGATGGGCGCCTCGGACCGCTTCCTGCGGATCTTGAAAGGCGCCGCCCTCGGCACGCTCGCGACCCTGGCCGCGACCTACATCTTCTCGCGCCTCGAGTACTCCCGGCTGATGATCCTCCTCGCCGGGCCCGCCGCCGCGGGGCTCGTCTGCTTCTCCCAGTTCCTCGTGCTGGAACTCGACGGACTCCTCGCCCGCTTCGAGCGCACCTCCCCCTTGCTGATCGTCGGCGGCGGGCGGGTCGTGGACCTCCTGCGCGCAAACCTGCTCGAGCGCCACCCCGGCCTGCGCATCGTCGAATGCGCGGGCGTCCCGGGCGCCGGGGAACTCCTCGCCCTCGCGGCGCGGACCGGCGCGGCGTCGGTCGTCCTGGCGCGCAGCGAACACTCGCGCAAGGAGATCCTCGAGCTCGCCGAAGCCTGCGAGTCCGCGGGCCTCGAGTTCACCATGCTTCCCGACCTCCTCGAGCTGCGCCTCGGCGAGGTCCAGATGGACGACTCCCTCGGCCTGCCGGCCTACCGCCTCCAGCACACCTCCCTGACGAGGGCGAACTTCCTCTCCAAGCGCGTCTTCGACACCCTCTTCGCCCTCGCGGTCTTCACGGTCTTCGGACTCCCCCTGCTGCTGATCGCGCTCCTCATCCGCCTCGACTCGAAGGGACCCGCCCTCTACAAGCAGAAGCGCATCGGTCTCAAGAACAGGACCTTCGACGCCTTCAAATTCCGCACGATGGTCGTCGACGCCGAGAAGTCGCTCGACGCGGTGCGCGGCCTCAACGCCCAGACCGGCGGCTTCTTCAAGGCCAAGAGCGACCCGCGCGTCACGCGCGTGGGCCGCTGGCTGCGCCGCTTCTCGCTCGACGAGTTCCCCCAGTTCATCAACGTCCTGCGCGGGGAGATGAGCGTCGTGGGCCCACGCCCCCTGGCGGTGAACACCGGGGAGATCGAGGAGCTCGTCAAGAACTTCGGCACGACCGCCCGCAAGCGGCTGAACACCCTGCCGGGCATCACCGGCCTCTGGCAGGTCTCCGGACGCTCGGACATCAGCGCCGAGCAGCGTTTCGCGCTCGACATGTACTACATCGAACACTGGTCCCTGGGACTGGACCTTGAGATCATCCTCAAGACCGTCCCGGCTATGATCTCCGCACGAGGAGCCTACTGATGAACAAGCCCGCCGCCGCCGTGAAGCCGGGGAAGGTCCCCCTGATGGACTTCAAGCAGCAGTACTCCGACCTGCGCGAGGAACTCCTCGCCGCGGCGACGCGCGTCATGGACTCGGGCATGGTCATCAACGGCCCGGAGGTCAAGGCGTTCGAGACCGAGTTCGCGGCGGCGATGGGCGCCCCGCACTGCGTCGGCTGCTCCAACGGCACCGACGCCATCGAGCTCGCCCTGAAGGCCTGCGGCGTCGGCCCCGGCGACGAGGTCGCGGTCCCCGCCTTCACCTTCATCGCCACGGCCACGGCGGTATCCTCCATCGGCGCGAAGCCGGTCTTCATCGACATCGAGCCCCGGAACTTCACGATCGACCCCGCGGCCCTCGAGCGCGCGCTGACCCCGCGCATGAAGGCCGTGGTCCCCGTCCACCTCTTCGGCTTCCCGGCCGACATGGACGCCGTCCTCGCGGTCGCGCGCAAGGGAGGTCTGCGCGTCGTCGAGGACTGCGCGCAGGCCCACGGCTGCCTCTACAAGGGCAAGCCCGTCGGCACGATGGGAGACATCGGGACCTTCAGCTTCTACCCCTCGAAGAACATGGGCGCCCTCGGCGACGCCGGCGCGGTCGTCACCCGCGACGCGAAGCTCGCCGAGACCTGCACCGTCCTGCGCGACGCGGGCCGGGCGAAGGGCGAGCGCTACCTGCACGCCCTGCCGGGCCGCAACGCCCGGCTCGACGAACTGCAGGCCGCCTTCCTGCGCATCAAGCTCCGCCGCCTCGCGGCCTGGAACGAGAAGCGCTCGAAGATCGCCGCGCTCTACCGCCGCGAGCTCAAGGGGCTGCCGGTGACCCCCCCGACGGAGGACGCCGCGGGGACGAGGCACGTCTACCACCTCTTCGTCGCGCGCGCCCAGAAGCGCGACGCGCTCCTCGAGGCCCTGACGAAGGCCGAGGTCGGCTGCGCGGTCTACTACCCGGTCGCGCTCCACATGCAGCCGGCCTTCAAGGACCTGGGCCGGCGGGAAGGGGACTTCCCCGTCTCCGAGCAGGCCTGCCGCGAGGCGATCGCGCTGCCGATGTACCCTGATCTCTCCGAAGAGAGCGCTCTGCGGGTGACCTCGGAGATCAGGAAGTTCTACAAGGCGTGATGAGGCGCGTCCTCTTCGTCTCCACCTCCACCACGGTCGGCGGGGCCGAGAAGACGCTCTACACGCTGGCGACGCTGCTGCCCCCTTCGCGCTTCAAGGTCGTCGGCGTCGTCTCGCTCAAGGCCCCCGGGCGCTACGGAGAGCTCCTGCGCTCCGAAGGCATCCCGGTCGATACGCTCGACTGGCCGCAGAACGGACGCGCCCGGCTGCGCGACGTCGCCCGACTGGCCGCCCTCATCCGCGCCCGCCGCCCCGACATCGTGCACGCGGTGATGTACCAGGCGATGCAGCTCTGCCGGGCGGTGCGCCGCTTCGGCTACGGGGACTTCAAGCTGCTGACCTCTCCGAGGGTCCATTACCGGACGCGCGACGAGGTCTCGCTCCTCGTGGACCGGCTGCTCAAAGGCTCCGACGACCTGCTCGTCGCGGAGTCGGAGTCCACCCGCCGCCACCTCGTCGAAAAGCTGGGCTACAAGCCCGAGAAGGTCCTGCGCGTCTACAACGGCACGGACCTCGCCGGCTGCACCCCCTCGAGCGCGGACCGCTCGCGCCTGCGCGCCGAGCTCGGCGTCGCCGAACACGAGCCGCTGCTCGGCGCCGTCGGGCGGCTCGACCCCCAGAAAGGGCACGTCTTCCTCATCGAGGCGGTGGCGAAGCTGCGCGCGATCCACCCCGTCAAGTGCGTGCTGCTGGGGGACGGCCCCCTGCGCTCGGCGCTCCAGGACAAGGTGCGCCAGCTCGGACTCGAGGACGCGGTCTTCCTCCCGGGCGAGAAGTCCGAGCTCCCCCGCTGGCTCTCGGCCCTCGACATCTTCGTCCAGCCCTCGCTCTGGGAAGGACTTCCCAACGCGCTGCTCGAGGCGATGGCGCTCGGACTCCCCGTCGTCGCGACCCGCGTCGACGGCATCCCCGAGATCGTCCGACACGACGTGACGGGCCTGCTCTGCGACCCCAAGTCCTCTCAGGCCCTCATCACCCCGCTCGGAGACCTCTGCTCCGACGACGCCCTGCGCCGGCGCCTGGGCACGGCCGCGCGGACGCTGATGTTCGAGAACTTCAAGGTCTCGGACATGCTCGACAACTACGAGAAGGCCTACTCCCGGATACTCGACTGAGTCCCCTTCGGGGACTCCGTCGCTTCCGCTTCTCTCATAGGATGGGTGACTGGACCAAGCCCCGGGAAATCCCCGCAGGGATTTCCTGACGGTCGGGAAGCCCCTATCGGGGATTCCCGATGAGGAGGCGGCCGCCGTCGAGGCGGAGTCCGGCCAGGGAGAGCTCGAAGGGAAGCTCAGGGTCGGGCGCGAAGGAGCGCGTGAAGCGCGCGTGCCGTCCGAGGAGGGCGGTCGGGACCGGGATGCCCGCGACGCTCAGGCGTTCGAGCGCGAAGGAGACCGAGCGCCCGTCCGGCGCGAGCGCGGCGCGGACCGCGGCGGAGACGACGGCGTTGCGGACCCGGAAGGCCGCCTGGAGCAGTCCGCCCTCGATGTCCGCCTGCACGGGCCCGGCGCCGCGCGAGCGCTCCGAGATGAAGGCCGCGAGCGCGTCGGCGCCGACCGCCGCACGCAGCAGGGACAGGCGGTCGAGCCGCAGGAAGCGGACGTCGAGCGGGAGACCGTTGGTCCCCATCCGGACGGTCCGGGAGTCGCTCCCCGCCTCCGCCGCCGGGATGAGGACGAGCCCCTCGAGGACGGCGTCGAAGTCCCGGACGAGGAGCCCGCGCACGACGAGCTCCTCCGCTCGGACCCGGACGCGCGGGTAGAGCCCGCGCGCGGGGTCGAAGTCGCCCAGCTCGACGCGCAGGTCCCGCGCGCTGACGCTCCCTTCCTCGAAGTAGTCGAAGCGCAGGACCTTCTCGGCCAGCGGCGGCCGCGCGAAGCGCCGCTGCTGGAAGAGGACCGCCTCGCTGCCGTCCGGGAGCGGGAAGCGCCGCAGCTCCCTCCAGCCCGACCCGAACCAGCCCGCGGGAGAGAGCATGAAGTCGCGCACCGCCGGCAGCTGGCCCGTGACCGCGTCGGGCCCGAGGGAGCCGGTCTTCAGCACCACGAACTCCGCGAACTCGCAGAGGCGGCGATTGACGCCGCGGACGGCGAGCGTGCGCAGCCCCTCGCGGCGCAGGACCCAGGTGAAGGTCGGGCAGTTGAAGAACGGATGGTTGCCGACGACGACGACGTTCGCTCCGGGGCGCGAGGCGTCGCGCGCGGCGGCGGCGGTCCGCAGGATGTCCCGGAGCTTCCAGTCCTCGGCGTAGGGCTTCCAGCGCGTGAAGACCTCGACGGGGACGGGGCCCTCGAGCGACATCCGGGGAAGGAAGCCCCGCGGATAGTTCGCGGCGATGAGCAGCTGGACGGCGCAGAGCGCGCCGAGCAGCCAGCGCGGCCAGAGCGTCGCGCAGAAGATCGCGAAGGGGGCGAGTCCCGGGAGCAGGAAGCGGAGCTGCCGGTTCGGGACCACGGTCCAGAACACGACGGAGAACGCCAGCCAGGCGAGCAGAGGTCCCTTGTCCTTCGCGTTCTTCGCGGCCGTGGGGACGAACACCGCGATGAGGCCGAGGAGGAGCAGCGGGAGGTTGAAGCCCTCCATGAGCATGGACGGGTAGACGAAGAGAGCGCCCGGCCTCGAGAGCGGGATGGCCCCGTCGGCGCTGGCCTCGAAGAGCCGCGGGATGAGGGTCGGCCACTGGTCGAGGTACCAGGGCAGGACGAGGGCCAGGAAGAGGGCGGCGCTCAGGAGCAGGTTCCGCCGCGCGCGCGGCTCCGTCAGCGCCGGAAGCGCCAACGCGGCCGCGGGCAGCAGGTAGGAGAACGCGCTCCACTTCGTGAGCATCGCCGCGGCGCAGGCGACGGCGAAGAGCAGCGACGGCGCCAGACGCGCGAAGTCCTCCGCGGACAGGAACGCCCACCAGGCCGCCGCGACCCAGGCGGTCAGCGGCAGGTCGATGAGCTGGGTCCGCAGCATCTCCTGGACGACGGGCGTGCAGGCGAAGAGCAGTGCGCCCGCGAGCGCGCGCCAGGGGCCGCTGAGGCGATAGCCGATCCCCCAGAGCGCCAGCATGAGCAGCCCCAGATGCAGCCAGTTCGCCCAGAGCGCCCGGTTCGCGTCGGCCCCCCCGCCGAACGGCTGGATGGAAAGATGGTAGAGGGGAGGGAAGGGCGGCATCCCGGGCTTGGGCTTCTGCCGGAGGAAGTCGCGCAGGCGCCCGTGCGCGAGCGCGTCGCGCAGGTCGAGGGCGGTCTCGAGCTGAACGGACTGGTCCCATGCCGGCGGGCGGTCCTGGAGGCGGCCCCACTCGGAGAGCTCCCGGCCGAAGACGGCGAAGAGGGCCGCGAGGCAGAGCAGGGAGCCCGCGAGAGCCCAGCGCGGGCCGCCGCCCTTGCGGGCGACCGGCCGCGAGAGGGTCGGCTCCGGCCCGGCCTCGAAGGGACTCGTCCGCGGTGGCCTTTCCATGCGGGTGCGATTATATGTTTTTTGATACAATCCGCCCCTGTCCAATAAACGATGAAAGCGCTCATCCTCACCGGCGGACAGGGCACGCGGCTACGGCCGTTCACGTGCTCGACCCCGAAGCCCCTGCTGCCGGTCGTCAACGTCCCCTTCCTGCACCACCCGCTGGCGCTGCTGCGCCGCCACGGGGTGCGCGAGGTGACGCTCGCGACGGCCTACCGCCCGGGAGCGTTCCGCCGCGCCTTCGGCGACGGCCGCCGCCTGGGCCTGCGCATCCGCTACTCCTTCGAGAAGGAGCCGCTGGGGACCGGCGGCGCCGTGCGCAACGCCTGCGCGGGGACCCGCGGGACCCTGCTCGTCCTCAACGGGGACGTCCTGCACGACATGGACTTCGGCGCATTCCTGCGCTTCCATCGCGCGCGCGGCTCCGAGGCCTCCATCGCGCTGACGCCGGTCAAGGACCCCACCCTTTACGGTCTCGTCGAGACCGACGCGCGCGGGCGCATCCGCCGCTTCCTGGAGAAGCCCTCCCCCGACGAGATCTCCACCAATACGATCAACGCGGGGGCCTACCTCTTCGAGCCCTCCGTGCTCGAGCGCATCCCGCCGGGCGTCTATTCCCTCGAGCGGGGACTCTTCCCCGGCCTGCTCGCCGCGAAGCGGCCCTTCTACGCATGGGTGAGCCCGGGCTACTGGCTCGACATCGGCACCGTCGAGAAGTACCTCCAGGCCCATCTCGACGCGCTCGCCGGCCTCACCCCCCTGCACCGCCCGGAGCTGCGGCGCAAGGGCGCGTTCCTGCTCGAGCCCGGCGTCCGCCTCGGCGCGGACGCCGCCCACGACGGGGAAGGCCGCGTGCTGATCGGGCGCGGCGCGCGCGTGGCGCCGGGAGTCCGGTTCACGGGCTCGGTCTGTCTCGGCCCCCGCTGCGTCGTGGGCCGCGGGGCCGCGCTCGAGGACTGCGTGCTCCTCGCCGGCGCCCGCGTCGGGGAAGGCGCGCGGCTTTCGCGCTGCGTGGTGGGACAGGGCTGCCGCGTGGGCCCGCGCTCGACCCTCGGTCCGGGCCGGGCGCTCGGAGACGGTTCGACGACGACGGAGCATTCGGCCCTATAGGCCGAGGAGACGCGACAATGGACATCCGATTCGGCACCGACGGCTGGCGCGGCATGATGGCGCGCGATTTCACGCACGACCGGGTGCGCCGCGTGGCGCAGGCGGTCGCGGACTTCCTCAAGACCAAGCCCCCGAAGACGAAGTCCAAGCACACGGTGCTCGTGGGCTACGACCGCCGCTTCATGTCGGAGGCCTTCGCCGAGGAGATCGCCCGCGTCATGGACGCCAACGGCCACTCCGCGATCCTGATGGCCGACACCCTTCCCACCCCGGCGGTCAGCTTCCTGACCCAGAAGCTCAAGGCCTTCGGCGTCGTCGTCACGGCCAGCCACAACCCTCCGGCCTACAACGGGATCAAGCTCAAGCTCGAGGGCCGCGCCGCCTCCGAGGCCGTGACCACCGAGGTCGAGAGCTTCCTCGACCGCGCGGCCCCCGTGCGCGGCGGCCAGCCCGTGAAGAAGTCCTACCGCAAGGAATACCTCGACTTCCTGCGCGCCAAGGCGAACCCCGCGGCCTTCCTGGGACGCCTGAGCGGGACCGTGGTCGTCGACTACATGCACGGCTCCGCGGGCGGCCTCCTCGGCGAGCTCGCCAAAGGGAACAAGAAGATCGTCGAGATCCGCTCCGAACGCGACCCCCTGTTCGGAGGGGTCAACCCCGAGCCCATCGAGAAGAACCTCGCGGCGCTGCGCGAGCGCATCCTCAAGGAGAAGGCACTCGTGGGCCTCGCGCTCGACGGAGACGGAGACCGCGTCGCCGTCCTCGACGAGAAGGGGCGCTACCTCACCCCCTGCCAGCTCTTCCCGATGCTCATCGAGTACCTCGTCGGGGTCCGGGGCCTGAAAGGCAAGATCGTGCAGTCGGTCTCACTCGGCTACCTCGGCGCGCGCGTGGCGAAGGCGCACAATCTGCCCTTCGAGGAGCTGCCGGTCGGCTTCAAGCACGTCGCCGAACGCCTCGCCTCCGGCCAGGCCGTCATCGGCGGCGAGGAGTCGGGCGGCTACGCCTGGAAGGGCTGTCCCCCCGAGCGCGACGGGATGCTCACCGCGCTCCTCGTCCTCGAGATGCTCGTCAAACGCCGCAAGAAGCCCTCCGAGCTCTGGGCCGAGATCGAGAAGGCCCACGGGGCCTCGGACTTCAAGCGCGTGGACTTCCACGTCAGCAAGGCGGTCGCCGACAAGGCGATCTTCGCGGCCAAGGTGCAGAAGAAGCTTCCGCAGAAGATCGCCGGCAGCCCCATCAAGGGCGTCCTGACGCTCGACGGCGTCAAGGTCGTCCTCGAGGGCGACCACTGGGTGCTCATGCGCCCCTCGGGCACCGAGCCGCTCATCCGCACCTACGCGGAGACGGACTCCCCCAAGCGGACGCAGATCCTGCTCGACTCGGCTGCGAAATGGGTGCACGGCCACATCTGAGGCCGCCCGACTTTCCTACCCTCCCCTTCCCTCGGGAAGGGGGCAGGGGATAGGGAGGACTTAGCAGAGAGAAGGCCCGCGAAAGCGGGCCTTCTCCATTTACGAACTTCGACCAGCGGAATCCCCCCTTCCCGCAGGAAGGGGAGATAGGGAAAAACGACCCCTGTATCGTCGAGACTTCCACTAGAATTTGTATAATGTCTTGTTCCCAGCCCTATGGGCCGGGACGTATCCCATAGGAGGATCAAGCACATGCAGCGACACGGCCGATACTTTTTCACCTCGGAGTCCGTCACCGAGGGGCACCCCGACAAGGTCTGCGACCAGCTCTCGGACGCGGTCCTCGACACCATCCTGAAAGAGGACCCGACGGCTCGCGTCGCCTGCGAGAGCTTCTGCACCCGCGGCCTCGTCGTCGTCGGCGGTGAGATCACCACGAAGAGCTTCGTCGACGTCGACGCCCTCGTCCGCCAGGTCATCGCCGACATCGGCTACAACGACCTGCGCTTCGGCTTCGAGGCCTCGACCATCGGCGTCCTCAACGGGATCGGCCGGCAGTCCCCCGACATCGCCCAGGGCGTGGACACCGGCGGCGCCGGCGACCAGGGCATGATGTTCGGCTACGCCAACCGCGAGACCCCCGAGCTGATGCCGCTGCCGATCATGCTCGCGCACAAGCTCACCCGCCGCCTCTCCGACGTGCGCCGCTCCAAGGAGTTGCCCTACCTCGGGCCCGACGGCAAGAGCCAAGTCACGGTGGAATACCTCGACGGCCGCCCGCTGCGCGTCGAGACCGTCGTCCTCTCGACCCAGCACGACGAGAGCATCCTCGACAAGACCGGCAAGAAGATCACCGAGAAGGCGCGCAGGGAGATCATCGAGACCGTCTGCCGCCCGGTGCTCGGAAAGCGCCTCGTCGACGACAAGACGCGCTTCTACATCAACCCGACCGGGAAGTTCGTGGTCGGCGGACCGGTCTCCGACACCGGCGTCACCGGCCGCAAGATCATCGTCGACACCTACGGCGGCTGGGCGCCCCACGGCGGCGGCGCCTTCTCCGGCAAGGACCCGACGAAGGTCGACCGCTCGGCCTGCTACATGGCCCGCTACATCGCCAAGAACGTGGTCGCGGCCGGGCTCGCCGAGGAGTGCACGGTCCAGCTCGCCTACGCCATCGGCGTGGCGGAGCCCGTCGGCCTCTACATCAACACCCACGGCACCTCGGTCATCGAGGAGCGCCGCATCGAGGGCCTTATCCGGCGCAACTTCCTGCTGACGCCGAAGGGCATCATCTCCTCGCTGAAGCTCCGCCGGCCCATCTACCGGCAGACGGCGTCGTTCGGCCACTTCGGCCGCACGGAGCCGGGCTTCACCTGGGAGGTCGCCGACAAGGCCCAGGCGCTGCGCGACGACGCCGGACTGGCCGCTCGGGCCAAGGCGGCCCGCAGAGCAGCCGCGCTGGTCTAACCCGAAGGGACGCCCCGCGGGAATTCCCGCGGGGCGTCTTTTTTTGGTAGCCTGAGATTCGTCGCCGCCGTTTGTCTTGAACCCGCGGAATCCCGCAGGGATTCCGCGCCCGGAGGAGAACCATGGAACGGATCGAACCGACGCGCGCTCTCGCCCTCAAAGTCTGGTGGGCCTTCATGTGGCGGGCCGTGGTCTTCGCGCTGCTGGCCGGCTTCGTCATCGGCATCGCCTTCGGCCTTTTCTCCGCGGTGTTCGGCCTCAAGCCCGAGACCATCGGCGGCTTCGCCGGACTCCTCGGCCTCGTCCTCGGCATCGGCGTCTCCATCGAAGTCATGTTCCGCGTCCTGCGCAAGAAGTTCGACGGCTTCGAGCTCGCGCTCCTCAAGAGCGAGTGATCGGAAATCCGCCGCGCGGGTTTCCGATTCCGTCTCGTCGGAAACGCACCCAAAAGGGCTAAAAGAGGTCATGGACATGCACAAGTTCAAATCGCCGGCGATCGCGCTCATCTTCTCTCTCGTCGCCATCGCGCCAGCGATGGCGACACCCTGGCACGACTTCGGCCCTCGAGCCATGAGCATGGGCGGCGCCGGCGTCGCCATCGCGCAGGGCCCCGACGCGGTCTTCTACAACCCCGCGGCGCTGAGCCACCTCGACAACGCCTCGGGCTTCGCGGTCAACGTCGGAGCGCGCGGCGAGTTCACCGGCTCGGTGATCCAGGGAGCCAACGACCTCAACAAGCTCAACGACTCCTGCTCGAAGCTCGACGCCGCGAACTGCACGACGGCGAAGATCAACGAGGCCTTCGACCACCTCGGGCAGGCGGGCAACGGCGCGCAGGTGGACGTCGCCGGCGCCATGACCTTCAAGTTCAAGCGCCTCGCCTTCTTCGCACTCAATGAGACCTACCTCGGGGCCTCGCCCGAGCTCGACCGGACCGTCGGCGTCCTAGGCAGCGAGCTGACCAATAACCAATCCAAGCTGGTCCTGCGCGGAGGCATGTTCAACGAGTTCGGTGTGGGCTACGGCCGCGAGCTCGGCGAGACCGGCCTCATCCTCGGCGGGAACCTGAAGCTCATCTCCGGCAAGGTCGGCTATCACGAGCTGCGCGTCGTCGCCGAGGACTCGGACTCCATCGACAAGTTCAAGGACGACGCGAAGACGAGCCTCCAGCCGGCCGCCGACCTCGGAGTCCTCTGGGACGTGAAGAAGACCTTCGAGGGCGCCCTCGGGCGGCCGAAGCTCGGCCTCGTCGCGCGCAACATCAACAACCCGACCTTCAAGCAGCCCGACGCGGCGAGGACCTCGGGGGAGAGGGACCGCTTCTCCCTGCACGGGCAGATGCGCGCCGGCGCGTCGATCTCGCCCTTCAACTTCTGGCACCTGGCGGCCGACATGGACCTCACCGAGAACGTGAGCTACATCGACGGCTATAAGTCGCGCTACATGGGCCTGGGCACCGAGGTGAACGTCTTCAACCGCAGCTGGATCAACATCCCTCTGCGCGCGGGCCTCAAGAAGAACCTCTCGGACACCGCCTCCGGCCTCGCCTACACCGCGGGCTTCGGCCTCAACCTCGCGCACGTCATGATCGACGTGGGCGGCCAGATGAGCGCCAAGACGACGACGCTCCAATCCGAGCGGGAGTCGAAGAAGATCCCCAACAACTTCGCCGGCGGCGTCCGCATCGCCGTGCTCTTCGGCGGCGGCGAGAAGGCCAAGCCGCTGGCGGCCGAGGAAGTCGCCCCGAGCGCCAAGCCGGAGTAGGATGACGCCCGTCGAAACGGCCCGCGAGCTCTCACGGGAGCTCGCGGGCCTTCGCTTCTCCCCCCCGGTCGCCTTCGTCTACGACCCGCTCCAGTACGCCCGCGGCGTGCACGAGGCCTACCTCGAGCGCTACGGGACCGCCCCGCGCGAGGTCCTCCTGCTCGGGATGAACCCCGGCCCGTGGGGCATGGCGCAGACCGGCGTCCCCTTCGGGGAAGTGCGCACGTCCCGCGATTGGCTGGGGCTGGAAGGGCCGGTCGGCCGCCCCCCGCGGGAGCATCCCAAGCGCCCGGTGCTGGGCTTCGCCTGCCGGCGCAGCGAGGTGAGCGGCGCGCGGCTCTGGGGCTGGGCGCGCGAGCGCTTCGGGACCCCCGCGGCGTTCTTCCGCCGCTTCGTCGTCCTCAACTACTGCCCCCTCCTTTTCCTCGAGGACGGGGGGAAGAACCTCACCCCCGACAAGCTCCCCGCCGCCGAGCGCGCCCCCCTGCTCGCGGCCTGCGACCGCGCGCTGCGCCGACTGGCGGAGCACTACCGCCCGCGCCTCGTCGTCGGGATCGGCGCCTTCGCCGAAGCCAGCGCGCGCCGCGCGCTCGAAGGCCTGGACCTGCGCCTGGGGACGGTCCTGCATCCGAGCCCCGCCAGCCCCATGGCCAACCGCGGCTGGGCACAGCAAGCCGAGCGCCAACTGAAGGCGCTCGGCTTGGACCTCTAGGAGTCCGTCCGAGTAATAGCGTGCGTTTTGGGGGCCCAGCTTCGGATTGGATGCAAGGAGCGACGAGCGAGCATAGCTGAAGCTATGTGAGCGAGGAGCGACGCCGCAGACGGCCGAAGATG